>CAZDEC010000023.1:0-47219 GCA_964504295.1 uncultured Thioalkalispiraceae bacterium
CAGTATTCATTTATAAAAAACAGCCAATATTTAATCTTATATTCATAATTAAAATGTATCATTATGCTTAAGTTAATCATTTTAGCCCCTAATAAGATCATACAGGTTAAGTATACAGAAAAATATTCGAGGATATTGTATGAGTGACATAGAAATAAGTGCCGATTTAAAGAGCAACTATGAAGATTATTATGAAGAAGGTGATTCTGAATGGCGTTGGTTAGGGGCTATTAATAAAGTTAATAATATTCAGGCGCTATGCACAGATCTATCAATAAACTCTATTATCGAAATAGGTGCAGGAGAGGGTTCCATATTAAAAAGGTTGTCAGAATTAGAGATGGCTGACGAATTATATGCCCTTGAAATATCACCGTCAGGTGTGGCAACAATAAACAATAAAAATATTTCAAGGTTAAAGGAATGTACTTTATTTGATGGGTACAATGTACCATACGATGATAAAAGATTCGATTTAGTTATACTTAGCCATGTTGTTGAACATCTTGAGTATCCTAGAAAACTTATTTTTGAAGCTAAAAGAATAGCAAAATATATTTTAATCGAAGTACCTCTTGAAGATTCAGTGAGATTACCGTGGAATTTTGTTTTCAATAAAGTTGGTCATATTAACTTCTATTCACCAAAAACAATTCGTAGTTTAGTGCAATCGTGTAATCTTGAGGTTATAAATCAAATAACAACAAACCCATCAAAAGAGTCGTATACATATAAAAAGGGTAAAAAGGGTATTGTAAATTATTATATAAAAGGATACCTCCTGAAGTTATTTCCATTTATTGCTACGGAAGTATTCACTTACAACTCATCGTTAATATGTAGCGACAACAACGATTAAGTTAATCGTTATAATATATTGTACCTAAATAACAGCCTTATCCTTATTGGCAATAGATCTTGCATACCTCATGTTTAACCCAATTATTACCAGGTACCAGAATAAGGTACTCTGTAACGTAGACGCCTTAAAAATCAGAGATTCAGCTAAATTCCCAACAGCCAGAAATACAACAAGATAAAACTCTAAACCATGTTCAGCTATAACAGATTTACGGAAAAAAGTAGCTAAGGTAACTATAATTATTATAGTATACAAGATACCACCAATATAACCGGAATCAGCAAGTGCTTGTATATATCCATTATGCAATGTAGGTATAGATAAAAATTTAGAAGAATTACTCGTAAAATAACTATTTCTATTTCCAGCTTTAGTTAAAGCCTTACCCGTCATACCAAACCCAAAACCAAAAAAAGGTTTTCGACTTAATGCAGAAAAGGTTTCCTCCCATATTTTTGTACGCCCTGTAAGGGTCTTCACACTTCCAGTACGTAGTGTTGTTTTTTGTGTATCTTTAGAAAAAGTAAAATTTGATGCATAAAGAAACATTGCCACACTTATAACTAACACGCTAACCATCACAGAAACACCAATATTCAACCTGTATTTTCTGAACACGGTCAAAACAATCGCGACAATTCCAGCAACCCAAAATGTTCTTGCCGCTGCCAGAATTAAACATGTAAGAGCAACAATAACCGCAAGAAACCTTATTGATTTCATAAAAATATTTCGCTCAAATTTTCCAAATAAAGCAATACCTAACAAAATACCAGCAGCAACGCCCATCATACCAGGCCTGTTGAACAAACCCGCAAATCGTTTACCACCTGCAATATTTCCTACTTGATAGACAATGTCAGGCGCTATTTTGAGTAAAACAATACTTATAACAGCCACTAGCAGGAACATCCAAAATGTTGTTGACATAATCATACGGTTAATTCGTGATGAGGCTACATTTTCAGTAACTGCAATCGAAAAAAATAAAATCGCAAACAATGAAGCAACTTGTATAAAGGCTTCTAATGAATAGGAGCTTAAAGCTGCAGAGACTAATAAAACAAATAGATATGAAATAACCAAAGAATAAGCGCGCCAATTGATATGTTCAATATGGCTTATTACCCATGCAAAACCAAAAATCAACCACAGGCCCTGGCCTATACCGCGCATAATATAACGATCACCTAAATGACCGGCATCCTTGGCAATTAATAAAATAACTAATAAAGCAGCGATGTATTTCATAATTTAATAATAAAACTAAATATCAAGAGTTATAATTTGAGGGGTCGTTGAAATAATTATTTTATCGACCTCTGTATGTTTTTTACTGACTATTTTACCATTAATGAATTCTTCAACAGCCTTAACACGAAGACCATTTAGATTGAATTCACGAGAACCAATATCTGTCCAGATGATTAGGTATTTTTGGTTTCTATTTCCCTGCAACGTACAACTCCAAACTCTTACATGCCTCCTGCAAGGTGAAATAGTATTATTTGACAACCATCGTCGTACGACTGAAAATGCTTTTGCCGCAGGTTTTAGTTTTTTTGACTTTGGTTCAATCAATCCACCCATAATAGTATTATTCCACGCATACCAATAAAATCTTTTAATACCTACTCCCGCAGACAGAATAAAAGCACGCATAAGATATGCTGCTGATTCATTCAAATCGTGTACTTTATATCGAATATCAGGGCCACCCTCTGCATGCGCGAAGTACCAGCTGGTTTCTGTATTCCAGAGTTGTTTGTTCAAAACTTTATATTTCCACATAAGTTTTTTAACTTGACGAGAAAGAATAAGTATTTTTTCTGGTTGATGATGCGCATAAACATAAAAATGAAAACCGATTATATCGACACATTTATCTCCACCCTGGTGTAAAAACTTTTCTAGCCATTTAACACCGTCTTCCATATTAGTGGCTGCAGGTGAAATTATTTTGATATTAGGGTTAATTGATTTTGCAATTTTGTATGCCTCACAAGTCAAAACAACCATATCTTTAACCGTACCACTGAAAAATCTTTTTAAATTAGGTTCATTCCATATTTCATAATAGCTGATTCTACTTGTATAGCGTTGCATCACCGTTCTAACATACACACGCCAATCTTTAATATTTTTTGGCTCAGATGCCCAGCCTGGGCTATAGGCTGATTTTTCAGTCGGCCTTGCCGAAGCCCAGGTTGGTGACAAACCCAATGGCAGAGTTAATTCAATATCACGCTTACTGGCCAGTGAAATAATTTTATCCAGCTTATGAAAATCCCAAGCAGTACGACTCTTTTGAATATTTGGCCACGATACATATGTATCCCAAAGTCGTAAGGAACCAAAGGGAATATAAGGCCAATTTTCAGCCATATCTGCATTATGGATATGCATACCAAAATACTTATCCGATACAAAATATTTAGGTGTTTCACGTGGTTCAGATAAACCATAAGAATCAAAATACTTAAATAATATAAAAAGTAATGATACAGCGAAGACAATTTTTACGTTATACATAAATAGGCCAAATAGATTAATTTGCACGTAAACATAATGCTACATGATTAACAGAAAGCTTTTTGTTAACCTGTATCTCGTAAAGATACATAACAAACCATGATAATTGTGTTATCACAACACCAATTGCAGCACCATAGATACCCAAGTACCGTATTAAAGGGTAAGAAACAATAGTAGTAATAACGGCTGAAAATATTTTCACCTTCAGTCCCATCTGAGGTTGATTCGACGTTCTAAAAGCCATGGTTAGCACAGCATTAAGCGATGCTGTTAACGCCGCAATCAAAAAAATATAAAGCACACCCGAATAAAGCATCATGGATTCTACATATAAAATATTTATAATTTCTTTTGCATATACACCAAGAACAGTGACAATTACAAAAGTAACCAAAAAAAGAGTTAGTGCTACAGCCTTTCCAAGTTTTACCCATCCTTTATAATCAACATTATTTAACTTCTTCTTCATTGCTAGAGAGATATAATTCATCAAACCAATGTGTACTACATTAATCACATTGACCAATTGTTGAATGGCTCCATAGATCCCCGCCATTGTAGTATTCAAAAATACACCAATTAATAACACATATATTTGTGTAGACAGTGTAAATACTAAAGATTCGCCCAAGATCCAACGACCAAACCTCCATGCATTGAATATAGTTGTCATTAAACTATTCAGTGAAACTATCTGAACGTTTAATAAATACCTTGTAAGGCTTATAGATACAAGTGAAGAAAGTGCATATATAAGCAACGCGTTCCTAATATCTAGAACATCAAATTTCCATAGAATAAAAAATATTATAATTCGAATAGAGTGCATTGTTATGTCAGACAAAATAAGTGTTAACCAACGAAATTTAATTGAACGTACAACGCGAGACATATCGTGAAACTGAAAGCACAAAAAGGCAAGCCCCGTGTAGGTAGAATTACTGTATGATATATCGATTATTAATGGGAGAATTAATACGATACCAAGAGCCGATGGAATAGATAAAGCAAATAGATATATAATATTTTCTGTTACATATACATCTAATTCTTCTTCAGCAAGGCCCACACCATGCACCCGCATAGGAACAGAGACTAATGCACTTATTAATCCTGTAACAATAAAGATTGTAGTTACGGAAATAACATATATACCAAATTCACTACCAGTCATCACCTTAGATGCAATTATAACTGAAAGGAAATTACCAAGCGAAACGATTCCCTGATCTAACAAACTTAATCCAGGACCATTGAGTAATCGATTAAACATAATTCACGATACCGCTAAAAATAAATAATAAATAATAAATAATGTCACGATATGCCTTCGTTATGACAAACACAGTTGTATCCCCTGCGCGAAGTTTTTGACCATTTCATCTAAGCTATATTTTCCTGCACTTTGCTTGCAACCTTCTATTAGTTTATTTTGCTCTTCAGATGAAGATAAATACCTTATAATTACTTTCGAATATTCAGCAACTGAATATTTTGTCATGTAGCCATTTATCGCATTAGATAAATAGGATATTTCTGGCCCATGGGTTTGTATATCTGTTGTTATTAGCGGCGTATTTGTAACAAAGCAATCTATAATAGCCAATCCAACGGATGAAGGCATTAAGAAAACATCACTAACAATAAAATAAGGGACACGTTCTTTACCGTATTTAGCGCCAACATAGTTAATCCAAGTGTAGTTTTTTATTGCTGATTGTAGAATATTTTCATCTGGCCCACTTCCAATGAATATTATTTCGAAGTCACTAATACTCTCCTTTACTTTTAAGCATGCTTCAATTAAAAACTGTAAATCTTTACCAGGATATAATCCACCACAAAACAAGGCTACCTTATCGGATTCAATACCCAGATTTTTCTTTAAGTGATTTTTATTTGTATTTGAAAATAATTCAACTTCAGCAGATAATTCATCTGTGTCAATTGAATTATTAACAATACTTATAGTGCTTTTTTTAACACCAAATTTAGTCAGGTAATTAATATTAATATTTGTATACAGAAACCACCAATCAACTTTATTGATTAGTCTTGTTTTAATTTTCTCCATAATTGAGTCAGAACACCCCTGCATGTTACGTCCATGCCCCCAATAAGCTATCTTTTTGTAATTCTTGCTTAATACAGAAAGTAATAGATAATTCAAAAGCAAACGTCCAGCTTGCTCGGCAATCACAAGATCACAGTTTTTTATTGTATCAATACATGGTTGCCATATTACTTCTTTACCGAGAAATGAAATATACCTATTATAAATCTTCACCGCCCAAACATCATTTGAATCAATTGAAACAGGTACAGTTCCATGTTTTTCCTGCCCATAGATTAAAAACAAATCTATACCTACATTACTAAGTTCTTCATGTAATTTTCTGAAGAATTTCACACGATAATGTGGCAGAATTCTCTGGATAATAATTACTTTTTTCACTTAAATACATCTATCATCAAAGATATTATTACTGTAGTCATTCACCCGAATATTAATCAGATTTACGTTTATATTTTGTATCAACGGACTTATTTAGAACCGAACCTATCAAATTAAAGTCTTTCAACATATCACATGCGCGCACTAAGTCTTCAGCCTTTGTACATCCATCTTCAATAACAATTAATGTTGCATCCACATAGGGTGAAAATGAAAGCGCATCATCTGTTGACAACAATGGAGGTAGATCAAATATTATATATCGTGATGGATATCGCGATTTAATTTCTTCAACCATTTGCAACATTTCAGGTGAAGAAAGTAGTTCAGAAGAATTCATCACGGAATGTCCTCCGGGCAATACAACCAACCGTTCAATACCTGGGTTAACCATTATTCTATCCAAAGGTGTATCGTTTATTATGTAATCACTCAGACCAGACTCAGGCTTAAAATCAAAGTATTTATGTATAGCCGGGGCCCTTAAATTAAAATCAACTAATAAAACCGTTTGATTTATTTCCATTGCAAAGCTTATTGCCATATTTATAGCGGTTACTGTTTTCCCTTCACCTTTAGATGTACTTGTTACAGCAAGGGCATTCCACTTGTTTTTTTTCATTTTTTGCAATACTTTTGTACGCAACATCCTATATATATCTGTAATCTCATCTGTACTATTGATATTAAGAATACGATTATTATTTAATACACATTCATCGACATCGACTACTCTTGTATGTGTATACTCAAAAGAAGAAGATTGCCTGTACATATATGTGTTCTCTAGTGGTTTATCACTAGATTCTTGTACATGGTTGTTTTCTGATCGCACCAATGCTTCTCTTATATGTTCCATAATAAATGTCTCAATCCTAATTTGTAGATAATGATTAGTATTTAAAAGCCAATTTTTCTAAATGCGATATACCATAAAACGTCTAGAGGCTTATAATAATTATTAATTATAATTAATATAACTAAGCCAACGCCTGCAGAAACAGTCGCATATATTAAGTTTTTCTTACTTAATATTTTATAACTTGCTTCTCTTTTTAATGTTTCATCTGGTATTTCAATATAGGGGATTACAACTAAAGGAGCGTTGCCAACTGCCTTTATAACGCTTTTTAAACCATAAATACTTGAGTCAATAGCCTCACTTATTGCGGCTATAATTATTCCAGCACCAAAGGATAGTATTACACCTAACAGAAAAAATGCTAACCTGTTTGGTTTAACGGGGCGTTCAGGTAACTGAGGTGGTTCAATAATTGTGAAGCGTTCACCTTTACTCTCTTTTTCTAATTCTTCCGCGAGACCGGCTTGTAGTTGTTTCGCCCGTATTTCCTGATACTTAACAACAGCATTTTCATAATCTCGAGTTAGAGACTTGTATTCTCTTTCAATCTGCGGAGTTGATATAATTCTTGATTCATAAAGATCAACTTTTTTACTTAAACCAACACGCATCAATTTAAGTGAACTTAACTCACTAGTAACGGCATCAAGTTGTGCTTTTATTTGAATAAAGGCTGGATTATCGGGTTTACTGACAGATTTAGATGGGGCTATCTTAATATTTCCAATATCAGAATCAAGTTTAGTAACAATGGCTTTTAATCTACGTATATCAGGATGGTTTACTGAATATGTTTTTCTTGCCTGGGCTAACTCCCCTTTTGCAATACGTAATTTCGAGTTAAGTATACTTGTATTTGAACTGTTTTTTACATCTTTACGTAATGAATTAATTTCACGCTTCATCTTAACGATATCAGGATGTTGTGCGGAATAGATACCTGATTTACTGATAAACTCTGCCTCTAAAGATTTAAGACGATCATAAGGGCCAAGAATTCTTTCACCTGTAGAACTAATCATATTTGTGTAGGGGTTGATTTGAGCTAAATCTCCTTGTAGCAAAACTCTCCTCTCATTCAATGACCTAATTTGGCGCTGCACATCCATTAAGTCACGTTCAGTTTTATCCATCATTTGAAAATTAAGTTGAATTAGTTCAGGAAGCTTTGAGGTGTTTTTTTCTTTAAATTCAGCTAATCGTTTTTCTAATGTTGCTATTACATTTTTTAATTTATTCCCCTCAGAATCAAGAAAACCTGATGTTTCTGTCGCTTTTTTTGTTCTTTCTTTTATGTTCTCTTTTAAGTAGAGGGATGTTAATTCAGTAGCAACACGTTGAGCATCGAATGCGTTTTCATTATCATAGCTAAGTCTAAAGGCAATAGTAATATTCAAAGGACGTCCACTACGCGGATCCATAACATCTGCACTAACCGTGTTAAGGTTAATATCATCTCGCATCGTTTCAATGATTTCTTCTGTGGTTAGGGTATCTTTATCATCTGAATAAAGATTATATTTCTTAATAATTCGAGTCAGATTACTTGTCGTCATTGCTCGCTGGCTGATAATTTGCAAACGTTCATTCGCATAACTTGTAACAGTAGAAGCCACCATTTCACTAGGAATATCCTGTGATTCAATCAATATTGTAGCCGTAGAGCGATACACCGGTGGTAACAACAAAACAACAAGTAACGTTACAGTAATAAGTACTGCAAGTGGATAAAAGAATTGTTTACGACGTCGTTTATAGATTGCATAGTAATCTTTTAACGACAATATTTGTGGTTCCACTATATATTCACCTTAGTTGACAATAAGAAAATCCCTACTGACTTCCTATATTTTAATTTTTCCCCAGTTATAGCTATATGTGAACATAAAGCTATTAGATGTCTCACTATTGTTATTTACAGTGACATCAATTTTTTGATACTGATATGAGGCTCTAAGCCTCGACTTCTTACTTAATTTAAAGTCATAAACAGGGTTAATTGAGAGATATGACCTATCACCACTTGTATCGCTACTATCTGCCACTTTTTGAACGAAATATCGACTATTTAAACTGATACTCGACCTTGCTGATAACCTATGGCTTAACTTAAATTTAATCTCATTACGCTCATTAAGCCTGCTCAATGAATCAGGTGTGCTTGATAAGCTGTAGCTTATTTTAAGAACAGTTAATTCAAACTTTCTTTCTAGATCGAGGCTGTATAAATTAGTTTTTGAATTAGTATTCAAGCGTATACTGGGCACAATTTGAGTTACTATTGTTTCAGTATCAGAGTCTTGCTGACCAAGAGAACCGCTAACAATAAATAATTTAGAAATATTGTAACTAGCACCTATTGTAATGCCATTGTAATTTATATTTGTCGTTCGACTTGTTAGACCCTGAAAGTACTTGCTACTATATACATTAAAAAACATTCCAGCAGATTCATTTAATTTATGTTGAATAGATGCCGAATATGTTTTAATCTCATAATCACTATATATCGTACCAACATCTGGGTAACGTATTGAATTGATTGTGTAACCCAACCTTAGTTTGGTTAATTCAGATATCCCAATACTCCATACCGGATCAAACGTCTTATTCTCACGCCGAGTCAATTTCGTATCGGACTTACCTATATCATCGATAAAATACTCTAGCGTGGTGTCATTTGAATAACTGATAGCAGCAGATATTTTACTTAGGTCATATGATTTTTCACCCTTAAAGTTAAGATACTTATTATCTGTATCTAATTCATGAATAGAATAGTATCGTTTAAAATCAACTTTTGCTGATAGCTCCAGGGAAGATGTTTCTGATTCTTTTCCTAAAGTAACCTCAGGACTAACATAAGTGAGTATGCTTGAACTTTTCCCGGCACTGTTATTAAGCCTAATATTATCGTTATAACCCATACTTAAATTGATCCATGGGCTCACATACCATTCAGAGGCCATACTCAAATTCACACATCCATTATATAAAATAGTGATAAGTATTACGTAAAACGATTTATTTTGTCCCATACCACATTTACTATTTATATACATCTAACTTAAACTAAAACTGATAAATATAATTTATATTTATATATTACTGAACAACAACGCTATCTCCAGCACGTAAAATTATATTCTGATCTAAATTCTTTCCTGTCTTCACATCTGAATACACAAATGGGATTGATTTTTGCGTACCGTCAATGCGTCTTATGACAATAATATTTCCTTCTGAAGCATAAGCCGTCAAACCACCAGCTAATGCAAGGGCTTGCATTACATCAATATAACGACCCACAACATATTCACCCGGCCTTGTCACTTTCCCAATAACATATATTTTATTTCCTGCAACTTTTATTAAAGAAACAGTAACCACAGAATCAGGAATAAATTTGTGTATTCTTTTACTAATATCTACATTCACATCTTCTACTGTTCGACCTTCAGCTTGAATTGTACCGGCCAAAGGAAATGTTAATAAACCATCTGGTCGAACGATAACATCCTGCTGAAGACCATCTTCCTTCCAAACTGAGATATTCAGTATATCTTCAGGTGCAAGCTTATAGCCTGATTTTATTTCTGATGCATTGAGTGCACCATAATGAAATATAAATACAACCATTATAAAAAACGATCTTAGCACCATAAATTACCCTTCAAAAACAAATATTACTAAATAGTTGATATTTTATTTGACTACCCATCTTGTATAAGCACTGAATTAATAGATATAGCCGATAACATTTGAAAACATTATCTCAGATGTATATGTATTATTTATTACGTGTATTACATTTGTGCTGTCAATGTATTATATAAACCATAACCAGTGAATTCTTCTTAGTTGAAGCATGTTCATCTTTATTATTTATTTTGCACTACATCGTACACCCAAGGATTAATATAACATTAATATATTCGTAGTATTTTTGTAATATAACGTCTTAACTGCAAAAAAAACATATAACATCCGTAACAATACTGTCAAAATAATTAGGTAATATCATATTCTATCTAGCATAAACATACAGTTGTATAACAATCGTATAGCAAAAATAAATATTCAGATAATTACAGTAGTGAAACATACCAATCAAACAATCATGAAGCTATCAATACCAATATGGGGCTATTTTGGTCTTACAATTGGTTTATTGGTTACTATATTCTATTCAGGTCTTATCAATATGGTCGGAAAGTGGGAGAACGATGAATATAGTCATGCCTACATCCTTCCTTTCGTTATTGGCTATTACCTATGGCAAAATAAAACCATACTCGAAAGAGCCCCTGTTAGCAGTGGAATAACTGGAACAACAATTCTGATAGCAGGAATATTTTTGTATTTTAGTGGTGAATTAAGTTCACTTTTTATTCTCATGCAATATGGATTTCTTATATCTATAAGCGGAATATTCATTATTGTGTACGGCCCTAAAGCTATCATCATTTCATGGCCAGCATTTATACTTCTATTTTTCATGATCCCATTGCCAAATTTTTTCCAAAACAACCTATCTGCAGAATTACAGTTAATCTCCTCCAATATTGGCGTGGGTTTCATAAGATTATTTGGCATCAGTGTATTTCTAGAAGGCAACGTTATTGACCTGGGAAAAATGAAGCTTCAAGTTGTTGATGCCTGTAGTGGATTACGTTACCTATTCCCACTTGTTTCACTAAGTTTTATTGCAGCACTTTTTTATCATACAAGTACCTGGAAGAGAATTATTGTATTTTTATCTGCAATACCTATCACCGTATTTATGAATAGTTTACGAATAGGAATAATTGGCATAACAGTTGAGTATTTTGGTAGCAAGGCTGCAGAAGGTTTCATTCATGATTTTGAAGGTTGGATTATATTTATGGCCTGTGCGGGTCTACTGGTTATTGAAATGTGGCTGTTTACAAAGATAGGCCAAGACCGTCGTCCACTTTCTGTGGTTTTCAATATTGAACAAAACAACTTACCAATACAAACAAATGCAGAAATTGAGACCCGTAAAATATCGGCATCAATGATTGTATCGATTGTTATTTTAATAGCTACATTATTACTCTCATTTTCATTATCAACGCGAACCGAGTTAATACCTGAGCGTAAGTTATATACAAATTTCCCTCTTGAAATCGGTCAATGGAAAGGTGTATCCAGCTCAATTAAACCACTATTGCTGGAAGAATTGAAATTAACAGATTACATAATGGTAAATTTCAGAAATACTTCCGGTGATAGAGTAAATTTCTATAGTGCCTACTATGGTTCGCAACGTGCTGGTGAATCTGCTCATTCTCCAAGAACCTGTATCCCTGGTGGTGGTTGGCGTATTAAGGAAATAAATCAGATTACCATTAATACAGTTAAGGTGAACGAGCAACCTTTAACAGTTAACCGCACACTTGTTCAATACGGCCCAAATAGACAGCTCGTTTATTATTGGTTCCAACAACGTGGACGAGTTATTACAAATGAATATCTAGTTAAATGGTATTTATTTTTAGATAGTCTTACTAAGAATAGAACAGATGGAGCCCTGGTTAGATTAACCATTCCTCTCCCTCAAGGTAAACCGGATAACTATGGCAATATTGTTCTGCAGAAATTTATCAGTAATATCATGCCTAAATTACCTGATTATATTCCAAATTAATTAAATCTTTAAAACTTGTTAATAAATGTATACAGGATCGTAAAATGAACATATATAAATATCTACTTTCAATACTTATCATTACAAGCCTTTTATCCGCATGCGGAGGCGCTGAAAGCAAAAAAGAAAAATATTTAAAAAGGGGAGATTCATATTTCCTCGATGGTAACTATGAAAAAGCAAGATTAGAATACAAAAACTCCCTGCAAATCACACCTGATGATGTTCAAGCACGTTATGCTCTTGCACAGACGTTAGAGAAACTAAATTTTCCGAGGCAAGCAGCAGGGAACTTTTTAAAAGTAATACAACTCGATCCAAAACATGTTGAAGCTCATATAAATATTGCGCGATACTATTTAAATGCGAGAGTTTTTGAGAGAGCCCAGAAAGTTATTGATGAAGCACTTTCATTACAACCAAATAATGCATCCGCAATCGCTTTACGCGGTACATTACGTTCCGTAAAAGGTGAAAAGCAACTTGCCATGAAGGATGCAATAAAAGCGCTAGAAATTGAACCATCTAATCTTGATGCAACAGCATTAAAAACAGGATTATATGTCGCAAGTAAAGATAATGATAAAGCTATAGAAACACTTGACAAAGGTATTAAGCTCAATCCAGATAATTCAGAGCTAAGGCTATTAATTGCAGGGATTTATGCCAATCAAGGACAAAATGGCCGCGCAATAGAAGTGTTACAGAAAGTAATTACCCTAAATCCGCAAAGATTACAATACCGTTTACAATTGTCTCGTTTTTATGATGCGAACAAAGCAACCAATGAAGCATTAAGAGTACTTAAAGCTGCTGTTGATGATCTTAAGGACAAACAAAATGCAATTCTATCATTAACGGATTACATTGCGAAGCGAGCATCAAAAAACAAGGCGGAAATCGAGCTAAAGTCCTATATTACTAAGTATCCTGAACTATATGAACTTCAGCTTGGCTTGGGACGTCTTTATCAGGGGCAAAATCTTTTCGAACAGGCTATAGAATTATACGAAAATATAATTGATCATGAAAATAATAAAAAATATGGCTTAATATCTAAAACGCAATTAGCACAAATATATATAAAAGAAAACTTAGTTGATAAAGCTCAATTGAAAATCGATGAAGTACTTAAAGAGAATCCACAAGACACCCTGTCACTAATAATGCGTGGGTCTATTGCCTTATCAAAGAATAAATTAATTGATGCAATCGGTGATTTTAGATCAGTTTTACGTAATCAACCAAACCACCCGGTCACAACAAGGCTTTTAGCAAAAGCTCATATAGCTAACAATGAACCTGAACTTGCAAAAAAACAATATATCCAGGCTATTAATGTTTCACCCAGAAATATAAACTTAAAAATTGAGCTAGCCAAACTATTTATTGCCACAGGTGATATTGTTCGTGCTGCTCAAGTGTTAAAGAATGCAAACATAATAGACCCTCAAAATATGGCAACACTTGGATTATTATACAAAACTTACATGTCGCTGGGAAAAACAAAACTTGCTCTAAATATTTCTGAAGAAATAAAAAGAAATGACAAAGAAAACCCCAGCGGTTTCTATGCAGCCGGGGTGGCATTTGGTGCGCAAAAGAATTACACACAGGCTCATAATGAATTCACACAAGGATTATCTCTTGCTAAAGGTTCTGTTAAATTAATAACAGCCATAACAAACAATTATATCAAACAAAATAAACATAGCCAGGCTGTAAAATTCCTGTCAAAACAAATAACACTATCACCTAAAAGCGTTTCTTCCAGAAACCTTCTTGGAGAAGTTTACTTATCACAAAAAAAATTAAAACTAGCAAAAAAATACTTTATATCAGCAGAGAATCTTAAACCAGACTGGAATGTACCTTATCAGAATTTAGCATCTATATACTTAATGCAAAAAAATATAGACTCTGCAATTGCGGTATTTAAACGCGGTAAAAAAGCAAATACAAACAACCAGGTATTATCCTACAGTCTTGCGAATTTATATGCTCAACTAGGTAAATCTGATTTAGCTATTAAAGAATTTGAGGAAATACTATCTCTTAACCCTGAATCATATACGGCAACAAATAATCTCGCGATGATGCTGATTTCATTCCGTAATGATAAAGAAAGTATAAATAAAGCCGTTTCTCTTGTTGATAAATTCAAAGAATCAAACAATCCAAATTACCTCGATACATTAGGCTGGGTTTTGGTTAAAGGGGATAAACCTAATTTAGCTATCGACTATCTAAAAAAGGCTGCAAAGAAACTACCTGATTCAGGATTAATTCAATATCATCTTGGCAAAGCGCTATTTAATTCAGGTGATACATTAAAAGCAAAACATGCTTTACAACAGGCCGTTAAAAGCACGAATAAGTTCAAAGGAAAGACTGATGCTGAATTCATACTTAATAAAATTGCAACTCAAAAAAGCTAGAATATTTATTAGCAATATATCATCAACAGGTGATGTATACCATTATACAAGGGAGAGAGAACTCTACTTTCCATTTTGGAATATGTCATATTAAGAATCTGTTTTCAATGACGAACACAATAGATCTTAATTGATAAAAAATTAAAATATCTGAATAGAATAATGACATCAAACATTGAACTTGGTTTACTAATGATGATTATTGCCATACCGATCAGTATGGCAATAATTCCTTTTCTTGCAAAACACGCAAACATAATTGGAATGCTTGACGAACCAGATCCCAGAAAAATTCATGTCCAGCCAATTCCAAGAGTTGGAGGACCAGGCATAGTCATTGGTTCATTAATACCCATTTCAATTTGGCTAAATTGGGATGTATTAATAACATCGTATTTAGCTGGTTCAATGATTTTGCTTACATTTGGCGTATGGGATGATATTAAACAACTCGGGCACTATGTAAAATTCATTGGCCAGTTTTCAGCCGTACTGGTAGTTGTCTACTATGGCGGATTATATGTTACACATATACCTTATATTGGTGAGATCAATGAAACTATGGGAAAATTATTTTCTGTCGTTGCCATTGTTGGTGTTATTAATGCGCTAAACCATTCTGATGGTCTCGATGGTTTAGCGGGTGGCGAATCATTAATGAGCTTTATTGCCATTGCCTACTTAAGTTATATGTCGAATGATATGACAATATTCTTGATTTCATTATCGACAATCGGCGGAATATTCGGATTTTTAAGATTTAACTCGCATCCAGCTCATGTCTTTATGGGCGATGGAGGAAGTCAATTCCTTGGCTTCACTTTAGCATTTCTTGTTATACACCTAACACAAATATCAAATATTACTTACAGTCCATCAATTGTTCTACTATTAATAGGCTTACCAGTAGTCGATATATTAGCAGTGCTTTTTTTACGTGTAAAAGGTGGCATGAACTGGTTTAGAGCAACAAAAAATCATGTTCATCATCGGTTACTCGAAATAGGATTTTATCATTACGAGTCAGTAATAATTATTTATTCTATTCAAGCCATTCTCGTTATAAGTGCCGTACTTTTCCCTTATATTTCAGATGGTTTATTAATTTCCTTATACGTTGCAGTATCTATACTGCTATTTGGGTTTCTTAGTATCGCTGAAAAGAACAATATAAAGGTTCATACTGCAGGTGATAAAGATTCAATCAATTATAATAGCAAAAACATATGTAATGGCGACTTTACTTTAAAGCTTGTTAAACCCTTCATTTATATTTTACTATCTTTGTTTGTGCTTTACTCCTCTAAAAATGCGACAGAAGTAAATTATGACCTGAAACTACTGGCAACAATCCTATTTCTTTTACTGGTAACGAGACTCATTTTTGGCTACAAAGTGTGGTTTATTTATTTACGCCTTTTAATCTATAATAGCATTGTTCTTTTCGCATATATTTTTAATTTCAAATTAAGCATTAGTCCATCAGACTCAATATTTATTTATATATTTTATATAATTCTATCTACATCCATCATGCTGGTAGTTCGTTACTCTAAACAAAGTCAGTTCGAACTTAATCCACTTGACTATTTATTTCTACTCCTGGTTGTTATTCTTATTTTTGTCGCAAAATTAGGTTTTCAAGATACAACCCTGGTTTCCCTTGTCATACAACTAGTAATATTATTTTATGCATCGGAGATTATAATAAAAAACATGGGAAATAGATTTAATATATTCACCCTTTCGTCACTGGCGTCCCTTGCCATTATATTTTTAAAGTAACTTAATTAATTTTTTCTACCGGGTAAAATTGATTTAAGTATATAAAGAAGAAACAACGAATTAGTTTTTAAATAACGACTAAATAATCGTTTCGGTTCCTGAAGTAATCGGTACAGCCATTCCATACCTATTCTCCGTACTAATTTAGGTGCTCTTTTTTTCAAACCTGCATTAAAATCAAATGCCGCGCCTACACCTAACAAAAAGGCAGGTTTTAGTCTATCAGCATACAACGACATCCACTGTTCCTGTTTTGGCGCACCTAAGCCCACCCAAATCAAGTCTGGCTTTGACGCCATAATATTCTCGAGCATAGATTCTATCTCCGCTTCAGTAAGCTCACGAAATGGAGGTGAATAGGTACCGACAATTTTTGCATTTGGGTACTTTAATATAGACTGACTAACAAGAGTTGATAGAACCTCTTCAGTACTACCCAGGAAATAATGTCTGATTGGTCGAGCATGATTTCTATCAAGCATAGTACACATAAAATCAGGGCCAGGTATGTGTGAGATATGATTTTTTTCTGTTATTTTGGAATACCAATAAATTGGTATTCCATCGGCAAAGGTAAAGGTTGAATTATTTAGTACAGATTTATAGTGGGGGTTCTGGTTAGCCAATACAGTAGTATGTACATTTGAAAAGCAGGCATAGCCACCAATACCATTTGCAACCCGATCAAGAATAGTATTTACAGCTTGTTCAGATTTAAGACGTGTAAATTCAATATTCAAGACTAAAGATTTTTTAACCATGATATCTTAATGTCGAGTTTTATTTTAAGGGGTAATACATCACATTAACTTTCAGAAACGTGTATTTCTTCTACGTTACAGACCTCACTAAAGTCCACGAATAAACCACCCACTTTCCTATCGCGAATAACATATTTTATGACATCAAGATCAATTATATATTTCTGTTCTGCATACCCATAAACTAAGGCCAGGTCACATATACTATTAACAACACGTGGAATACCGCGACTGTAATACCAGACCCAGTTAATGGAAATTTCATCAAAGATACTAATATCACCTCCAGCAACTGTCAGGCGGTGTGAAATATACTCGGCGCATTCTTCCTTTGTTAATGGTTCAATATTATATTGAATACTTACCCGTTGAGATAATTGAATGAGATCAGGTGATTTTAAATTCTCAAGAAGCTCTGGTTGCCCAGACAAAACTATTTGAATCTTTTGTCCCTTATCAGAATTAATATTAGAGAGCATTCTAATTTTTTCCAGGGTATCTATATCAACATTCTGAGCTTCATCAATAATTAAAATGCAACGCTTGTTTTTTGTGTATTGCAATTCAAGGTAATTCATTAAGTCCTGATATCGCTCAATCTTGCTTTTACTTTTATATTCTAATTTAAACGACATTAAAATTAACTGAAGCAACTCTTCAAAATTACTAGACGTATACGAAACCATACCAACAGTTACATCGTTAGTTTTATTTATCATTTTATTGATAAGTGTAGTCTTACCCGTACCTATTTCACCGGTCAAAATAATAAATCCACCAGACTCAGATAACAAACCATATTCCAACATAGCAAATGCAAGAGAATACTTTTTACTCAAATAAAGATACTCTGGGTCAGGTAGCAATGAGAATGGTTTTGACACAAGGTCATAATATTTTTTATACATGAGGTCGCCAATATATTAATGAATATTTTAGCTAACATTTATTATTAGCCAGATAACATATTTTATATTAACTGAATACTATGTAAGTAATATTACATTGATATAAAAAATAGATATTACTATTCGAAACAAGAACGTTTTTTTCTAAATAGTTTATATGTGAAGAGGCTGATAGTTATTACATAACCATCAGTCCATATTGAAACGTTTGCGTCGCTACATGAGTACAACAATTTCATGGGATGATACTAAAGATATACAATTATTTATTATTATTCCGATAACCCATACCAAACAAACCTGCTAGCATAGGCATAAACATCCATAAAGTAGCAGGAATAGGTACGGGAGATATTTCACCAACACTTACAAATGTATCTAGTACTGTAAAATCACTATCAATTAAACCACTAACACCAATCAACGTGCCTTCTAACCTCCCCGACGTTAACCCCATAATTGAATTACCAGATACGTAGTTTAAATTGGCTGATATAACCGCATCAGAGCCGAGTGGAGTTATTGATAGACTATCGAATGTAGCCGATAACATTGTTCCAATGGATAGCGTACCGTTATTAAACGTGTAAGAAGTATTACTTATTCCTGAAAATTGTCCCGCCAAGCTAAAACTTGATGAAATAGGAATGTTAGAGCCAGCTAATATGGAAATACTTAGAGCCGTTGCATCTATTGTTAAATTACCAGCATTACTGATAGTACCGGCATCTGCCATCTGGTCCTGTATATTCACATAAGGAGCCTGTATTGCAGCAGAAACAGGTGCGCTAGCAATAACGCCTACCATAAGTAAGCCTAAGAGGCTTTTGCTAAATAAACTATCCATTTTCTTTATCCTCTTAATTATTTAAGTTTTTAACTTACGACTGAATAAGGCTAATAACCCAACCAACATTACTAGAGCACTACTGCTTTCAAAGACTTTAGTTGTTTTCGCTGTCAATGAACCATTAACATTACCTTTAAAGCTTGTCTCAAAAACACCTTGTGATAATGGCGTTGACAAATTAAACATTAATCCAAGTAAGCTTGATGAACTTGCATTGAAGCTTGAAATTAAATCCCCTGTTAACGCATCTAAATCAGCCGATAAAAAACCGAATGAATAGCCATTGATTCCTGTAATTGATAATGAATTAATTTTCCCTTGCAGTAACTTTGCATTATCTCCACCAACAATATTAAAATCCCATGGTGAAATTTGTGTGATGCTTGAACCAAATATACCTTCTGTACTAGCAGAATCGTATAATGCAGACTGAAATTTTGATGTAAGTGTGAACTGACTGTTAAGCAGAACAGGAGCAACACTCAAACCCTCTGAACCAATTAAGTTACCGGATAAAGTCAAAAACCCTATTGTTGTAACAGTGGAATATGAATAATTAAAATCACCTGCAAAAGATAATTCAGGAGTATTGGCGTATGCTTTGTTAGCAAACATCAAAAACATAAAAAACAGAGCCGAATAAATATATTTATACTTTTTCATAGCATGCCCTCTTGGTTAACTAAAAGGTCCTGTCATATAACGAAAACGAGTGTCTCATTTGATTATGTCCAAAGTATTACGCTTCGTGAAATATTGTTTATTTAAAAAGAATGGATACCTGATCGTAATACATATGTACTACATTTGTCATTTAACTGACGTTATTTACAATTTTTATCGTTATCTGGATTACATTCTTCTTCATCAGTAACACCCAGTATTTCAATAAATAAAAGTGCTAATGAATTAGCACCAAATGATTTACTGCCGCCACTAGAGCTTATACTCTCTGACACATCACTTGTAATACTTGACGTTATATCCCCAGCAACATCCAGTGTTATCCCCACGCTCGTATCAGAAACATTAAAGCCACTTGCTGAACCAGCGATATCAATATTGTTAAGACCAATAACATCACCCGGTATAAATATGTTAAACCCTGCAATACCAGCATCAGCGGCGTTAACAACACCACGAGGTGCGATCAAATCAATGTTACCTGCTTTAGCATCAGCAGTTAATGTGGTAGCACGAATACCACTGCCTAATAAAATAGGTGGGATAGTGATAATTATATTCCCTTGTGAATCAAAACTTGTTTGTGGGTCGGGAGAAGCTAATGCTGTCTTTGCTCCACGCCCCGCATCAATATTTCCATTCGAGCTCCATATTAAAATATCACCGCCGTCGGCCGTAAATACCCGTGATTCATTCACCAGGAAATCACCCCAACTAAAAGCACTAATATTTCCTTTTGCTTCTGCAACAATACCCAAATCTTCAGGTAGCTTGCTAATTCCAAAATCATCAGGTACCGCTGAACTACCCACGTCCACCCGTCCATTGGGTGTCAAAATATTAATATCGCCTCCATCTGTTGTACGAATTTGACTGAATACCATACTTAAATCACCTTGATTAGCATCGTTAAACAGTAGATCGGCAACCAGATAGCCGCGTTCATAATCTGTCGAAGCATCCATTATAACGGCTCGACCTGTATTGCGTAATTCTTGATAAAACACACTGTAAACTAACGACTGTTGATCAATTGGACGTAATGAATTAAACACTGACAATGAATCAGCCAATAGTCCACTATCGAACGAACCACTTTGACTGTTTTCAATTCCTGTCTGGTATAAATACACAAGTTGAGCAATATTTAATGACTGATAGATATCATTTAATTGTTCCGGGTTAGCTAAGATACCAGTCATTACTGATTCTAGCTGTTGTTTTCTTGTTAAAGAACTTAACGCAGGATTAACGAGAGCTACTTCGACCTGAGATGAAATATTATTATATAAACTTTGTCCTAAGTTATTTATATATTGATATAGTAATGGATAATTATCTGTATTATTCGCTATAACCGTTGTAATAAATTCAGTAAAATCAGGAATGTCAGAAATACCCGTCATCACAGTTACATCAGCTCCACCTGTGGGTAGTCCTGAATTATCTTGATTCCCGATACTTCGAATACCATTTGATGCACCTAAGTTTATATCCCCTCCGGCCATAACATAGAGTTTTCCAGGGCCAGCAATATCTAAATTATTTTTTGAATTTTCAACAACACCTGTTCGAGTATTTCTTTTTGTTGGATAGATAATATTTCTACCGGCACGTATAGTACTCACATCTGTATCGCGTAAATTTTGTATACGCACAGCAGGCGAAATTAAGTCGCGACCAGCAACCATATTCATAGCTTTAGTAGTATCAATTACTGTAGCTGCTCCAAAACGAATATCACCATTGCGTGTAACAACTTGTACAGGACGGACGTTTAAAATCCCATTGCTCTGATTACTGCCTGCCGCAACAGGAATAGCTGCATGAGCAAAGGGGCTTATGCGTGAAAATATTTCATTTAATGCTAAACCATTTTCTACTATAGAGCTCAATTTACTTAATGAACTTAATTGCGAGTTCACGTTAGGTAATAATGATTTATCAGCATCCGACATTAAAATTGCCTGGTTAATATTAATATTTCCATCTGCTTGCAATATTAAATCTGACATTGCTCCTGGATAAAGAATTAGATTTTTATTAATATTAATATCCCCAGAAAAACTTGTCATCGCTAAACGTGGAGCTAATACACTAAAAACATAATTTTCACTGGTGCCAGAATTGAACACACCTGAATCACTGGAATATATTTGATTTTTTATACCCTGATTTTTACTTAAACCATCGGTAGTAAACTCAACATTCCCAGCAACCGAATTTAAATTAATTTTATTATCATCAGCATATAAAAAGAAATATCGTCCTATTGGACTTGTCCCAAGTGTTGCTTCACGCGCCGTTGTTATTACCGATTTTTCTTCTAATGAGCGTGCCAACAAGCTCCATTGACCAATTCCAGCTACCGTAACACCACTTCTTGCGCTAATATTTAATGAACTATCGCCTAACAGAAAAACAGGATTCTCCGTCCCTTTGCCAACTTCATTGTATGCTGCTAACGACATATCGCCGCGATCAACCAGGTAGCGGCCACCTTTAATACTACCTAATGAATTAATGTTTGAATTACCCCCACCATTAATTACTAAATTACTTTCGCCAGAAGAATTAAAAATACGACTACCTATTGAAGAATTCATTACGGACAAGTCTGTTATATCACCTAAAGCAGAGACCTTTACGTTACCACCGCCAAATATTCCTACATTTTGTTCGAAATTTTCATGGCTAACAGTCCATGCTGTTTTAGTTGTTGCTATATCAAAAAATCCAGCCTTATCATCGTCACTTACTCGCCATAGCCATTCACTGACAAGCTGAGTTGAATAAGCGCCCTTAATATCATGACCGGCAGTAAGCGAAATATTACCACCATCACTGGCATACGGTAGTTTATTTCCACCACCAAAAAAACCACTGCCTGGTTCAGGAATGTGTTCATCATATGTCACGGTTGGATTTATCCTGCCCGCGGTGTAAATAACTGATTGGCTATTTGATAATATAATATTCTTTGCTGCCGCTATTTCTATATCACCTGTACCAGTACGTATATAACGTTTATTTGATTTAGTACCTAGGCCAATAATCAGATTGCCACCAGAGTTCAGATTATTTTTTTCTATCGTAGCCATTGGGTTTACACTAGACAAATCAGCACCCGCAACTAACCGAATATTCCAACTATCAGTTTTTAACATATCTGACGACTTCGACACAGGCGGACCAAAGAAACTACTCTTTGAAGCAAACCCATCGCCTATATTTTTGTCGATTTTTATATCATTAGCAGCACGTAATGAAACATAACCGGATGTTTCTCCATTAGAACGCCACGTTGATAAATCTAAATTAGTCACCAACGATAAAGCAGTAACACTGTTAATTTCTACACCCGGTGTAATATGGAAATACGATTCTAGTCGGCCTAGTGATGCTTTAATCGTACTCGCGTTATCCATAAATATTTCCGAATCTGACTGTACCTTAAACAATTTTGCTGCGGTGATATTTTCCGAAAGGTCTGAATTAATGGATGCCACATCATATTGCTGCAACCCTTCAAGATTGACTCTATACGCCCCCACAAAACTACTATTAATTCTCGTTTTTGAAATATCAAGAATAGAATCATTAGTTGCATTACGTGGCACACGAAGTGTAATAATACCATCCCGATTATTATCTGTACCGGAAACATCAAGTGTACTACCATTCAGCAACTGTAATACCCCATCTGTTGTACCGATAAAGATACGTCCACCATTTTGGTTTTTACCCGTTGCGTTTGCATACATGTCACCCGAACCAAATACAGTCACATCATTTCTAGCGGCTAAGCGAATAGACCCCGCTTGTTTACCACGAGCATCGAGTACACCTTTTACTGTTATTTCGCCCTGATCAGCTATAAGTTCAATATTTTTTGCAACAATATTCTTACGCGTTTCTACTGTAATATCACCTGTACGCAGCCTGATTGAACGGGTTTGATTAAAGCCATTTGCCGCTAGTGATTCATTCAAATCTGTAAAGCTACTAGATTCTACGCTAACATCACGCGATAAAATTTTTGCATCCAGTATAAATGTACCACCTTTGGTTGTAACGTTCTGACTAGATGCATGTTGTGCCAATAATGTTGCATCAATTTTTACATCTCCATTTTTGGCCGATAGAACAATAACACCGGCATCACCCGAAGTACTGCCTGCAGATACATCAATTACTGCATTTTTTGAGAGTTTTATATCAGCATCAGATTTGGCATAAAAATAACCTGATTTTGAACCTTTCACTGTACCTGAAAAATCGATATCTCTTCCAGATAAATCAATGAAAGCCTTGTTGCCTAATGAAACATCACCCACAGCATTCATTAGCAATACACCTGAATTCATGCTAATTCGCGTATCAATATTTATATTACCGGCACTTGCCAGCTCTAACCTACCGCCTAAATACTCAACAGGCTCAGCTGCTTCAAGATTATTAGAAGCAATAAATATATTACCTGTTCTATTTTCAACTGTACCTATTTTATATTCACTGCCATTAGCCGCAGTAACCACAGGCGATACAATTTTTATATTTGCCTTTGTCAACAAGCGTCCTTCACCATCAACAACAAATTTCTCACTCGCATTAAATGCAAGCGCATTAAATCCATTAATATTAATTTCTTCTCCACCTGTTGAACCCAGTTCTATTGTTTTACTATTAACAGTAAATGTCCCTGAACCTGTTGAAGTTTTTGTTGTTACATTTGCAGCAGGGTTTTCGATACGAGTGCTAGTAGCAACATTGAAATCCACCAAAGCATTATCAACCATCGCATTGAACGCACTTGCACGAAGGGTTAAATTATTCACTGAAAGTGCCATGCTGTTATAAAAATCAATGCTATTAACACTATCCAGGATTAATTCAGAAACTTTTAGATTATTAATATCTGTTACTAGCAGGTTCAAACCCTCTACACCTTGTGGTACAGAACCAAAATTCATCTGATTCGCCCCAAGCGTTAAACTTGCAGTAGCAAAGTCGAGATTGACTCCCGATAAACTAAAATTATTTGAGGCGCTGAACAAGCCAGCTTGTTCAGCCTGTAAACTTACACCACGTTCTATGTTTAAATTTGATGTTCTACTTGCACTAGTGTCACGTTGTAATCTGGCAGTATTAAAACTTGATAATCGTATAACAGCAGCATCTTGTTTCAACGCAAGTACTTCATTATCATTCTGTTGCCCACCAATCGCTTTTAGGCTGACTCCTTGTTTAACATTAAGATTATCTGTCGCAGCAAGCAGTATTTCACGACTAGAAAAATCAACATTACTATCAATATAAATTTCGGTTGCCTTTACATCCAGTGTCGTAATATTTATACCGTTCTTTTGAGTATTAGTTCTAGTACCTCCTAGTAATAAACTATCTGCTCCTATTTCCAGTAATTGTTCAACCGTTAACTCAATCACATCATTAGAGTATGAGCCTTTTCTTGCTTGAGTCAGCACCGCTAATTTATTTGCTGCAATATCAAGTTGTGAACCGCGCCCACCATTAGCGCCCGATTGAGCTGATATTTTAGCCAGTAAACTCAGTGATTTATTCGCTGTAATACTCACGCGACCATCATCAATCGGTGTGCGTCCTGTAAAACCTTTAGCCGGAAAGTAAGAACTGGCTAACGCCGTATCATAACGTGCAAATTTATTGATTGAGTCATTTTCTAATATTCGAAAGCCAACATTACGGCTTGCAAATCGGCCTGTTGTATTTTGTGTGAAACGACCTGCAATAATATCACTGCCATCGGTCTGTTTGAAAACGACACCGGGTACCATATCCTGATAATCCTCAACAGATTGAACAAGATAAGCTCCTGGTAATAAGGAATAACGAGCCGGCAATAATGTATAATTTCCTGTTTCTATCCCTAACTCCGGCGCATCAAAGAAGACAGAGCGCCCCAATTCCAAATCGACATTAGCCATTTCAAATGGGTCGTATGGCGCAATAAGCGGGTTTAGGCGAGGAAGTATTGCATAAGTATTTGGATATTTGGCTGTATTCAAAATATCAACGGTACCATCAACACCCGACACAAATTCATAAGCCAGCAAATCACCTCCACCACGAATATCAATCATGGCACCCTCTGTCGCTTTTAAATTATCAGCTTTGTAGATAATTGATTGTGTTGGAAGCAAACTGGTATCGTCTGTTACCACGTTATAGACATTATTTGCCAACTCGTAAACCCAATCTTTCCCAGCTTGCAAAGTACCAAAAGGAATAATTTGCCCTTCGGTTGATGTTGATGTAATGCTATCTGCTCCAAAGGTTAAAAAAGATTCAAATACACGTTCATTGCCCACATCAGCTTCATTTAATACAACTGAACGACCAATTAAATTAATCTGGCCGAGTGGCGCTTTAATTACACCATTTTGAGTGATTTTATTTGCTTCAAACGTAAGCTTGCTTGCAGCAGAAAGTATCGGTGTTGGAGCATTTGTATTTCTCGCTATCGTTATCTCGGGTATTATTTCGCTGCCAACAAAGTTTTGAACCGTTTCTGAACTTGAATCAAATGTTTTAATCGTGAAATCACTTAAAGTTGTTGCATATAATTGCGCTGCAGTAAAATTTAAATCGCCTGCAGAAATTAAAATACCAGAAATTTTATTTCTTGAAGTTTCATTTGGACGCACGCCACGAAAACGAATATCCCCGGTACTATCAAATCCGGTTTTAGATAGCCCTGACAATGCCAGGCGACCACTAACCTCGATAAAATCGGCATTAAAAAGGACTGAACCTGTACCTGCGACTGGATTTTGAAGCGGTAATAATCCATTTTCAGACGTTGAACTAACACGGATATCCTCTGAACCCATTACCATAAAGGGTGCCTGAATAACTGCATTTCCGCCATCACTTACAATATTAGGAGTATTTATTCTAATCGACTTATTAAGGCTCAAATCAATATTGCCTTGCAACAAAACCTGGCCTTTTGATCTTATAGAATTAGAAGAACCCAGAAAATCATAAGTTTCTAAATTAAGACTCTCTATACCGCTATTTTTAATTAAATCTGTAGTAATAACAGCAAGACCATTTAAGTTAGAACTTATATCATCACCAAATTTATCTATCGCACTTAACACCACTCCATTACCCAATGAAAATTCTTCAACAGCAGAACCAATAAGTTTATTTGTTAATAATATGTTTCTATCGGCCGCATTAATACCAAACTCGCGGTCAGAATCAGTGGTTCTATCCCCGTCATTAATAGCTAGCAATGCAACCGTGAGGGTGCCACCTGAAGAACCCAGAGTATCGGCTCGCTGTGCGAATAAATTACCCTGATATAAAATGCCTTCTCTAGCGGCTAATTTGATACTACCGGCATCACCTGCAACGTGGACATTACGAAATAGAATTGAACGACCACCGAATGATTGTATATCAAGCACTTTTGAAGTAGCCGAAACATCAATAACGGCACCGGATTCTGCAATAACATAACCACTACCTGATTCGATCTCAACATTGCCACCATCAAAGACCTCACCAAACGCTATCCCAAAGAAACCAGCCTGACTAATGCGCGAAGCACCTTTTGATAATAGCCTTGAATTTTTTCCTAACCAAATATAGTGTCTTAACCAATTTGAGCTATCACCCGAATCAAAGGCCTTCCTCTGACTGAGTGTGATTAAACCGGCTGGTGCATTAATAGTGCCATCAATAAAGGTCTGATATGTAGAATTTAATACCACCTTACTTTCTGGGTCAGCAAGTAGATTAATGATACTATTTGTTTGCAGATTAATTTTGTAAGCACTCGCCGTTAGCGAAACAGGATTGCTGAACTGCTCGGGCAATCTGTCTAATGATGTGAAACTATCAATGTCTTCATTTGTTTTCCGTCTAGTCACTGATCTATTCGTTATTCTAGATAAAGGTGCGATATTAATTTCTATAGCATTTGCAATCATAAATTCTGCATTCGAATCTGATGACTTGAAATTAAAGTCTGTAAAACCTGACTGACTAAAAGCTGTTGGACTCAAAAAACAGCCTGAATTACATATCGTAAAATCAAGATCACCGGTATCGATACTCAGCGTACCCCCTTTACTATTATTAAAGCCATACGCTTTCAAGTTCGTTAACGAGGGATCAATAAAAATACCCGTTTTTGACGCTCTCAGGCTAATTGAGCCCGCTTTACCCGACTTAAGTATTCCTTTTTCAGTAACATAAGCACCGGCAGAAACATTAATTTCACTTCCTGAGCCAAAACGTATTTGTGATGACGTTTGTCCTTCTGAACTTGCTTGTGCTTTAAATTTAACGGTTCCGCCATCAACACTTAACACACCCTGGTCTACCCCTGCGGTTAGAAAGGTCGTATCATTTACCCAGCGCCCGCTGACATCAATTTTTTTGTTTTGTTTTAAATCAATAAATATTTCATCAACAGCCAAACCATTTTGCGTCGCAGTTATATCCACATCACCGCTGCGGCTAGTTATATCAGCAGCAATCTTCACTTGGCTGGATTTTAGTGTTAACTCAGAATAATCAGGTAATTTAAGTGGGTCGATAACTGTAATCGTACCGTTTGCCCGTAAATCCAAACGTCCTATACCAGGTAATAAATTAGCACCCAATAAAATGCTTTCATATTCTGTATCTAACATTTCTGTTAGTTCAGGTATACGGATGTTACTTTGCGCAACAAGGCTTATATCTTTAATACGATAATCGGTACCTAAACCGATAACATTTATTGGGTTTTGTGCACCAAGCTCTAATCGACCAGCCAAAGGCGTTTCGTTTGCTGCACGATACATTCTGTTTATAGGAATATTCGCTGAGGCTTTATTACGTTGTAAACGGCCCACCAGGGTATTACCTTTAATCGTCCCGGCTAGCGCAAGTCTACGACTATCAATTGTTACAGTGCCAGCATCTTTTCCTTCAACATAGGCCGATTCATAACGTGCCAGCCTTCGTGTTAATTGTTTGTTAATATTTGAAATTCGCTGATTCTCTTTTACCTTACTAATATCAAGCACACGTCCTTCAGAAACAATTTTGGTTGTTGCAATAATGCCTCGACTAAAATTAATCGCACCACCGGAAATATCTAATTTTGCATCTGAGGTTATAACCACATCTTTAGATGAATGTATATGAATCGCTCCACCCGTAAGGTTACGTTCAACCGCTGTACGTTTTATACCATCAATGCTGCCACTTACATTTGCCAGCTGAGTTCCTTCCCACGCAGTACCATTTTCACGTGTACCTGTTTTACGTATATCGAACGTTATTTTTTCACCACGCAATACATTATTGCGTTGCACCGGGCTATCCTTAAATTCATCTGCACGCAAATCGACTGTCAGCAAATTATCTTTAACTGACTTAGTAACAGTTTCACCAGAAACATCTATCTCACCTTCTATATATATAAGTGCATCACCGGCTTTATCTAAATTAAAGGTACGGTCATTATCCAATTTTTGTCTGGCCGTAAGAGTTACGTTACCAGAATTTGAAATTATCCTGCTGCCTTTTTTAAGATGTATCACCCTACCTTCAATATTAATATTTGATTTTGGCTGAAATGTTTGGTCTGCAACCGCAACATCTGATTCGTCAGTTGATATATTAATAACACTCCCTTCACCGAGCACAACCGTACCTGACTTAGTTGGGCCCAATCGATTATTTGCAAATATTCTTGTATCTGATTGCGCTCGAAGATTAACTGAACCCGCTCTTTGCACTGATGTGGTTGCTGATATCAAACCATTTTGACTAATAGAACTTGCTACAATGCTGACATTACCGCGACCAACAAGTAAACGACCTATCAAGCTACCTTCGTTTCGAGACTTACTTAAACTTGAGTCTCCGTTAACAACAATGCCATCCGTGGGTGAAAGATTTTCGGAATCAACTTGAATAAGCCAGCCAGGTAACGATTTGTCCGTTGTAATATAAGCTTTACTGCCCGCAGCCAGTATAATTTGCCCATCTATTGCCCGTATTACTCCGTTATTCTGCACATTTCTAGCAATTGCGATAAAACGACCATTCTCTTTACCCTTTATATTGGCTTCAAAACCTTCTTCTATAAAGATATCGCCACTTAAATTCTGCCCTGAATCAGGATCAAAAAAAGCTTCAAAGGCCGCCTTGTTTGAATTAAAAACATTAGTAATACCTTTATCTATCGCTTCGTCTGATATTTTTAAAGTAGAAACAAGAAATGAGTTAGTATCCACTGTTGCTGTTGAACCGAAAATAAAACCATTCTGATTAACTAAAAATACCTGACCTGTCGCCTTGATTGCACCGCGTATTTTTACCGGGTTCCCCTGATAAATTCTATTGATTACTCTGGCCTCTTCTCCAGGCTGAATAAAATTAACTGTTGCATTTTCTCCAACATCAAAACTTGCCCAGTCAAGTAGCGCTTCGTTTGTTGATTGATTAAGATTTAGAACAGGTGCATCAGCATTGCCATTAATACTTGCAGAAATATTTCCTTTAACAATCCATCTTTTATTTTCTTCACCATCAATACTATAAGCATCACCTAAAGGAACAGGCAACTTATACGAAGGAATAAAAGAGGCTTTTGGGTAAGCTATATTATTGACAATAGTTGTATAAGACCTGGGGACTGGATTTCCTGCTTGCACCTGAATCGCAAGCAACGCAAAGCTAATAAAGTAAAATGATATCGCGCGGGCTATCTTAACAAGATAGTTACGTGAATTTATATGACGTATAACTATATTAATACTCACATACAACCAATTAATAAGCATCATATTTTTATCTCTTCAATTTATTTTATTCACACACGTTTTCTGCAAGGATATTTACTATTACAGAACATTGTTTATTGTTTATTGTTTTAATTCAACATCCAGTTCGAATTCGATTTGAAGTATAACCCTTAAAATACAATCGAATATTAAGTTTATATGACGCTTCTCTGCTGCCTCATTAATATAATCGCATCATACAGAATAACCTTATATAGAAATGTCTATCGACTCAGTAGATGAACTAAACATGCAAGAAAAATCGTCATACCTGCGCAGGCGGGGATCTAGCAAGTCGTTGATCGGATTATGCATTACATCCCCTATAATCCCATCTGCGTGGAAATGATGAGTTAACGGTACAGCTCTGAAGACACTTAGCTAAATATTTTATTACAAATGTATTACATTTAAACTACGGTTATTTTTTATATAAAAAAACAAGCCCCAACTGACGGGGCTTGCTTAACTGGCATCCTGCCAATACATCATTTGATTTACTACTTATAATGCATACAAACTATAGACATTAAGGTAACAGTAAATCTGTTGTTGCATTCGAGTTCGTTGCATTATTTAGTGGTGTTGCAACGATGAATCGAGAGCCACCTTGATGTACAGGTTCCTGGCAGTTATTAACGGCACCTGTTGGGTGTTTGCTAAGTGGTGTAACTGGCATAGCAGCAACTTCTGCAGCATTCAATGGATAGTCACTTGGCGCATAAGCAACACCGGCTGAATCCATTGCAGCTAAGAAACCACCTTGTCCCCATGGGTGTATCGCTTTAGCATTAATACCTGCCAATACACTTGGTGTTGAGATTGCTTTTTTGAATGAGTCAACCATAGCCGCGCGCATTGCGTCTGACTTAGGACCGGCGCCATTCGCATGCGTTTGAATGGTCACTTCAGAGAAGTAAGGGTATTGACCATTTGCAGCATTTAGCAATGAACCCATCATACCGTTAACTTTTATATGACGATAACGTCGTTGAGGTAAAGTACCAAAAACAGTGCTACCAACACGTGTATCATTTGCTACGTTTTCTGTTGCAAAAATACCGATAGCATAGGTACCATCACCATTACTATTGTTAGCATCTTGTGAGTGAAGTGTTAAACATTCACGTACATCTCCTGTACCACCACCAGCGAATACACGTGTAGCAGGCGTAAACAAAGCACCGGTTGGCGCACCACAAGCATGACCAAGACCTGGACATGTAACTTGAGCAAATGCATCGGCACCTTTTGCAACACCACCTAAACTAGGTGTTAAAATTTTAGCTATGCCTGAGATACAACGTTGCTTAGCATAAACCGCTTCATACGAGGCTTGAGTTCCTGAAGTATTACCACGACGGCATACGTAAACCGTATAGTCACCGCCACGAGGCGTTGTACCGGCAGCTGCACCAGTGGCATTAATAAACTGACCTTTAGAATTAAGAATAAAACGCCAATCAGTAATTTGCCCAGTTAAAAGGCTATTAACTACTTCACGTTGTAAGCTAGGCTGACAGGTTTCACTTTCTCGATTAGAAACAGTATTACCGTTAAGGTCGACCATCAATGAACCATCAGGTTGAGTTGCCTGGTTATTATAATTTGCATTTGCAGGGTTACAGACATTAGCGGCAACAAATTGGTGTGCCTGAAGTGCATCACGCAAATCGATACTGACAGGTAAACCCCATATCAGGCTACCACCGTCTTTAACATAGGCTGACGTCGTGGTGAAACCAAATAAAGCAGGCTCGACATCTGAAGTACCCATATCTAAACCATTGTTGATATCACGGATATCAGCATCTGCAGTAGCATTTAAATTAGCACAATCATAGTTACCAGACGTGCTGTTTAATGGGCAAGCGGTGGTAGAAACATTACCATTATTGACATTTGGGAAAGTAACTGTTTCGCCGGCAACCGGAACAAATGGACGTACACCGCCACCCGAACCTGTGTCCACTTTGTAGAACTCGGCTTGAGTACCTGCGGCAATTGCAGGTAAACCTTCTACAGAACGCTGCGCATTTAGGTTAGCAACATAGGTACTGGACATATTCATTTCACAAGCCCAAATATAAACATCTTTAGGCAGTACCGCATTGGCACCATTTGCTAGCCGATAAGTGGTAAGTGTTGTTGTAACACAAGGATTATCAGTAGTTGTAGTACTGTCAGATTTCATTAAGCTATCGAGTGAGTTAGTAAAGGCAGTGGCACCTGAAATACGGAATTGAAATTCCGCAGCAGCACGTGACGTACCTAAATCAAATGCGGCTGCAGTACTAACAACCGCTGTTGTTAGCAGTGCAATAGCAACAGATTTTTTAATTATAGACATTGTATATCTCCAAAAATTAAATTATAAAAAAGACTTACCCGAATAGATAAATATGAAATAATATATTTATTCGGAGCAAGCCAGAGGTAAATTATGCTTGTGTTTTACGACGTCGACCGATACCGATAAAGCCCATTAAGCCAGCACCAAACATCCATACAGCAGGAGGTAAAGGAACAGCTGATAAAGTACCGTCAGCAGCAAGCTGAAGGTTTGCATCAAAGGACTCAACGGTTGTATTTAAACCAGGTTCATATGTACGATCACCAAAGAAGTTAGGTACACCTAAAACTTTAGACATTACATATATATCCAATATTTTATTAGTTTTGGTTACTGCTGCATTATTGATTGAACCTGAATTATTGAATGTAGTAATCGTTTTATTAAATTTGTCACCGTACCAAACAGCAGCATTACCTGATTCGGAACCTGTACCCGAACAGACAATTGCCCCAGCACATTGACCACCATTTAAATTACCAAAGAAAATAGATATATCACCCAGAACGCTATTTGTTGTAGCATTATTTAAAACAGGGGTAACATCATTTTTAGCCGTGGTTAACATCCTGTCATCCGCAGCAAGTACATCTAATCCAGCTGAAATATTCCATTGAATATCATTGACTTGTGAACCTGCAAAAATATTGGTGAATTTAGTGTCACCAGCAAGATTCATTCCTGCAAGAGCATTGCCAGAAGATAAATTTGCATAGAACACATCGTAAGTTACGCCAAGGTCACGTACATAACCAACATTTTGAACAAAATCAAAAGCGGTTAGTACAACAGATGATGGTTGACCAAAGGCATCAATGTAGGCAGCGTTAGCAATACCTGATGCTGAAGCTGCAACAAGTACCGATGCAGCCAGTACCGATTTAATTTTTTTTAAAGATTTCATATAAATTTTCCTCATTATACTTCGTTAATTAACAATCCAGTTAAATCCGGTTTAAAGGCATTCGTAATCTTTAAACTTTTAAACCGAACCGATGTCAGAGTAATACACAAAATTTATGTCATTGACGTTATTTTTCTTCCTAGATAAAACGTTTAATCACACTTTGCTCCAACAGCAACGACGATAAGGTTTAGGCGTTACAGTAATATTACGCAGGGAATATAATTATTGACTTATTAGGCGAGGATGGTGCTTCGAGGTCTATCTGTAATACTATTGTATTACGTTTTAGCTAGGTTGTTACTTATCAGGCAGTTACATTTAGTTATTGTCATTATTTTCAATATTAAATGCCGTTGTATCAGTCGATGTGTTGTTATTTTCTATCTGGTTATCTCTGTTTTCGCTCCTCGAATGACCGGCTTCAACAGGGCTCTGACTATTTTCTATTATCTTCAACGCATCATTTATTTTATCTTCAGGTATGGATTTATCTTCGAGTTTAAAACGATAATCCTGAATCACATTCTCCAATTCAACAAACCCCAATTTAAAAAACGGTTCAGCTAAATCTGTTACTTCTTTCTCATATCGGTTAAGTACTTTGGTTCCTGTGTCAAATAAATCGACATTCATTTTCATGCATATTTTCAAACTTGACTCAGTTTGATTTTTTACAATCGACATCTTTCGTAAGGCTGACTGTATTTCATTCTTCTCTTCACGTAAATTGGTTACTATCTGGTAACTCTCTTTAAGCTTTGCTGACAACTTCTTACTGTGAGTACCAGATTTTTTTAACTTGTTATTAGTTGATTTTATTTTATTTTCTTTCGCTTTAACATCTGATTTTAGCTTGGTTAACTCAGCTTCAAGTTTTATTGTCTTTGACATTAAAGCTTCTTTTTCTGACATAACCTGCCTTAACATAAGCTTCATTTTTGTGGCAGCATCACTTCCGGAACTGGATGCGTCTCTGGGAGCCGAGTAAACAGTATTAGTCTGAAGTAAAATAACAACTAATAATATTAAGTAATTTTTTAGTTTCATCATTAAGCCATCGTTTTATTAATTATGCAGTCAATTTACTTAGAATTTTGTATTTAAATCAAACTGAAACGTATTAATCTTATATTTTCCGCCTGGTCCATATTGAAGACCATTGACAACATCCGTACTAAAAAACTTTGCTGTTACCCATACATTGTCATCAATACCATAATTCAGGCCAAGGATATAACCTTCGGCATCCGTTCCACCCAGGTGAAAGTCAGAATCTGTAAAGGCATCGAGTACGGCATCTCTTTCAAGTTTTTTGTAAGCAAAAAAAGTCCGCCAGTTACCACGTACAGTGTAATCCGGCCAACCGACATCAATTCGAACCTGGTAGCCTTTATTCTGCTTCTTGTATCCATCGGCACCCACAGTGGATGGGTCTGATAATTTTGCATCTTCTGTTATTCTATAGCCAATATTTTCAACATAGTCTGCAGTTAAATAAACATGGATAGGGGCATAATTTGCCATATCATATTTTAAGGTAAGATTTAATAAATTATAATCTGTTGCCAAACCATATTTTTCGCCACCGGTTTGATTGATATTAAACATAGAATTACCTTGTTGAACATAATCAGGAATAGTGTGATTATTAATGGTTGAACCAAAAGGATTGTTTTTAGCTTCGATATTTTGATAGTCGTAATAAGCAAGGCCAAAACTTAATTGCGAAGAATTTAAAAAAGTATAGTTAAATCCAATTTGTGCGCCTAAAAGCCACTTATCGGTATAGCGATTTTCTTCAGCGAGTGGGAAGGCGGCAATGGTTAGAAATGGGTCAATTACATTTTCTTCATCCATATCAAGCGGGTTTTCGGATTTATTTAAATGAAATTGAAATGCCATACCGTCAAAATTAAGGTCTTTATCCCATACCAGGTTAGTCGATAACCATGGATTTTTAACACGGCCACCCGTCCATATCATATCACCAAACTCAGACTCAAATTGTAGGTATGCCCGTTCTAAGACTAAGCGTGCATTTCGGTTGCTGTTGCCTAATGTTTGGTTGGTTGATACGGGATCTGTAAAGTTTCCTGTTGTGAAACGTAAAGCGGTTTTCCAACCGTGTGTTATTTTGGCTGATATTGCTAACCGCGCTCTAATTCGCATACGTTCACGATTTTCATAACTGTTTAAATAAACTTCATCACCAGCATTACTGATCCCACCTGCTGAATTTATTTTCTGATAATTAAAATAACCCAATCCAGACTCAAGTGGATTAGTATTGCTGCGGTCAAAAATATCACTTTGCGCTCGTAAGCGAATATCGCCGGATATTTTAATTCGGTCAACCCAGGTTGGTAGCACACCAGGTATTCCCCAACGTTCCTGTTTAGCTTTCGCTAAAATATCACTCGATACCGATTCACGTAAATCCGTACTCACTTGTTCACGAATTTCCTGTTTAACAATCTCAGGAATTAAAGGCACCCGAATAGTGCCTGGCTCTATCTTATGGACGTCAACAGTACTATCCTGATCCAGAATTTTAATAAATTTATTACGTAACTGACCTTTCTCTTGTGTTTTTGCCTGCTTATTTTTAGTTTTATTTATTCTACGCAATCGCTTGGCATCTTCAGTCGCGGCTTTTTCAGATGCAGTGATTAAGTTTATCGCTTGCTCTCTTGTTAATACACCTTGGTTAACCAGTTGTTTTATTAGGTATAAACTTGTATTACCTAGTGTCAGTAATTCAAGTTTCTCTTTAGCATCATATTCTGCACTGACAACAGTATTAGATAACAAAAGTGCCGAAGCAATAGCAATGGAAAGCATTTTATTTTTTTGTTTCATTTTATTTTCATTCAAATTATATAGTTATTTTCTAGAACTGATTTTTAACGTAACAGTTTTTTTCATACCGGGTGGTCGATACTTCCCCAAATCAAGATTTTTAGGAATTGCAGCAAGTATTACTTTATCCAGAGAATTGTTGCCGGTACTTTTTTCTAACCTGAAACTTGTTATTAAACCATTTAAACTTACCCATACTTTTAGTTTCACGTTATATTCAAGCTTGTTTATTTTTTCATTTTTATTTAGTAGTTCAGTTAAAACATCAGAGATTAATTGTTTATAACTACTAAATGGATCGACATCGCCTAGAAAACCTCTACCACCTTTATTCGCTCGTAATATTCCATCACCACCGCTTCCTTCAGCATCTACGGCTACCCCTTTTGATGGCACATCATCCGGTATATCCGGAATAGGTTGCTCTAACTCAAGCGTTTCTATTGTTTCTTCAATTTTTTGTTCTGGTATCTCTTCTACTTCAGGCTCTGGCGGTTTTGGTTGAATTAACGAAATAATCTGTATAGCCTTTTTCGGTTTACCTGATGATTGAGACCACTTTTGTATTTGAATTATTAGGTATATACCAACCACAACAACAATAATTAAACCAATCATAAAGGGCAGATATTTTAAGTATTTTTTATTTGGTGTGGATGACGTCTTATTTCCCGGAATTCTGTTCTCATCAAAATTATTTACTGGTGCATTCATTACTTCACCAGTTTTTTAGTCACTAAGCCAAGTTGCGATATTTCTAATCGACCAAGTAAATCCAGCACATTTATTACCTGCTTATAGGCAACACTCTCATCACCTTTAACAATAACCGGTAAGTTAGGATCAACTGCTTTATATTGACGCAGCAGATCTTCGAGCTCAGCTAGCGAGACAGGATAGGTATCAAGGAATATTGTTCCATCGGCAGTGATACTAATCGCTTTCGTTGTTGGTTTGGCAAGACTTGGGGTTGCACTTGCCTTAGGTAAATTAACCTTAATACCCTGTACTGCTGCTGTTGTCATAATTATAAAAACAACCAGTAAAACATAGGCTAGATCAAGCATGGGAGTAATATTAATTTCGTCATACGGTTCATTTTCTATTTGTGCTTTCATGACATACTCATCCTTTATTTGCTGTAATACTCACCTAACCGTGTTACAAATTCATCGACAAACACATGCATGTCCGCCACGGCTTCTTTTATTTTCGAACCTAAATAGTTGTAGCCAAACAATGCAGGTATTGCCACGGCAAGCCCTGCAACCGTTGCGAGCAAAGCCGCAGAAATACCCGGTGCAATCGCATTAATATTGACATCACCCGCTTCAGCTATTGCTGCGAACGTTATCATTACCCCTACAACCGTGCCTAATAAGCCAAGAAAAGGCCCACCTGAAATTGATATTGTTAATAAGACCATTAAGTTATTAAGTTTTTGTGTTTCTCGAACAGAGGTTGCGTCAAGGCTAGCGCGGATAGCATCAAGTGACTGACTTGATAAGTAGGTTTCGTCTTTATTGTGCTTAGCACCAGCGGATTTACCTAAACGGGCTTGTACTTCCTGAATACCTCGATGATAAAGATGAAATATGGGGGAACTTTGAAAATGATCATGTTTGCCGTATAACGCGGCGGTAATAGGTGATTCTTCCAATTCACTGTCATCATCCGTTTGTTCAACATCCAACTGTGCTGGATCGCCATTACCTAATTTACGATATTCGGCTAAGAACTTACTGCTATCTTTACCTAAACGTCTTAACAACAAACCTTTCAAGAGCATAACAATAAAACTAATAACTAACATTATGAGCAAGATAAAAATTACCACCCAACCATCTACTGTTACATTTTTTACAATAATTCCAAAATATGAGGTACTACTACCACTTTCATTGCTTTCATCTTCAGAGTAGCTTAATAGTTTGCTGGCCTGACCTTGAATTTTAGAATTCGCATAGATCCACGTAGGTGACCTCAGAATATTTGAAATGCGCACTTCGTCTAATTCTGCAATTAAATATTTATCTTCTGATGTAGATGAACCTATTGTAAATTTGTCACCAAACTCTGGGACATTTACAGCTGACTTTCCCACTTCAATACCATCTACATATAATTTTATTTCTTTTTTATCCAGCGTAAAGGCAACATGTTGCCAGGCATTTTTGAGTAAGGCTCTACTTTTAACTTCTGCTATTGTCGTACCGTTTTTAGTTATAGACAGATACATCCCATTTTGGTCATGCCCCAAAATGAGATTAAAAGTCTTATCCGCAACATTATAAATTACCGAATCTTTTTCTATGCCCGGGCTACGTAACCAGAGAGAAAAACTATAGCCCGTTTGTGGATTAATACGTATGACCGGGCTTACAGCAAGGTTTATATTGTTAATTCCATCCAAAGTAACACCAGCCCCAATAAGAGACGCTGGTTTAATATTAATATTCGACGAGCTTACTCCAACCGGGTATGAAGTTTTATTCTTAGGAATAGTCTCAGCATCTTTAAAACTATAGACTTCGATATAGCTTGAATCGTAAGTACCTGGTGTATCAGCGGCATTCACCCCATTTGGATTACCGTAATACATCCAAATATAGTCAGAGTTTGTTTTTGTGGTAATCATCGGTAACTTAACCCAAATTAAGGCGATTTCATTTATTGGGTCAATTTTTTCAACATGAAATTTTAATGGCGTTTTATCATCTTTTGCCATAAACCTAAGATCACTGGCATCGGCTTTCACATCGAGAAAATATTTAAAATTACCGGTGTGCAGTCTAATTAAGACGGGATATTCCTGTAGCGTTTTTGCAAGTTCAACACCCGCTGATGTCGTATCAATCGTTATTTTTTTTCTAAAAGACCATTGCTCATTCCACCATGCGTTAGCAATATTAGGTATTGATAACATTATAATTAATAGTAAAGTCAGTCGCTTCATGGTTAGAATATTCCTGTTTTAATATGACACATTGGTTTATGTCACAAATAAATTAGCCTGATGATATTAAAATTAGTTTGTTACACAAACATGACGCTTGTGTTAAAAATGTAATATATTTATTACACTATTAGAAATCATATTTAAAACTTAAGTGCCAACGTGTAGAGTTGCTGTTAATAGTCCCATTAGATTTCAAAGAATTGGCTACGTCGGCTTCTATGTTGAATCCATCATAACCATAAAATCGAAAACCTAAACCAGCCCCATATATATCTATAGTTCCTTCTGTACCAGGTAAAGGCGTTCTTCTCCATGTTTTTCCGTAATCAATAAAAACATGCGCCCTGAGAGAATTATCCTTATTCGATTCTAATAATTTAGGGCTTACTAATTCAAGCGACATAATTAAACCACTATCAGAAACAATTTGTGCTTCATAGTAGCCACGTACCGTGCTTACACCACCAACACTGAACTGCTCATTTGAAATAAGAGGTGATGTTGCTATTTGTGCTTCAACTCGTGATTTTATTTGCATATCATTTTCGAATGAATATTTATAACTAGCATCTGCTTTAAACTTTACAAAATCAGGTTTTGAACCTAAACGTTTATCAGAAAATTGATTTAATTTAGAATTTAAGGGTATACCAAAGATAAATCCCGCACTGTAATCAAATACGTCTTTATCCTTTTTATATGAACCACTATAGTCAATAGTTGCAGTCCAGTATGAAATGGGGAAAAGGATTTCAACACCAAGAATATTCAATGTGTCATTGAAATTCTTATAATCAAATCCAACTACGAGTCTATTGCTATATAAAGCCCCGCTCTGTAAGTTTTTCAACCAGCGTGTACCAAATATTGAGCCGTTGCCAATAACGGTAACAGCTCCTAATGTAGCTATATTGGTATTCGAATTCACACCGTAGATTAAAAGAGCATCAGCCTCATTTCCCACTGGAATAATATAGTCTAGAGTTGCAACCTTCACCTCATCGGTTTTTTCAGGCGACATTTGATATTCCAATCCTAGCGCATGGTTTTTTTGAAATAAATTCATATAATGCAACGATACGTTTATTCGCGATTCAGTCGTTGAACTTGTATTACGATTGTTAACTTCAACCTCGCCATGCAAGGGAAATGTATCTTTGACTTTTAGTTCAACTTCAACATTTCCAGGGTAGCGCCCCGATTTTAATATGGGCGTTATTGTACTGTCAGAAGATATTTGATTAACCGTATTAAGTTGTTTTTTTACATCAGGGTAAAAAAAAACGTTGCCTTTAGATAACGATGGGACTCTGTTTTTTATTTCCTTTAAGGAGTAGTATTTTGAACCTGTTATTCTTAATCTGGATATTTTCCCTTCCACAACCTGTAATGTCACAATCCCGTCGCGAAAATCCTGGTTTGGTCTTAATACGTTAACAACAGGATAACCAGCATCCTTATATGTTTTTTCTAGCAGCTCCTGTGCTGCATCAACATCATCGAACGTTTTATTTTTACCCAGAAAACTATAAACCGTCCGTTCAATTAATATTTTATCTAAAAGTGTGTTGCCTTTTATTCTAAACTCCTTAATATTAAAAACAGGCTTATCTACTTTAACCGTATTTATAGTATTTTTAATCTTTGTGTTTTTAATCTTTTGAGTTTTATTCGACTTAATTATATATGAACTGATTGGTTTTGAATTTGTATAATCATCATCTGTTACTTTTGCATAAACATCAGATAACAGAATAAAATTAACCACTAGAATAATTATATATTTTTGATTCATAATGAATATAACGCACCGTCAATCTTTTATAGTCGTCAATGAGGGTATGCGTACACCTCACGTCCGACAAAGCGGAGAGTTTCGCATCTCCACTTTCGATACCCCCGCTAGATATTAATTTGCGATTAGCGAAAAGGGAAATAAGATTATACTCAGCGAAACCTGCCTTATCTTAATTGTTTTATAAATACTATAAAGACGTGCATCCTACACAAACAATTCAGCTTAAAGATGACATTTTTATTAAGATATTGGTATTTCATTAACAATACAAAAGAAATACGTTATTTTGATAATTGTTATCTATTTGTAACACTTAACCATTACACTACGTTCAATCAAAGCTTTTTATATCATTCACCTATAATAAGAATATTTTGACAGACAAACAGAAAAAAATCGTTTCTATGCGAATATCTGAAAGCGACCACCTAAAAATCAAGCGTATTGCGAGTAGACTGGGTGTACGTGATTCAGATATGTATCGCTACGCTATTAAAACAATTCTGACAAAGCTATCCCCCCTCGACCACAAAAATCGTTCAGGAAGCGAAGTTCTACCCGCATTTATTGAATGTGGTAAAGAGTTGTCTAGTTTTTTTAACCTCGATGCGGAAAGATTAAATTCTATTATTAATAACGGTAATGAAAACTCAGCTATAAACGTTGAGCTGCATGATATTGAATTAATTGCTATGTCGGCGTTACCTGACCATTTCCTTCAAAGGAAAATACAGGATTTAATTGAAACTATTCCATCCAACCCCAGTACAGATGACGTTTTAAGTGAATACTTATATGAAAAATATTTACGTAAAAATAAATCCCCCTGATAAGTTATCTTTTAGCCAACCTAACTAGACCAACAAGCCCAAATACAAACAGCCAAACTGCAGCAGGTAATGGTACGACGGTAAAATTATCCAATTGCCAATTAGCGGTAATTAAATTATTATCAGCGTCCTCCCCGTTTACAAAGCTACCCACCGACTGCAAGTAAGAATTAGATAGTTGAGAGGTTTGCAGACCAAAAATATTAGTAGAATCAAAATTTATACCGCTAAACTGTCCATTAGTGAACTCAATCTTAGGGAAACCTCGTGTATAACCTGTATCCTGTGCTTCAGTTAACTGCACAAGACCAACACTAATTGCAAGGCTGTTGCCAGACATCTCCCCTAAAGAAATCTCTTCATAGCTAGCTCCTGAAATTAAGCCATCATCAAAGCGAACATTTGCACGAATTAAATCGTTTTTTGACAAACCAAATTTATTCCCGATATCTGCGTAATCGGCCCGCCCAACAACATCGTAACTAACAAATACAGCATGTGCATTAGATGCTAATGAGAATAGAAATATTGAAGCTATAATTAATTTTTTCATGATATTGTGATCCTACTCAAAATGTAATCTATTATATTTTTATTAATTATGACGATATAACGTTAAACATATATTTCATTAACAAAATTAAAACAAAACAGATACATTCGTATTCGATATGTATTACGAAAACACTTATCCTTCGGCGCTTAAAAAATACTCATCTTCAAGTATTTCACAAATTGACTCTATATTTTCATGACCGTATAAATGTTCCAGTTCTTCACTCAAACTATCTGAAATCATCTCGCAATGCGAAACAAACAATGAAAAATCCTTTTGTGATAATTCATATAATTGTTCTCTAATAGATTTTATAGCAACCTCAATTTTATCATTTTTCACCATGCCTTACCTCCTGAATCATTTAACGGTCGTTTAGATTTATATTCTGCCAAATCTAATACAATTAAATTAAAGGGATATGATATTTTTTTTACAATTTATAAAATAACAGGTTATTATTCAGAATCAGAATTACCGTAATCATGTCATACTAACGTAATACGCATTAGATACTCTGAGAAGATTATTGCAATGGGTAAAACAATGAACATAACAAAATTATCAGCCAAGCATAAAGGCGATCCAGTCCGCATGTTTATTATTTATTTAATTTCAATTTATTTAACCATTATTGCTTTATTACTCTATGTTACTCATAGCGCTCATCCTTTCGGTTTTTTATTCAACATTAAAGATTACTCAGGCAATCATTATTCTATTTCACAGAATGATTTTAAATCTACTTCGAATGATATTCGCCCCATTGGTTTGTTTGCTGAGTATATTATTAAAAACAACCCTGGATTTTTAAAGCGTTCCACTGGAAATTTCAGTTCTGACAACGACCAGAATACAATCATAGAAATAAACAAAAAATACCATGAGAACTCTTATAATAATTACGATACTGATATTAACTCAAACTATTCTGCTAGCGAAGCTGCCATTGATTTGACAAAATACCAGGATAATAATCGCACCTCAAAACAGACCGTTATAAATTCAGGATTTATATTGAGCAATAAAAAAACAATTTCACAATATATTGATACTCCTGGTTATAAATACAACTCACCAGCTCCTACTCTTTATAAAACACCCTATAAACAACAATCAAATAATAAAGTAATTCCTGCTACAAATACACAATCAGTAAAGCCTACGGCTGTGGTAGGTAACTACACAAACGAACTTCCTTTTAATCCATTAGTTAAATATGTGCCTCAAAAACCAAAATGCCCAGATCTAATAACACCTCAAATGAAGACGAGATTTAATTTTAGTATCCTAAGCCAATGGGGGTGCAACCCAACATTCTCTTATAATTAAATATATTTTCTCACCACTATCCTGTTAACTTTTTGAAACCAGCATATATAGTGGGATATCGGCTTGCTAGCGATAGTATTATCATAAACGTATAAACTATTTCGAATTTCAATAGCATTATATAAAGTTATCTGGCAGCAATGATATTTTTTATTCTATATGTTTATTTAAATAATAAAGGAAGTTTTTATCGTGCATCGATTTTTTAACACTAGAAACAATTAGATTATATATAATAGTATTAACATTTACTTTGTTATTTTTTAATTTTTTAGTTTCAATTACTTCTATACTTTTATCTTTTGCTAACTTCATTCTTACCGTTAATTTTGCCAGACCATTACGCTGTTTCATTTTATTCATACTAGGTATATAGATTTCATATAACTCTATACTTAATAAGTTTTCACCACTTAAATTCATTTTTACTTTCGCACGACGCAATTCAGGAATAATTAAATCGATATATTTTTGAGTTAAGTAACGGTAATTACTTGCGTAATTTTTCTTATTCGAATAACCATGTTCAATAACCTGCTGAGAATTTCTAATACTAATATATGATTTTAACTCTTGCTGCGTAGGACTTTTTTTTGTCACTATAGTTTGAGTTGTAGTACAACTTGCGAGTAACACTGTTATTACAAGTAAAAGCATCTTCATATACATTACGCTTGCCTCTATTCAAAGGTCATTAGGGGGGGGTTAGTCAAGATAATCCATTTGCATGACATGCGTATTACGTATATGAAGTATTTAGCTGGTAAATTATCTTTAATTTATCTATCTATATGATTGTTATCACTATCTTTATACTCCCATCATATGGAAATGGCTAAAGTTTAACCATATTTGGTCGTTACATAACCATAGAGGTTATGTATTATGTTATTCTCAGCTTGTTATTTTCGTGTTAAATCTCGCCATTTAAATATATGTATCTACCCACTTATGTTGCTTATGTTTTTCTCCTCTAACATATCAGCCTCATCTAAACACCCTAATATTGCCGAACCTAGCAGCTTTTTATGGCATAAAACCACTAGCTTAATCAAGGCTAATCGCATCCATTCAAATAAACAAAAATCTCTTACAACTTTAATGCAACAAATAAAGCCGCTAAACGATTTTAGAAAAATCCAGGTAATTAACAACTACTTTAATCAGTTCAAAAATATTTCAGATTTAACCCTTTGGGGGACAAAGGAATATTGGGCGACCCCAAAAGAATTACTTTCACAAAATGGCGGCGACTGCGAAGATTTTGCTGTCGCTAAATATTATTTTCTCAAAAAAGCAGGCGTACGAGAAAAGAGTCTAAGGCTAGCTTATGTGATTGCTTATATCAAAGAAACTATGTCTATTGAAAATCATCTAGTTCTTTTATATTATAACAAGTCAACCGATCAAGAATATGTACTCGATAATATTAATAAATCAATTGAGCCTGTGTTGCAACGTAAAGACCTTTCATATCAGTTTGCTTTCAATCAACTCAAAGTATGGACTCTAAATAAAAAAATAAAGGACTATCAGATTAAGCGTTCCAGAATATTTAAATCGTGGCAAGGTGTTTTAAATAGAATGGATAAAGTAATAGTCGATTAAATCATTCTAAATATGCTTCTTCTCTTTAGTATGTTTTTCTACTTTAACTCTCTCTCTCGCTTTAAGCTCAGAGATTAACTTATTGGGTTCAACGTAGCCAGAAATAACATCTCCATCTGCAAGTACAATAGCGGGTGTTCCCTGAATACCAAACTTCTTACCCAGGTTGTAATGCTTAAGAACAGGCGAATCACACGTTAATGTATCAATTTCTATATCATTTTTCGCATCGGTTAAAGCTTTACGCTTATCTTTCGAACACCAGACAGAAACAGCTTTACTGAAACTATCTGCTTTCACTCCTCCTCGAGGAAAAGATAAATAGCGAACAGTTATACCAAATTTATTATATTCACTAATTTTACTGTGCAATTTACGGCAAAACACGCAGTCAACATCGGTAAACACAGAGATAGTATATTTACTTTTTTTTGCTGGAAAGATAATCATATTTTCGGGATCAAGCATATCTATCGATATTTTTCTGGCCAATTTTCGGCGACCCTGGGTAATATTTTTTTCGTCCGAAAGATTGAAAATATCTCCATTAAAGACGTATGCAGCATCCTTGTTTGTGTAATAAACATGCGGTGGAATTATAACTTCGAATATCCCATTAATGGGGCTTTTTTCGATTGTAGAAATTTTTTCTGTTGGAAATTTTTTATGGAAAACTGAAATAATTTTGGGGTATCGCTTTGCTATACTATTAGCAGAAATATTGTCTGCTACTTTAGCTGCTAAAGCACTATTTAAGAACAAAGCAAAGAAAACATATAAGATTGATTTTATTAATGTCATGTCACTATACGATTTATTGATTAAGAAATAGCATTATAATCTCTAAATTGTTAAGCCATGATGACAGTAAACGAATACTCATGTGCAAGATTTTACTTTACGTAATTCTTTTTGGCTTAATGTTTCAGCTTTAAATTAAGATAAACATACAAGCCAACCCAGAATTTTGTCATGACAATGAAACACTAATCTGTCATTGTGTGGTTGTAACTATAAAAATCATCCCTTAGTTAGCGATGACATATTAAGAAAAAAGAAAAAAGGGGTCGGTGACAAAAAAAGAAAAAAGGGGTCGGTGACAAATGATTCTTATTCTCAATAAAAGTATACCGTAATATCTTCTTGTATCATTGGTCGGCCTCTTTTCATAAATCCAATCGAACGTTCAAGTGCCGTCTCTATTTGTTGTTTAAAACGATCATTACCCAAAGGCATTGAAAATTGAGCCGCTTCACGTATAGCATCTATATCACTAGCGTCTAACTGATACTTAAAAAAATGGCGATAACACTTTCTTCTTTCTTCACTATCTTGATGTAAACCTAAATAACAGGCATGTGGCGTAATCAC
>CAZDEC010000024.1:0-46613 GCA_964504295.1 uncultured Thioalkalispiraceae bacterium
GGAATAACCGCGGTTATCCGCTCAGCTGATGCGCGTTTTAAGGCATCAATCATAACCAGCAGTTCCATCAAATTATCATTGGTGGGGGCGCAGGTCGACTGCACAATAAAAACGTCCTTACCACGAACATTTTCTAAAATTTCAACGGCAACTTCGCCGTCACTGAATTTGCCAACAACGGCTCGTCCAATCGGGATTTGCAAGCGGCGCGCAATCGCATTCGCCAATTCCGGGTTAGCATTACCGGTAAAAATCACCATTTTGGGATCGGAGACTTCTGCTTGGTTATCCAGTCGATGGGCCATGCCCAATCTCCTACTTTCAGATTATAAATATGGCTGGGCCGGCAGGATTTGAACCTGCGCATGCCAGGATCAAAACCTGGTGCCTTACCGCTTGGCGACGGCCCAATTGTCAATTAACAGTTTGAGTTAATCGAAAAAAAACTAAAAACTACATGAACCTGTCTGTGCTGATTATTAACCAGACACCGACTCTAAAACGTCATACAGTGGCGAGCGGTTTACGCCTTGCGCGACAAAAACCGACCACTTATCTTTGAGCTGCTGCCATGCCAACTGGGCAGCCGCTTCTGAATCAAATCGAGCAAATACACATGCTCCCGTTCCAGTTAACCTCGCGGGGGCATACTGCGCCAAGTCTTTTAACGCGGCATCCACTTCTGGAACCATGCTCCGAACCACCGGCTCGCAAACATTTTCTACCGTTTGAAATGCCGCCTCAAAACCTGAATCGGACAGCACTTCCGAGAAGTCGCGTATTGTAATGGTTGTGCAATCTCTCTGCAATTGCGAGTGAGCAAAAACTTTGCCTGTAGAGACAAAAATTTGCGGAAATATCACCACATAGTGACTTTTTGGCAATTTTATTGCCGAAATCTGCTCTCCAATGCCTTCTGCCCAGGCAGAAATGCCGTGCACGAAGATGGGCACATCGGCACCGAGTTGCTCGCCAAGCACCGCTAGGGCATCAGTTGACAGACCACAGTCCCAAAGATAATTGAGCGCAACCAGGGTTGTTGCCGCATTTGAGCTACCACCACCGAGGCCACCGCCAATGGGGAGCTGTTTATCTATATATAAGGAAGCGCCAAAAGCCACCCCAGCATGGGATTGTAATAATCTGGCGGCTTTTACGATTAAATCGCTGTCTTCGAGGATATCCGATTCGCTGATCCGGGATATAATACCGTCATCTCTTACTTCAAATTGCAGGCTATCGCAAACATCCAGAATCTGAAAAATAGTTTGCAAACAATGCAAACCGTCTTCACGTTGCCCCGTAATATGTAAAAACAAATTAAGTTTAGCTGGCGCAGGCCAGGATTGAAGACTACTGTTCAACATTGTCATGTCGTTTCTTTTTATAATAAAGTGCGTTTACTGTCAGGCGACTGATGTTAGCAATCTCTGGCTGTTAGCAACCCCTGGCCATTATCAACCCTGGCTATTATCGAACAACCATTCGCCCACAACAACCCGTACTTTTATATCGTCCCCCTGATTGATGAAAATTTTATCCGGTAGATCAAAAGAAGTGCTGGATTGCGCTATTTTTTTATCGATTGATGTATAACGTATAAAATTAATATTCCATGGTAACGGATTTTGCAACTCTGGATTCAGTGATGCGACGCTTAACGATTCCAGTCGCCCTAAGCCATCAAGCTTTTCACTGTTCTGAATCGCCCTGGGGTGCGGTAAACCCAATATCCAGAACCGCAAGTAACTTAGGGGCATAGCAACCCCGGTGTGCTCCAACAATAATTCTTCGGGGGTTGCGGCATAAAAAACCTGATCATCCGAGTTTTTTAATAACACACCATTGGCACTACCCGCTAACTGTACCTTACCCGCACCAAAAGGGCCGGATAAAAAAATAATATATTGCTCACCTTTTTGTTGCCAATCAACACTCAATGACCAAAATTCAACACCATTAACAACAATCATACGCCCTTTCATATGCCAGTCATTGATGTTCGACAATTGTTGCTGACGTTGCTGCCAGATAACCTGAGATTCTGTTTCGCTAGTTTGCTTAACCGCTATCGTGGAACACGATGTTAATAGCATCACTAAGGGAATACCAAAAGACAAAAAAATTATTTTTTTCATGAATATTTATTTACTGCGACATAAAGCGTTTTATAACATTCAACAACGTGTCGTGCTTAGGTGCTTCACGTAAAGAATTTTGCCAAATTTCCCGAGCCTTCTCTTTGTCGCCACGTACCCACAAAACTTCACCTAAATGTGCGGCCACTTCAGCATCATTAAAAGCAGTATAAGCCCGCTTTAAAAATACAATAGCTTGATCCAGATCGCCCAAACGATAATAAGCCCAGCCCATACTATCTATAATAGCAGGGTCGGTTGGCTGCAATTGATAAGCTTGTTTAATATACTCAATACCTTCGTGTAGCTGATCGGTTTTATCAACCAGCGTATAGCCCAGCGCATTGAGTGCCTGCACACTTTGCGGGTCTAACTTAACGACCATTCTTAAATCTTTTATTGCATCTTGAATATTAGCTAACTTCTCATAAACAAGCGCTCGGGCATAAAGCAAATCGATGTTATCAGGAATAGTACTTAAGCCTTCCGTATAAAGCTCTAGCGCTTCATTATACATTTTGTTTTCACGTAATACTTCACCTTCGATTATATACAAGCGAACCTGCTCACCAGGCTTTGATACATCAATGGCCTTTACCTGTTCACGCGCTTGCGCAACCTTACCTTGTTTACCTAACAGTGCAATAATTCTCAAACGAGATTCAAAGGCATAAACACCGGAATGCACTCTTGAATACCAGTCGATGGCAGCTGAATAATCTTTTTTCTTTTCTCTAATCTGCCCTAGATAAAAATGCGACTCATTTTCCCGCGCCCCAATATCGGTTAATGTTTTAAAATGTTTTTCAGCTAAATTAATTTTATCCATGCGATTCGCAAGCAAGCCCATTGCATAGAGTGCATCATTATTTTTGTTTGCACGATAAACTTTTTCAAACTGCTTATATGCCAGAGTATATTTTTTGCTATCAACTAACTTGCGTGCAAAATACAAACGTAAATTATAATTATCTGACTGAGCCTTTAACTGATGGGTTAAAAAAGAAATTGCTTCGGTATTTTTATCCAGCCTTGATAAAATAATTGTCTTTAAGATAACCGCCTCATACCAGTTATTTTTTATACTCAACGCCTTATCAACAGATTTGAGTGCCGCGTCATATTCTTTTGTTAACAAAGCAAGGTTGGCATAGGAGTAATAAGCGCTGGCACTATTTTTATGTTTATCTAACAAGCGCTGCATAATATCCAGCGCAATATTCTTATCACGTTCTTTGCCTAGCAAAGACATAATAAGCATAAAAGTTTTCTGTTCACCTTTTTTACTTAGCGTTAATACTTTTTCAAAATGTTTGAGTGCACCTTCAATATTGCCAGTGCGTACCAACATAGCAGCAACCACCTGATGTGCATCGGCGTTTTCAGGCGCAAGCTTCACCCAAATGGTACCGGCTTCCAATGCCGCCGCATCTTTTCGTGAAAAAATAGCTATCCGGCTGGCACGTTCAGCAATACCAGCATCCTGAGAAATTTTTGCAGCCTGCACGTAATTCGCCACCGCGATACCTAATTTACCTCGCTGACCGGCAATTTCTGCCACCATTAAATATTGTAAAACTTCGGCTGTTAAACCTTTATTTTTTGCCGAAAAAACAGATTCATCCAGAGGGCTCTTGGTAGACGTAGCACCACCACGGTGACCTTTTTCGGATATTTTTACCTGACTCACGGCATTTTTTTGGCTCGGAGAAGCAACAGCCCCACTTGTTTTTGACGGTTGTTGCACCAAAGTACCGCCACAATTCACTAAAAACAGGCCTGAAAAGGCCAAAACTAAGTGTTTCTTCATTATTTGCATAAAAATTCTTCTCGATTGACCAACAATAAACAACTTTCGCTGCTTTTACCTTATAATACGCGCCTACTCATTTTTGGCAATAACCGGTTTAGCATTAAGCTGTTAAACTTAAACCAACATTCTTAGTGGATACAAAATTTCTGCTAAGGTACTGATTTTCAGACGCGATTTAATTATATAAGTTCCAACGTGGCTATATTTGCATTCGGCATCAATCATAAAACCGCTCCTGTAGAAATACGGGAACAGGTCGCCTTTACCCCGGAAAAACTGCCCGCGGCCTTGACCGGTATCCTGAAACAGTCACCTGCCTCAGAAGCGGCGATTATATCGACCTGTAATCGCACCGAATTGTATTGCGAACTTCATGCCAACGACAGTGAAGCTATTATCCGCTGGTTTGAAGACTTTCATGCCCTCGAGCATCAGGCACTAGCCCCCTATATCTATAGCTATACCGACCAGGATGCGATTCGACATATTTTACGGGTTGCCAGTGGCCTTGACTCGCTGGTGCTGGGTGAACCACAAATTCTTGGGCAAATTAAAGACGCCTATGGCATGGCGAGCGATGCCGGCACGATTGGCCGCCAGCTAAATCGATTATTCCAGCATACTTTTTCCGTCGCAAAGCAGGTACGCACCGATACCGCTATTGGCAGCAGCCCTGTTTCGGTGGCCTTTGCCGCCGTTTCTTTGGCAAAACGTATTTTTGCAAACCTGGCCGACCATACTGCCTTGCTGATTGGCGCGGGTGATACCATCGAACTCGTTGCCCGGCATTTAAAAGATCAAAATATTAAAAATGTTATTGTCGCCAACCGCACGGTGGAACGCGCCCAATTACTAGCCGAACAATTTGATGGCGAAGCCATTGCCCTGAGCGACATGCCACATCGTTTAGTCGATGCCGATATTATTATTTCGTCTACCGCTAGCCAGTTACCTATTTTGGGTAAGGGTGCGGTTGAAAGTGCGCTGAAAGCTCGCAAACATCGCCCCATGTTTATGGTTGATATCGCTGTCCCCCGCGATATTGAAACTGAAGTCGGTGATTTACGTGATGTTTATTTATATACCGTTGATGACCTGCACGATGTAATCGAAGAAGGTCAGCAATCCCGAGAACAGGCTGCCGAACAGGCCGAAGAAATTATCGACAATGAAACCCAGCATTTCCTCGGCTGGTTACGTTCACTCGATGCAGTCGATACTATTCGAGCCTACCGCGACAAAGCCGATATTATTCGCGAAGCTGCCTTACAGATTGCGCAAAAGCAAATGGCCTCAGGTAAAGAGCCAGCCCAGGTGTTACAGGATTTTGCCCGCGTTCTCACCAATAAACTGGTCCATGACCCCAGTGTACAACTTAACCGTGCCGCCTATGATGGCCGCGAAGAATTACTGGATTTAGCCCAGGAACTGTTTAACCTGAATTCTCATAACCAATAATAATCACCTGATTTTAAATAAAAGCCTCCATTAATGAAAGATTCAATAAAAGCAAAGCTCGAAAATATCGCCGAACGCCTGGAAGAAATTAACGCCTTAATGGCCGACCCCGGCGTAATAAGTGACCAGAATCAATTCCGCGCCTTGTCAAAAGAATACGCGCAACTAAACCCGGTGGTGTGCTGTTTCAATGCCTATCTGGCAACCCTGGAAGATATTGAAGAAGCACAGGCCATGTTGAAAGATGACGATAACGACATGCGCGAAATGGCAAAAGAAGAACTAAAAGCCACAACTGAAAAACAGAACAAGCTCGAAGAAGAATTACAAATTTTAATGTTACCGGTTGACCCAAACGAAGGGAAAAATGTTTTTCTTGAAATTCGAGCCGGTGCCGGTGGTGACGAAGCGTCTATTTTTGCCGGAGACTTATTTAGAATGTATTCCCGCTATGCCGAAAAACATAAGTGGAAAATGGAAATCATTAATGAAAACCGCGGTGAGCACGGCGGCTATAAGGAAATTATTAGCCGACTTATCGGTGACGATGTTTATGCGCATATGAAATTCGAATCCGGCGGCCATCGGGTGCAACGGGTACCCGAAACTGAATCACAGGGTCGCGTGCATACTTCAGCTTGCACCGTTGCCATTATGCCGGAAGCCGATAAAATAGAAGAAAGTGAAATTAATATGGGCGACATACGCGTCGATACATTCCGCGCATCCGGTGCCGGTGGTCAGCATGTTAATAAAACCGACTCGGCAATACGTTTAACCCATATCCCAACCGGTATTGTGGTTGAATGTCAGGATGAACGCTCGCAACATAAAAACAAAGCGCAAGCCCTGTCGGTGCTACAAGCCAAAATTTTTCAGATTGAACAGGACAAGCAACATGCAGAACAGTCGCAAACACGTAAATTACTCGTTGGTAGTGGCGACCGTTCGGAACGCATTAGAACCTACAATTTTCCACAGGGCAGGTTGTCCGACCACCGTATTAATTTAACCCTGTATAAGCTCGATGACATTATGCAAGGGGATTTAGATGAAATAATCAATCCTCTAATAAGGGAAGAACAAGCCGACCTACTTGCGACTATGGGTGAAGATTAATTTAGGCCGCTAACTTTTTAGGTATAAAAATACCAACCGTTGCATCATAGAGCGTCTGCGAAGCGCTGGTAATATCCGACAAATGTTCTGATGTACTATTTAAAATAGTCCATACTTTTTCATCAAAAGATAAAGCTTCTGTATTTTCGTACAAAGGTTCTATTTTATTTGCAACATAATTGGCTAAATGTAAAACACTCGCTTCTGTTGCAAAACGCTTGGCCTGATCGGGTTCATGGTGGTATCTAACCGGTTCCACAAGCGAATCAGGTAAGCCCCACTCCTTTAATAAAGCAGCACCAAGCTCAGCATGGTCAAAACCAAAAGCCACTATCTCAAGCTGATTTATTTCAGAGTCAGGATTGGACTCTATAAGCTCCTTCACCGCACAGGATAAGTGAGGGTGAGAAAGGTACATCAATAATTTCCCTATATCATGCAAAAGCCCGGCAACAAAAACACGTTCAGACTGCTTAATGCCTAACTCCGTTACGATGGTGCGTGCCGCGGTCGCACAGGCAATATTATGACTCCAGAATTTTTCTGGGCTTATAATATTTTCGGGAATTTTATCAAATCGTTGAATAACCAGAGTCGCCATCGCTAAATCACGTAATTGCTGAATACCAACAATGGTTATCGCCATCGTAATGGTATCAATTTGTTGCGGAAAACTATAAAAGGGGCTATTCACAATTTGTAACAGGCGAGCCGCTAGCGATGCATCCATTGCAATCACTTCAGCAATATCCTCGGCCGTCGAACCGGCGTCATCACATAACTCATTGAGCCTTATCGCGACATCTGGCAGTGAAACTAAATCAATTCTATCTTGTACAAGCTCTTGTGCACTTAACATCCGCATCTTTCATATTCTCTACTAAAACTTATGACTATTTGCTGCTGCTTTATACTAACGTGTTGTTTTGAAACCGATAGGCAACTTTCTCTAACGAAGTCTAGCAGTAGGATATGTCTCTATTCTGTGAAATATTTACATTTTGGGGATGTTCGAGAGTGATAAACAACGCCAGCAACAGACTGTGGGATATTAACCGTAAGAACGTTAGGAGCCATCAAGGATAGCCATTGTTAGGATAATTAAGCTGAACTAGGGATAAGCAATGTAGTCATTAAGACTCAACAAAAGTTAGGCCAGCACTTATTTCCTTGTCCCGAGTTGAGATTAATTAATGACGACGACAAATAAGACATTCAGGATCTTGCTTAAGCTTGACCGTACGCCATTCCATTGCCAACGCATCGAGCAACAACAATCGCGCCTGTAGCGTCGTACCAATACCCATTAATAGCTTCAATACCTCGGTTGCCTGAACCGAGCCAATTATACCGACAAGTGGGGATAACACGCCATTTTCACTACAGGTCTGCTCCAATTCTTCACCCGTATCAGGGTACAGACATTGATAACAGGGGCTTGTGCTATTGTTGATAAACACGCTCACCTGCCCCTCGAAACGAATCGCCGCGCCCGAAACAAGCGGCGTTTCCGATTGCACACAAGCGTCATTAATGGCAAAACGGCTGGCAAAGTTATCTGTACCATCAACAACACAATCAATTTCGTCCAGTTTGGCTAACAATGTTTGCGTTGTTAACTTCTCTGCAATAGTGCTTATTTTTATTTCCGAGTTTAGTTCCTGCAGCATTTTCTCAGCCGATTCTACCTTTAATAAACCAATACTGCTTTGTCGATGAATAATCTGCCGTTGTAAATTGGATAGTTCCACCCGGTCAAAATCAGCTAGCACTAAATGCCCGACCCCCGCTGTCGCAAGGTACATCGCCACCGGTGAACCAAGGCCACCCATGCCCATAATTAACACGGTTGAATCGAGTAGTTTTTGCTGCCCGGCAACATCAACCTGCGGCAACATAATCTGGCGGCTGTAACGAAGCAATTGTTCATCATTCATAGCAACAGAGTATAAAGAATTTATACATTAAGGTGTAGTTTGGGATAGGTAAGAAACAAAGGCCCGTGCAGAACCAGAGGAAAAAAGACTACAGGTAACGCCGCCAGTAAGTTGAACGCACGTCACGACAGCCATGTGAACGACGCCGATAATCATCCATAAAAATATCACGTGTTATTTTAGAGCCGGCAATCCCCAGATTCTCACGCAAGGTTTCTTCGGTATAAATGTACAATGCATTTTTGATTTTACTCAATAAACTATCATCTAATGTAAAACCCAGCGAATTCAGTGCCGCTAGAATGCTTTCTAACGTAAGCACTCGCACATCGTAGGTAATTAATACGTGAGTCGCGGAGATATATTTTAGATCCAAGACGCCATCAACATCCGCTAACAAAAAAATGGCCGATTTAGCCTGATCATTACCAATAGTACACTTTGAGCTCAGCTCAACATTATCCAGCCTCCTGCCATTATCCTGGTAGGAACTGAAAACTATTTCACGTTGTTTGGTAAGTGACTCCATCGACGCTAACCTGCTACCTCTATATCCAAAATTAACTGTTAAAACAGAAAATAAGCAGAAATACTGATTGTACAAAATTTGAGCATTTCTCTTGTAACTGTTATTTCAGGGTAGCGTTTTGGCTAGATAATTTCTAGAGCTAGTGATGTGATTTAGCACAAATTTTCATAATTTAAATATCATTAATATTATAAATTAATTATTTAATGCAAAGCTAATTCTGTCGTTATGCGATAGATCTTTTCTTGTTTTAATTTCTTTGTAAGCATTTTCATCAAACAAGCCTCTAACCACCTCAGCTTGAGTGTAACCATGCTCAAATAATAAAAAGCCGCTTGGTTTTAACCATTTTTTTGCCTGTTGAATGATTTGCCGAATAGCATCCAAACCATCATTACCGGAAACCAAAGCCTGTTGCGGTTCAAACCGTACATCACCTTGCGATAAATGCGTATCGCCCAATTCAATATAGGGCGGGTTTGAAATGATCAAATCAAATTGCTGTGGCACGAGTGAATCAAACCAGTCGCTTTGTATAAATTCGATTGACTGCTGATGTTTAGCCGCATTTTCGGAGGCAATGCTTAAGGCCTTACTCGAAATATCGGTTGCAAGAATTTTCGCTTGCGACATTGTTGTAGCTAATTCCGATGCAATCGCGATAGCTATCGCGCCACTGCCGGTTCCAAGTTCTAAAATCGAAGCCAACTCTCGCTGCCGACTTATTTCTAACACCTGTTCTACCAGTAACTCGGTTTCGGGACGCGGGATTAAAGTATCGGTTGTTACTTTTAAATCCAGTGACCAGAATTGTTTTTGCCCAAGAATATACGCAATGGGTTCGCCTTGCTCGCGGCGTTGCACTAACGCTAAAAAAGTACCTTGTTGAGAAGGTTCGAGCTGTTTCTCCGGCCAGGTTCGTAAATAAACATTCGATTGATCGGTTGCGGCACAAAGCAAACATTCAGCATCCAGCCTTGTTGAATCAGAAATATCCTTAAAACGTTGTTGCGCATATTTCAAAGCATCGAGTAAAGTCATCACAATACTATTTTAGTGTTGTGTTAAAGAATTATCAGTGTGTAGTGAATCGGTAAATAATTGTTCGGCATCAACCGCATCAAAATCATATTGGTGATTACAAAATTCACAGTTAATACTTATTATTTTTTTATCTTCAATGATCGAACTCACTTCCTCTTTACCTAAATTACGCAACATACCCGCAACCCGCTCTTTAGAACAGGAGCAACGGAAAAAGACAGGCTCAGATTCAAATACCCTTACATCTTCTTCATGATATAAACGATGAATCACTTCATGCCCATCTAGACCAAGCAGTTCATCATCACTAATCGTCGCAGATAATTGTTCGACTCGATTCCAGCTGTCATCATCGGCTTGTAACAGATGCAGCTTTTCTTCATCAACGAATTTTGTCGGTAATTTTTGAATTAATAATCCTGCTGCGGTTTCATTATTCGCGCTTAACCAAAGTCGGGTTGAAAGCTGTTCGGATGTTTCAAGGTAATGTTCAATTGCATCGGCAACCGTTTCCCCCACCAGTTCAACAATACTTTGATAGCGTTCATTTTTATTTTCGGTTTCCAGAGTAATAGCTAACTGCCCGTCGCCAACCAGATTTTTCAGACTATCCATTTTTATTGCCTCGTCGTAATGAGCCAGTCCACGAATAGCATGCTCACTACTACATTCAGCAACCACTAAGGGCAAGGCACCATTACCTTGTATTTGCAAAATAATACGACCTTTAAATTTTAAAGTGGCCGCTAACAATACACCGGCCACCAGCATTTGTGCCAGAACGTCACGCACAACGGGCGGGTAATGATGGCTTTCGGTAATCGCTTGCCAGCTTTTATGCAATTGCGTTAGTTCACCACGAATAGAAATATTTTCGAACAGAAACCGTTGTAAAGTATCTTTAGAAGTTTTCATTATCAATACATAGCTAGCTCAAATGCAAATTAAACAAACCTTTAGACTCATTGCTCATCTCTGCGCTGCTCCAACATTGTTTTAGCTCGATCCGTTAAATCTGAGTTTTGTTTTGCTATTTTTTGTAGCGTCTTTATTGGTAGATTAAGATTAACGACCACTTGTTGACGCACTTCAAGACTGGGATCCAGGAGTAGTTTTTCAAGTAAGTCTGGTGGGGTGTAACCACAATGCGCAAGAGAGAGACGAACACTTTCATCCGAATCAGCTACCAATGGCTCAAGCGCCGCTCTTGGTGCACGAAGATTGTGCGCCAAAGCCGCACGAACATCCGTCTTTGGATCATTCGCAAGCTGAACCAGAATATTAGCTGGGGTTGTTTGTCGTCTTGCCACCACAAGGCGAATACGCCAATCACCATCATTGGCGTAACGCTGCAAATCATTCGCACCAGTCGAAGGCAGGGCGGCAGCACGCGCTTTATCGGCATAACTTTCTTCTGCTGTTGCCAATGATAAAAAAGTAATACTAAAAAGTATTACGGCAATAATTAGTTTCAACATTATCTTTCTCCAAACATTGAGTATTAGAGGCTGTTGATCTTCTGATACAAAAAACTTACTTCAATTTTTTCTTCAACAACTCATTTATTTGACCTGGATTTGCCTTGCCCTGAGTCGCTTTCATAATTTGACCCACAAAGAAACCCATTAATTTTTCTTTACCGGCTTTAAACTGTTCTACCTGATTGGGGTTGTCGGCGATCACTTTATCCACCATCGCTTCTAATGCACCGCTGTCACTAATTTGTTTTAAGCCTTTGCTCTCGATAATACTGTCAGCATCGCCACCATCATTCCACATGGCATCAAACACTTCTTTAGCAATTTTGCCTGAAATAGTATTGTCTTTAATGCGCGCCAAAAGAACGGCAAATTTTTCTGCCGACACAGGCGAAGATTTAATTTCCAGGTTTTCTTTGTTTAAACGCCCGGTTAGTTCACCCATGACCCAGTTCGAGGCCAACTTGCTGTCCCCCATGCTTTTTGCCACGGTTTCAAAATAGTTAGCTAACGCTAGGCTGGCGGTTAAATTAGCGGCATCATCGGCACTTAATTTATGCTCATTGATAAAGCGGGCTTTTTTTGCATCAGGTAATTCGGGCAAGGTTGCGCGAATCACTTCAATATCATCATCGGTTACCACGATAGGTAATAAATCTGGATCCGGGAAGTAACGATAATCCATTGCGTCTTCTTTAGAGCGCATGGAACGGGTTTCATTTTTATTTGAATCGTACAGCCGCGTTTCCTGTACCACCTTGCCGCCATTTTCAAGAATATCTATCTGCCGTTCTATCTCGACATTAATCGCACGCTCAACAAAACGAAATGAATTTATATTTTTTAACTCGGCACGGGTACCAAATTCTTCCTGCCCCTTCGGACGCATCGATACGTTCGCGTCACAGCGGAACGAGCCTTCCTGCATATTGCCATCGCATATGCCAATGTAAGTTACTATCGAATGGATCTTGCGCATATAGGCAACGGCTTCTTCGGTTGAGCGCATATCCGGCTCAGACACAATTTCGATTAAAGGCGTACCGGCACGGTTTAAATCGATCCCGGTCGCACCACTAAAGTTTTCGTGCAGGCTTTTACCCGCATCTTCCTCTAAATGTGCGCGGGTAACGCCAATGGTTTTAGTCGTACCATCTTCCAATTCAATATCAACCTCGCCCAAACCCACAATGGGTAAAGCTAGCTGAGTAGTTTGATAACCTTTTGGTAAATCGGGGTAAAAATAATTTTTACGATCAAACACTGAGCGTTTACCAATTGGTGCACCAATCGCCGTACCAAATTTAATCGCCATATTCAGCGCTTGTTTATTCATCACTGGCAACACACCCGGCAAACCCAGGTCTACCGCATTCGCCTGAGTATTAGGTTCCGCACCAAAGGCGGTCGACGAACCTGAAAAAATTTTACTCTTCGTTGCCAATTGCGCGTGAATTTCTAAACCAATTACCACTTCCCATTGCATAGTTTTATTACCCTAAAATATGTCATTTTATTGACCACAACGGACACAAAGAGCACGAAGAAAGATTTAGTTTTAAAGTATGTCATTGCCGCGCTATCGCTCGCAATGACTGGTACCTTGAATAGATTTTCTTCGTGCTCTTTGTGTCCGTTGTGGTTAAATTATTTTACTTAAATGCCTCAGGCATTTGTTGATGCCAGTCTGTTACCTGCTGGTACTGATGTGCAACATTCAATAATTTTTCTTCTCCGAAATACGGTGCAATAATTTGTAACCCAACCGGCAAGTCATTGACAAAACCACAGGGCACCGACATGCCGGGTAAACCAGCCAGATTCACGGCAATGGTATAAATATCAGAGTAATACATTGAAATAGGATCGTCATTTTTCTCACCCACTTTAAAGGCCGGTGTTGGTGTGGTTGGGCTCATAATCACGTCCACTTCTTTAAATGCTTCGCTAAAATCATTGGCAATTAAACGTCGAATTTTTTGTGCTTTTAAATAATAAGCATCGTAGTAACCGGATGACAAGGCATAAGCACCCACTAAGATACGGCGCTTCACTTCCTCACCAAAGCCTTCGCCACGGCTGCGTTTATACAAGTCTTCTAAATCTTTGGGCGCATCGCATCGGTAACCAAAGCGTACCCCATCAAAGCGAGAAAGGTTCGACGAGCATTCAGCCGGTGCCACAATATAATAAGCTGGTACCGATAAGTGCGTATTAGGTAAACTGATTTCTACAAACTCAGCACCTAACTTTTTATATTCATTGATCGCATCGTCAATTCTTTTTGCTACATCGGCATCCAGACCATCGGCAAAATATTCTTTTGGCAGGCCAACCTTTAAACCTTTAACAGCACCGTTTAAGTTCGCCAGATAGTTTGGTACAGGCTCGTCGATACTGGTGGAATCGCGCTCGTCCAAACCGGCCATTACATTTAACATCAGCGCGGCGTCTTCCGCCGTTTGAGTAAAAGTACCGGCCTGATCCAGACTCGAGGCAAACGCAATCATGCCGTAACGTGATACCCGACCATAAGACGGCTTTAAGCCGGTTAAATTACACAGCGCAGCCGGTTGCCGAATGGAGCCGCCGGTATCGGTACCGGTCGAGGCTGGCGCTAGTCGTGCCGCAACCGCCGCTGCCGAGCCACCGGATGACCCACCGGGAACATAGTCTGTATGCCAGGGGTTTTTTACCACACCATAAAAACTGGTTTCATTTGACGAGCCCATCGCAAACTCATCCATATTGGTTTTACCCAACATCACCGCGCCACTATTATTAAAGGATTCGATAACACTGGCATCATATGGCGCAATAAAATTGTCCAGCATTTTAGAACCACAGGAGGTTTTTACTCCATTGGTACAAAAAATATCTTTTTGCGCAAACGGGATCCCGGTTAAAGCCTGCGCCTCACCCGCGGCAATAGCCTTATCCGCTAATTCGGCCTGCGCAAAAGCTTGCGTTTCAGATACAGTGATAAAACTGTTGAGGCTTTTATCGTAGTTTTTTATTCTATTTATATAGTGCTGAGTTAATTCAACACTTGAAAACTCGCCCGCTTTTAAACTTGCGGCCAGTTGTGTAATGGTTTTTGTATGCATACGCTTTGCTTCTAACTCTTTAATAAATCTAAAATTTTATTACTTTGTAAGCCCGATATTCCTCAATCAGGCTTTATTCAATAAACCTCATTCAATAACTTGGGGCACCAAATACAGGCCATCTTCTACTTCCGGTGCGATTTGCTGAAAATGCTCACGCTGATCGATTTCCGTCACCTTGTCTTCACGCAGTCGTTGCACCGCATCCGTCGGGTGAGCCATAGGCACAACATCATCGGTGTTAACAGAATTCATCTGTTCAACCAGTGCCAAAATATTTGTCAGGTTGGTGGCATATTCAGGAATATCATCTTCATTAATTGCCAACCGCGCAAGTTGTGCAATTTGTTCTACATCTTTCTTATCCACAGAATTATCTCCAAATTCAACATCGAGTATTTTAAGTCCATCGACACGACAGCAGACAGCATTTTACTCTGTAGGCTATTCGTATTATGCTGCATAAATAGCGCTATTATATAAGAACTGAGCGCTAATTGTGATAGATTAGGCAAAAGTGCTAACTTATCATAGTTACGTGCTTGCCCATAGCCCCGTTGTTTGATTAAAGTACGGGCTGCATTTCTTAAGATAACTTAACTTATAAAGAAGACCTGAATGTTTGAATCTTTACGTGGCTTATTCTCAAATGATATTTCCATCGATCTTGGTACGGCCAACACCTTAATATATGTGCGCAATCAGGGGATTGTTCTGAACGAACCTTCGGTTGTCGCTATTCGCCAGGAACGTGGTCCCGGTGGTCCCAAAAGCATTGCTGCCGTTGGCATGGAAGCAAAGCGTATGTTAGGCCGAACCCCTGGCAATATTGTTGCAATCCGTCCAATGAAAGACGGTGTTATCGCCGATTTCACTGTCACCGAAAAAATGCTGCAACATTTTATTAAAAAAGTACATGAAGCACGTTTTTTCCGCCCCAGCCCACGGGTTTTAATTTGCGTGCCTTGCGGCTCGACTCAGGTTGAACGTCGCGCTATCCGCGAATCGGCCAATGGTGCTGGCGCGCGCGATGTGTTCCTCATTGAAGAACCAATGGCGGCGGCAATTGGTGCCGGCATGCCCATTAGTGAGGCCAGCGGCTCGATGATTTTAGATATTGGCGGCGGCACAACCGAAGTCGCGGTTATATCTTTAAGTGGTATCGTTTATTCCGCCTCGGTTAAAATTGGTGGCGATCGCTTCGATGAAGCCATCATTAACTATGTACGCCGTAACTACGGCAGCTTAATTGGCGTCTCCACCGCCGAGCGCATTAAACACGAAATTGGTACGGCCTACCCCGGTAACGAAGTTCGTGAAATGGAAGTACGCGGCCGAAACCTGGCAGAAGGTATTCCACGTAGCTTCACGCTCAATAGCAACGAAATTCTTGAAGCCCTGCAAGAACCTTTGTCGGGCATTGTCAGCGCGGTTAAAACTGCACTCGAACAAACTCCACCAGAATTAGCCGCCGATATAGCTGAACGCGGCATGGTGCTAACCGGTGGCGGCGCTTTACTCAGCGAGCTCGATAGATTATTGATGGAAGAAACCGGTCTGCCGGTTATTATCGCCGAAGATCCACTTACCTGTGTTGCCCGTGGTGGTGGCCGCGCAATCGAAATGATTGATGAACATGGTGGCGACCTATTTAGCGTTGAGTAATATGCTTAACCACGAAGGCATTAAGAACACAAGGAAATCAAAAAACTTCGTGGTTAATCCGTTTTAATCTCTCTCTACTACCTCCTGCTTCAAATACCCGAAAGAATCGAATTTTTGACACGATGAAAATTCGCTCATGGCCTGTTACAATATCCTATTCATATTAAAATAATATTTACGGAGACAGTCCCGTTAAACTACTCTTCGGACAAGGTACTTCCATTTCAGCGCGAATGTTTTTGTTAACAATCGTGTCGATTGTGCTTATGTCACTGGATCACAATACCAATACCATTAACACCGTGCGTTCAGGTTTATCTTTACTGGTCTACCCTTTACGCTACGCGATGAATATTCCCTCTGATATTTTTGGTTGGGGGCAAACCACCTTTATCAGTCGCAGCAGTTTAAAGAAACAAAACGAAACCCTGCGGACACAAAATAAAATTCTTAAAGCTCAATTGCAAAAATCTATTTTTACCGAAGCTGAGAATATACGTTTACGTAATTTATTAAAATCATCAAAACGGGTTGGCGAACGAATTCTTATTGCAGAATTGCTTTCGGTTAATCTTGACCCTTATCGACAACAGGTGGTGATCAATAAAGGTTTAACCGAGCGTGATATTTTTATGGGCCAACCCATTCTGGATGCCGATGGTATTATGGGGCAAATTGTACATGTTAACCCGGTGACCAGTACTGCAATTTTAATTACCGATCCAGGCCATGCCTTACCCGTACAGTCACTAAGAAATGGTATTCGTGCCATTGCCGTTGGCAAAGGTGCCAGTGGCCTGCTGGAATTAATCAACCTGCCAAATAACACCGATATAAAGGTAGGCGATAAACTGGTTACATCAGGAATGGGCTGCGTTTTCCCGGCCGGTTATCCCGCTGCCGAAGTAATTAAAGTAGACATTAACCAGAGCCTGCCTTTCGCCAAGGTGATAGCGCGACCCGCAGCCAAACTGGACCGTAGTAGTGAAGTTTTACTTGTCTGGATATCGGATGAGTCGAGAAAAAAAGTCAGCATTGCCTGCTTAAAAAATGACACTAAAAAGAAAGGTTCCAAAAAATGAACCTAATAAAAAAACATGGCAACCATATTATTATCATTACCATTATTATTGCTCTTTTATTATCTGAGTTGCCCTTACCCGCCGCCATCGCACCTTTCCAACCTGAGTGGGTTATTCTGGTTTTAATTTACTGGTCGATGGCTCTACCGGAACGCATCGGTGTCGGCTCTGCCTGGTTTACCGGTTTATTAGTCGATGTATTACGCGACACCCTATTAGGCCAATATGCACTTGCCTTTGCCTTAACCGTTTTTATTACGGCAAGGCTCTATCAACGTATACGTAACTTCCCACTGCGCCAACAGGTAATCAGCATCTTCTTTTTAATGTTAATTTATACCTCGTTAGTTATCTGGATAAAAGCACTCACCGGAATTGATGTAAACTTTTCAATGTCACTCATACCGTCATTAATATCTGCACTTTTCTGGCCGTTAATTTATTTTATCTTACGTAATATTCGACGCACCTATCACATAATCTGAAATTCATGTCTCAATTCGATTCACTTGCCATAAAAGATCATCTCCGCGACGAACAGGTGTTTAGCCGCCGACTTGTTGTCACTGCCATTTTTGTCGTACTAAGTATTATTATTCTGGTTGCTCGTCTGGTTTACTTACAAATAATACATCAGCAACATTATGCTACCTTGTCTGACAATAACCGAGTCAGCATTAAACCTATCCAGCCCATCCGCGGTCTCATCTACGACCGCAATGGTGTGTTGCTTGCCGAAAATATTCCCAGCTTTACACTTGAGCTGGTTCCTGAGCATATTAAAGATATTCCAGAACTTATCAAAAAACTGCAAACAATCATTACTATTACAGATACGGATGTAAAACGTTTTAATAAAAAACTAAAACGCAAACGTCGCTTTGAAGGCGTCACCTTGCGTTACCGTTTAAATGAAGATGAGGTTGCTCGCCTGTCGGTCAAACAGTACACCATGCCGGGAGTTGAAATACACGCTGAGCTTTCTCGTTATTATCCTCTGGGAAAACTAACCGCTCATACTTTGGGCTACGTCAGTAATATTAGTGAGCGAGAACTGCAAAAAGTTGATGCATCAAACTACAGTGGCACCAGTCGAATAGGTAAAACAGGCATTGAAAGAAAATACGAAAAAATATTACATGGAAAAATTGGTTTACAACAAGTAGAAACAAATGCAAGTGGCCGTATCTTACGCGTACTCGATCGCGACCTACCTATCCCAGGCGACAACCTTTATTTAAATATTGATATTCGCCTGCATGAAATTGCAGCGCAAGCTTTTGCAGATAATAGTGGTGCACTAGTTGCAATCGACCCTAATAATGGCAGCGTGTTAGCGCTTACAAGTTTCCCCAGTTTTGATCCCAATTTATTCGTCAACGGTATCGACACCGGAAACTATAACCGCTTACGCAATTCTCCCGATCAACCATTATTTAATCGTACGATACAGGGGCGCTACCCTCCCGGCTCAACAATTAAACCCTTTATCGGTCTTGCCGGGCTTGAACTGGATGTTATCAATGATACAGAAAATTTAAACTGTCCCGGTTACTATATGCTTAAAAATGATGAACGACGCTATCGTGACTGGAAGAAGAAGGGCCACAAGAAAACAAATTTAAAAAAAGCCATTGTTGAATCATGCGATGTCTATTTTTATGATCTCGCTTTAAATCTTGGAATAGATAAAATACACACATATCTTTCTCAGTTTGGTTTTGGTGCAAAAACAGGCCTGGATATTAACGGCGAGTCGTCAGCATTATTACCCTCACGCGAATGGAAAAGAAAAACCAGACGCCTACCCTGGTTTCCTGGTGAAACACTTATTACCGGGATAGGACAAGGCTTTATGTTGACAACCCCATTACAGCTTGCCGTAGCAACAGCAACACTTGCTATTAACGGCAAACGCCAACGGCCACAAATGATTTATGCCAAACAAGATCCTAAAATTGAAATTCTAAATTTACGTCCACCAAAATCACTGAAAAGAATTGAAATTAAACAGCAAAAAAATTGGGACTACGTGCATCAAGCCATGAAAGATGTTGTACACAGCCTGCACGGCACCGCCCGCAGTATTAATCGCAACTTAAAATATAAAATGGCCGGCAAAACAGGCACCGCACAAGTGCATGGTATTAAACAGGATGAAGAGTATGATGAAACGAAGATAAGAAAGAAATTACGTGACCATGCTTTATTTATTGCTTACGCTCCAGCTGATGCACCAAAAATCGCAATTGCTATTATTGTTGAAAATGGTGGCCATGGCGGTTCTGTTGCCGCTCCCATTGCGCGTAAAGTAATCGATGACTATTTAAGCCGGCTAAACAAAGTAGACTCGAAATAATGATTCTAGATCAAGAACAAAGCCTTTCCACCAGCAATGCCATTATTCGCAAGAAATTGTCCTATCGTTTGCACATTGACATCCCTCTTTTTAGTGCGTTACTACTGTTATTGATTATAGGTATTTTTGTTTTATACAGTGCGTCCGGTCAGAATATGGCGGTTGTTAATCGTCAACTTGTGCATATTACAATCGCTATCATTGTTATGTTAGCCATTGCACAGCTCCGTCCCCGAACAATCCAGTTTTGGGCACCATGGCTTTTTATCACCGGCGTTATTCTTCTTGTTATTGTTTTACTCGTTGGAGACATTGGTAAAGGCGCACAGCGTTGGCTTAATTTAGGCTTTTTTCGCTTTCAGCCTTCTGAAATTTTAAAACTTGCCCTGCCCATGATGCTGGCATGGTACATCTCGGAATTCAGTTTACCGCCTACCGGCAAGCGCATTCTCACGGCCGTGTTTATGTTAACCGTGCCAACACTTTTGGTTGCCAAACAACCTGATTTAGGTACCGCTTTATTAATCGCCAGTGCCGGTTTTTTTGTTCTGTTACTCGCCGGATTAAGTTGGAAATTAATCTTCGGGGTTATTGTGCTAATCGTTGCCAGCACACCACTGATATGGGGTTACGTTTTACATGATTACCAACGCGGCAGAATACTCACCTTACTTAATCCGGAAAACGACCCACTGGGTGCCGGTTACCATATTATTCAATCGACCATCGCAATCGGCTCAGGCAGCCTTTACGGTAAGGGCTGGTTAAACGGAACCCAGTCGCACCTAGATTTCTTACCCGAACGCTCAACCGACTTTATTTTTGCCGTTTTTAGCGAAGAATTTGGCTTTATTGGCTGTGTACTATTGCTTATATTATATCTCTACATCATTGTTCGCGGACTGGTCATTGCCAATCAGGCACAGGACTCTTTTAGCCGCCTGCTCGCCGGGAGTCTCACCCTGACCTTCTTTGTTTATATTTTTGTGAACATTGGGATGGTCTCTGGTATTCTTCCTGTTGTCGGGGTACCGTTACCCCTTATCAGTTATGGTGGAACGTCCATCGTTACCTTGATGATGGCGTTTGGCATTTTAATGTCAATTCAAACCCATCGTCGACTTATTGGAAATTAGTCTTAAATATAAAGGATACCAGTTTGTTTAACCAGAACAATTTCACAGGTAAGTTTTATTTACAGCTAGCACTGCTACTCAGTATAAGCTTGCTAAGCATAAATCAAAGCTACGCAAAAGATCTAAAACCCCGTTATTTTGAAAATACCAAAGCCATTAACCAGTTCATACGTTATATGGTTCAAAAGCACACTTTTAAACAAACCGAACTGGAAGAACTTTTTCAAAAAGTAAAATTACACCCCAGTATTTTGGAAGCCATTGCGCGCCCCGCCGAAGGCAAGGCATGGTTTGATTATCGACCTATCTTTGTTACAACCTCTCGTATTAAAGGCGGGATAAAATTCTGGAAACAATACAATGCTGTACTGGATAAGGCGAATACTACCTATGGCGTACCACAGGAAATTATTGTCAGTATTATTGGCGTCGAAACACGCTATGGTCGACACACTGGTCGTTACCCGATTATTGATTCGCTTTCAACGTTGGCTTTTGCTTACCCACCACGAAGCAAGTTTTTTAAAAGCGAACTGGAACAATATTTATTAATGACACGAGAAGAGCGCCTCGACCCACTGGCTCTAAAAGGTTCTTATGCCGGTGCGATGGGTATGCCACAATTTATTTCCAGCAGCTTCAGACGCTACGCCGTCGACTTTGATAAATCAGGCCAACGCAATTTATGGGAAAGCCCGACCGATGCCATTGGCAGTGTTGCTAATTATTTTAAAAAACACCGCTGGCGTACAGGCGAACCTATCGCTACAAAAGTTCAGGTACATGGTGAACGCTATCGATTGCTTCTATCAAAGGGGATTAAACCCGATAAAACACAACAACAATTACTCGATAATGGCGTCGTATTACCTAATGGTTTGCAACCGCAGCTAAAGGGAAAACTGCTTTCATTTGAAACCAAATCAGGGCCTGAATATTGGGTGGTATGGCATAACTTCTATGTTATTTCACGCTACAATCATAGCGCACTTTATTCCATGGCTGTTCTTCAGCTAAGTGAGAAGATTTTCTCACTCTATAATGCCGAACAATAAGTTTTAATATGTCGAGTGCTATAACAGAAAAGTATTTTTTTCACCCGCCATTAAAGACGGGCGCGGTTCTATTGTTATGTATTGGCTTAACCGCTTGCAGCAGTCAGCCCTCCCGCTACGCTTTAAAACATGACCGGGGCCCTGACAAATATATCAATCATGATAGTGTTAGCGATGCAGTACCGCGCGATGAACCTAGAAGCAAGGGCGGCAATAAAAATTATCGTGTACTCGGAAAAAATTATCGCGTGCTGCAATCAAGTGCCGGCTATAAAAAACGCGGTATCGCTTCTTGGTACGGTAAAAAGTTTCACGGCCATCGTACCTCAAACGGTGAAATTTATGATATGTACCAAATGTCAGCGGCACATAAAAGCTTGCCACTGCCCACCTATATACGCGTCACTCACCTCAAAAATGGCAGAAGTGTTATTGTTCGGGTAAACGATCGAGGGCCATTTCATCGAAATCGAATCATTGATCTGTCGTATGTCGCAGCCAAAAAACTGGGGATAACGGCAACCGGAACCGGTGTGGTAGAAATTACCGCCATAAACCCAAAAACCTATCGCAGCCAGCAATACTCAGCTCAGACCACGCAATACAATCGCAACCGCTCAAACAGTTCCAAGGCAGGACGGTTTGCCGACCACCCGGCAACAGCAAATCCGGATTTTAAAATATTTTTACAGGCGGGCGCCTTTTCCGAACGACAAAATGCACAATCATTAAGAAACCGTATTGCAAATATGCGGCTTCCCTTTGGCATCAAAGTACAATATAACGCTCGCCAGGGCTTGTTTAAAGTGCGTCTAGGGCCCTTCGATACCGTTGAAATGGCGGATAATACCAGCGAAACACTATTCAAAAACCAGATAGACAATGCCTATATCATTGTCGACTGAGCACACAAATTTAGCGCTTTAGCTAGGCTTCATAGTAATGAATGGTTACAATAGACGTTTGCATTACTTAACGTTTAGGAAGCAGCATGTCACATACCCGGTTGAACACTCGATATTTTAAATCACTGATTTTCTTGTTTTTTGTTCTCAGCAGTAGCACTTTTTTTATAGCTCAGGCAAAAGCCGTTAACCTGGTACCCGCTGCTCCAAAAATTAAAGCCCACGCATACCTGTTAATGGACTTTAACAGCCAACATATTATTGTTTCTAAAAATGCTGACAAACGAGTCGAACCTGCAAGCCTGACAAAAATCATGACGGCGTATGTCACACTCTACGAGTTGAGTAAAAATAATATCAAACTCGAAGACCAGGTTAAGATAAGTGAAAAAGCCTGGCGCATGAAAGGCTCTCGCATGTTTATCGAAGTCAATTCATGGGTAAGCGTCAATGAATTATTACATGGCGTTATCATTCAGTCAGGCAACGATGCCAGCGTTGCACTGGCTGAGCATATTGCAGGAAGCGAAAGTGCCTTTGCAGATTTAATGAACCAGCATGCAAAAAATCTTGGCATGAATAATACCCATTTTATCAATAGCACCGGTTGGCCGAATAAGAACCACTATACCACCGCTCATGATTTAGCAATTTTAACCCGAGCCCTGATTTTTAATTTTAAACAACACTACGCCCTGTTCAAAGTAAAGTACTACACCTACAATGGCATCAAGCAACCCAACCGGAATCGCTTATTATGGACGGATGATCGGGTCGATGGCGTAAAAACGGGGCACACTGAATCAGCAGGTTATTGTTTAATTGCCTCAGCAAAACAAAAAAATATGCGACTTATTTCTATCGTAACCGGCACTAGCAGTGAGTCTGCTCGCGAAACAGCAACACGAAAGTTATTAAGTTACGGCTTTCGCTTTTATGAAACCTACTTACTCAATAAAGCACACACAGCCTTAACGACTCAACGTGTATGGAAGGGTGAAAAAGAAGACCTAGAGCTTGGTTTAACAGAAGATTTATATATTACAGCTCCAAAAGGAAGCCGCTCTAAAGTTAAAGCTAATATGAAGCTTGATGCAATGATAACCGCACCCGTTGCAAAACATCAAAAATTTGGTAACGTCAATGTATTATTAAATGATACCGTGCTTACATCCAGGCCCCTAGTTGCCTTAAACGATGTTAAAGAAGGTGGTTTCTTCAGCAAGCTAATTGATAATATTATTTTACTGTTTAAATAGATTCAAAAACAAATGACAACATCAGCCGACCAGGTAATTAAAAAGAGCACCAGTATATGTTTTTTAAATGGTGATTATTTAGCACTTAAAGATGCCAAAGTTTCAGTGCTGGATCGCGGTTTTATTTTTGCAGACGGTATTTACGAAGTCATTCCCGCCTTTTTTGGCAAACCCTTCAGACTGGAACATCATCTTAAGCGTTTGGGAAAAAATCTAACTGCGATAAAAATAAACAACCCCTACACAATGGTTGAGTGGCATAAAATTTTTAGTGATCTTATTAGTAAAAATGGTTACTTTGATACCGATTGTTCTTTATATTTGCAAATTACCCGTGGCGTGGCAAAGCGAGATCATGCATTTCCTGATAATCCAACGGCGACTATTTTTGCCATGCTCAATCCGATGCCTCCTGCAAATCCTGAGTCATTGGAAAAAGGCCTAAGCGTTATTACCCGTGAAGATATACGCTGGCAATATTGTCATATTAAATCAATCTCCCTGCTCGGCAATATTATGCTCAAGCAGGAGGCAGCTGAAAATAATGCGGACGAAGCAGTTCTTATACGCAATGGCTACGTCACCGAAGGCTCTTCAAGTAATATTTTTATTGTAAAAAATGGCATCATAAAAACACCCGTAAAAGACAACCAGTTATTACCCGGTATCACGCGTGATTTAATTGTTGAGATAGCCAAACAAAATAAGCTGGCTATTGAAGAAACAAGTATCAGTGAAGATGAACTATTTAATGCCGATGAAGTCTGGTTAAGTAGTTCGTTAAAAGAGGTTTCTCCTGTGTGCCATATCGACAATAAAACCGTTGCCAATGGCAAGCCAGGCGAACACTGGCGGAAAATGTACCAACTTTTTCAACACTACAAAGCATCTCTGCACACCACCGCATAGCACAGATTAAAATAAACTATGAGCGACGATAGCATTAACAACGAACACGAAAGTCCACTGGAATTTCCATGCGACTTTCCACTAAAAGTTATGGGTGCAACTGAAGGACTATTCCGCGAAACATGCATTACAATTGTTAAAGCACATATACCTGCCCTCAAAGACGAGAATATCCATGAGCGTGCAAGCAGTAACAATAAATATTTATCGCTTACATTAACCGTCCACGTTAGCAGCCGTGAGCAGCTTGACGCAATCTACCGTGAACTCCACGCCAGTGGACATGTACTCATGTCGTTATAACATGCAAAAGTCGAGCGTTATTTTTAAAAATATAGGCTTACAGGATTACACCGACGTTTGGAATAGCATGAAAAACTTCACTGCCGAACGAAAGGCAACGACCGTGGATGAAATATGGTTTGTTCAACACCCAGCTGTTTACACGCTTGGTCTTAATGGAAAAAAATCACATCTACTCAACCCCAGTGATATCCCCGTCATTAATATAGACCGTGGCGGACAGATCACTTTTCATGCACCAGGGCAGTTGATCGCATATTGTTTAATTAATCTAAAGCAGCGTGATTATGGTATACAGGAATTTGTAAAAAGACTACAACAAAGTATCCAGATTTTGCTTGATGAATATAATATTTCAAATCATCTGATTGATAAAGCGCCCGGCGTCTATACAGATAATAAAAAAATTGCTGCACTTGGCTTACGTGTTAAGCATGACTGCACCTATCATGGTCTTTCGATAAATGTTGATATGGATCTAAGTCCATTTAAAGACATTAATCCATGTGGTTATCCTGATTTGAAAGTATCTCAATTATCTGATTATGACATTGCAGATAACATAGAAAGTATTATAGAAAAATTCAAACCTATTCTTATAAACAAGATATATGAATAGCACTGTATATTTTGGTGTTTTGTTTAATCCTCATAATGAAAATTATTCTATACTGAAGGAAAAGGTAACAGACAATGAATACCGAAGTATTGCTTAACAGTATTATACAAACCATCTTCCTCCCGCCTGGCATGTGTTTTACACTTATTATACTTGGCATCATCACAATTAAACACTTTTACACAATGGGTAAAAGCCTTATCATCCTCGGTTTGTCACTACTATTTATTTTAAGTTTACCCCTTACTGCCCAGATGTTAAATCTACTACTCGAGCAGGAAAAACCATTAACATTAAAAGAACTCAAAAAATCCAAAGCAAAAGCTATTGTCGTTTTAGGCGCAGGACGCTATAAAAATGCCCTTGAATACAAAAACCGAATCGACTCTATATCAAAAAATGCTTTATCACGTCTCAATTATGCAGTCTACCTCTATAAACATAGTAAAATACCTTTACTACTATCAGGTGGTAGCCCGGGTGGTCGAGTACAACCCGAGTCCGCGATTATGCAAACTACACTAAAAGAATCTTTTAACTTAAAAGCAAAATGGTTAGATAGTAGCAGTGCCAATACCTGGTACAACGCGAAATTTTCTGCTCAAATATTAGCGACAGAAAATATAAAAGACATTATACTTGTCACCCATGCCGATCATATGCCACGAGCACGAATGGCATATGAATATTTTGGGCTTAACGTCACCGCTGCACCACTTGGGTTTAAAGCAAGAAATAAAGAGGATGATGACTATACAATATTGGATATATTACCCACTGCGGAGGCAATGAGTAGAAGCAGTTCGGCAATACACGAATTTATCGGCTATGCGTGGTATACGTTACGATATAAAGGTCTTAGTTAACTTAAACCTGAAGTGCAAAAATTTGTGCTAAATCAGCTAAATCATAAGTCACCCCCGGCCATACAACCGGAGTCATTTCCCTTCAAAAATAATTTTCCAGTTTTTACCTGTATTCTTATTACTCTGAGTTAGATAAATCCTTTTATTCATATCGCTATTATAATTATTTGATTTATATGACTGATGAAAGCGTGCAACAACAATATTTTTTTCTGTTGCACTATCTGGATAAGCAAATAGCGATAAATCATCAATCTTTATGTTCTGATATTTTTTTGATTGAGATAATAATTTTTTTCTGGCTCGCCAGCTGCGAATATTATGCCGGCCACTCCAGAAGTTTTCATCATAGTGATTTAGATATTTATCCACATCTAAACTTTGCCAGTCGCTACGCCATGCTTCTATCGAAGACAAAACATTTCTACGTGTATCACTCCAGTCATTGTACTCAACCCATTCAATAGACTCAGCAATGATAATAGGTGTTTTCCCAGGTGTGATTAAATGCTTAATCGCATCTAAATCAATATTAGGTAAAACAACGCAGCCTTCGCTATCTAAGGGTGGGCGACTATATGAATCACGCGTTGTGCCATGTAACCAGATACCATAACCAGTTTTACCGAGGCGACTATCCAGTTCGTTTGGATAGTTCACAGGGAAAGCACCAATACCATATTTATCCGGTAAACTGGCATCGGGAATCCATTTTGTTACAAAGTAAACGCCTTCGGGTGTTTTTAAGTCACCCTTAATTAACTTATTACCTCTTAACTTACCTGTGCTCACATAAAAATTTTGTACCAATTTGGGTGGCAACCATTCATTCTGGCGTTTAAAAACATACAACCGATTCCTGGATTTATCGATTAATAATGCCGTATCAACAGACCTAGACATTAATAAAAGCGCCCGTGGTATTTTATTTTCCCCAAATTTTTCGTGATAATTTTTTAACCTGATATTAACTTCATCGCGTAAGTTATTTAATTCCGTTTGCTGCTTGCCTTGCGTTAAACTGACTAATACTTCATTGTTACCCACCCCTGAAACAGGCCGAACCTGCATCATTAACAGATCACCTTTAACCAGTTGTGCAATGGTGAATTCTGGTTTCTTCTGGATCAAATCATCAAGTAAAATATTTGCTTTGGCATAATCAGCTGACTCGATATAGGCAAAAACTTTTAGTAAACTGGCTTCGTAATCTTGCGGGTAGGCATGAATACGTCGGTCCAGTTCTTTAATTAAATCTTCAGAGCGTTTATTTTGCTCCTCATAGCGTGAATATTTTGCATGGCTTTGAACAGAATTTAATTTAGCGAGATAGGTTGGCTTTGTATCAACTGCATCTTTAATTGGTTTTTCTGCTTCACCTCGTTGTGCGAATGCAAACGAAACAATAAAAATAATAGCTAAGCCAGCAAACCAATAAGTCGACTTTTGTATGATATGGTTAATCATTATCGAATAACCGCCAAACTTTTCTCAGACAAGATTCGCCAGCCATCTACTGTACGCTGCATAACAAACTGCTTTTTAGTCTTGTCATGATAATTATCGGCGCGATAATCCTGTACAAGTTGCACAATGGCTTTGTCACTTTGAGTCGCTGTAGCCTTCACATTAAAATCTTTTAAGCGAACACTCACCCAACGTGGTTTGTTTAAACGAATTCTGCGTTGCACGGCCCAAACTTTCCTTGATAATTTTACGGGTTTAAAGTCTTTGCCATAAAAAGACAAATATAAATCAACCGCCTGTGCCGACCATGCCGCAGCCCAGCCATGCAAAGCGGTAATGACTTCATCTTTATTTATTTTAGGTGCTGTATTTTTGCTATTAAGTATTTTTTTGGCAACAGGCTTTTTGCCTAGTGCTTTTGAAACCGATTGTATACTGGCTTGCTTTACTATCGGGGCAACTGAAATATTCGATTTAGGTTTTTCAATAATCGGAGCCATTGTTTTCAACTTCGCCTCATAGACAGATTGCATTGGTTTATTTGGCTGAGTCATTTCAGTTTGGGTATTTTCAGTTTTGGCAATTTTAGCTTGAGCAACATCAGTTGAAACCGTTTTAGAACGAGGTTTTGATAGCGCCAACGAAGACAGTTGCAATGTTTTGAGCTTAACCGATTTAGTCTGAACGCCTAGCTTAAGTGCCTTACTATAGGCACCGCGCGCCATTTCGACATAAATAGCACTTAAATTATCGTACAGGGTTTTGTATCGCTCATTTGTTGCAATACCTGTTTCGAGCGTTTGCCTGGCTAAATCCAGGTTACCTTGTCGTGCATAAAGGGTGGCTAAATTATTATAAATTTCCGGGGTGTATAAATGGCTAGCGGCACTCGATTGCAGAATTAATTTATAACTGGCTATTGCCTCATTCAGTTTACCCAACTCGCTTAAAGCACGGGCACGAATAAATTGAGCCGCATGTTGTTGCGGGTACTCAGACAGAACAATCTGTGCTAACTGTAACGCCTGCTCATATTTTTTGTCTTTGATACTTTGTTGCGCAGCCTTTAATTTTAGCTCTTGTTCTAAAGGAAATACCCGCACAGACGATTCAACTGATGCCGATACAGATGCAATAGATACCAGGTAAAAAATACCCAGAACAAGAGTGATAAGAAATTGAGCGACAAATCTCTTAAGAGTGAAGTATGCAACAGAGGATTGCACTCGCATGCACGGTTCTCCTTATCTTTTCCGCCTCATTTTGTTATAAATTATAACAACTTACCGAGCAGTCGCAACAAAGTACGGCTATTTTTCTGCTAAATAGGCATTTATTTCTTGCAGGCGCTGTGGCGAGCCAATATCAAACCAGTCACCACAGTAAATTTCACCACTAACATGCTGTTCCTGAATCATACTTCTTAGCAGTGGCCCTAAAGCCTGCTTACCCTCACCAAGAAAATGGAAGATTTTAGGGTGATAGATACCCATTCCGCTAAAGGTATAACTAGGTAAATTGGGATACATCCCATTTTCATAAACCAGAGCACTTTCTTCTCGCAGCTGAAAATCACCCGACAAATGATGTGCCGGGTTCGGTACCAGCAACAAATGCGCCCAAAATGAATGACTAAAGTGCTTCTTTGCACTATTAATCAGCTGAATAAGAGGGAAATCAGTCCAGATATCAGCATTTATAACTAAAAAAGGCTGATTACCGAGTAAAGGCATAGCATGCCGAATACCGCCTGCCGTCTCTAGAGCAACTTCCTCGGCTGAATATTGAATATGCAACCCAAACTGCTGCCCATCGCCGAAGGCTGCTTCGATTTGTTCGCCTAACCAGGCATGGTTAATCACAATATCGCGAATACCAGCACGATAAAGCGCCTTAATATGATGCTCAATCAGCGAGCATCCGGCTACTTTTAATAATGGTTTGGGGGTCGAATCGGTTAATGGCCGCATTCGCTCACCGCGACCCGCTGCTAGAATCATTGCCTTCATTTAAGCCCCCCGATTAAAACTCCAAGATTCATCATAGCTTTAGATATCTAACTCAACAGCCGACGAACAAACAGGTTAAAGGCCTTAAATTCAGAGTATTTTTCACTCACCGCCGCTACGTAGGCTAAAGTACGTGGAATATCTTTTAAATAACCCGCTTTCCCATCTCGATAATTTAACCGAGCAAAAATTCCAATCGCTTTTAGATGCCGTTGCAAGCCCATTAAGTCAAACCAACGCTCAAACCGCGGAAAGCCAACCTCTTTCAATACGCCTTTATCAACAGCGCGTTCGAAATAATACCGGCTCCAGGCAGAAACCTTATCGGCAGGCCAATCAACATAACAGTCACGCAGCAAGGAAACCAGATCGTAGCTCACTGGGCCAATAACAGCATCCTGGAAATCCAGTACACCGGGGTTATTTTTATCTGTTCGCATTAAATTTCGGCAGTGATAATCGCGATGCACACAAACTTGTGGCTGCGACAAGGCTGACTCGGCTAATACCGTAAAAACACTGTCTATCATTTGCTGCTCTGAAGTGTCTAAAACAATTTGCCGATGTTTAGCTAAATACCAGTCAACAAATAAATTCATCTCTTGGTGTAAAAGCGGCGCATCGTACGGAGGAAGGCTAAGTGTATTTTTACACTGCAGCGTTATTAAGGCCTCAATGGCATCCTGATATAACTGCGTGGCATTCTTGCCATTAAGAGATTGAAGGTAATCGATACAGCCTAAATCCGATAACAGAAAAAACCCCAACTCAAAATTTTGCGCATAAACTTCTGGCACGTTCAGCCCGAGTGCATGGAATGACTGCGCAATTTTAATAAAAGGATGGCTGTCTTCTTTATCCGGTGGTGCATCCATAATGATTTTGCTATCAGCGTTAATTTTATCCTGTAGGCGAAAATAGCGCCGGAAACTGGCATCGGCAGAAGCGGGTGCAAGAGTATAGCTTTTATACCCCAGGTCATTTTCAAGCCATTGGATAATTTGTTGTTCGCGATATTGATCGACTGAAATATTGTCTACTGGATTTTTATCGATTGTTGCTGCCAAACTTGAAGTCCTTAATTCTTAAATGCTATTGTGCTTAAATGTTTAATATAACATGTCCAAATAGCAAAAAATCAGCTCATTATGCGATTATTGATTACCTGCGAGGCATCGCCTTACTGCTGATGTTTGCCTACCATTTCAGTTTTGATTTAAATTACTATCAATTTATCCAGACCGACTTTTATAACAATCCCTGGTGGATAAATTTTAGACTGGTTATTGTCAGCCTGTTTTTATGGCTTGTCGGCATTAGCCTCTGGTTGGCAACCCAAAAAAAGATTCAGCCTAAACCGTATTTAAAACGATTATCGCTGCTCATTATTGCCGCCGGCCTAGTTAGCCTTTCAAGTTATATTACTTTCCCAGGGAGTTATATCTTTTTTGGTATATTGCACTTTATCGTCGTCGCGAGTGTCGTTGGCTTATTGTTTGTTCGCTTTCATTATATCAATTTACTGCTCGGCATTAGCCTGGTTATCATTGGCAGCCGCTATTCTAGCCCGCTGTTTAATCACAATGCATTGCAGTGGTTTGGTCTTATGCCAGAAAAACCCATCACCGAAGATTATGCCCCCTTCCTGCCCTGGTTTGGGGTGGTATTATTGGGGCTATTCAGTGCCTCGCTTATCTTTAAACAAGCGACATTTAAACCCCTTTCATCGCTATTTAATCATTGGGGCAAGACAAAAACAACGGCACAACAACTTATTTGTTGCATGGGTCGCCACAGCCTGATTATTTACCTTATTCACCAACCCATCTTTATGGGTATTTTATTCATATTTAAGCTGATGTGGAGCGGTACAATTTGATAGACTACAAATTTAACCGTTTCAACACGTTACGCGTTACATGCTAACTTCAATTAAAACAAAATTACAGGCAAATTATTTGTATTTACGCTATTGGCCTATGGGGTTTTTACAGCAACGCAAAGCACTCGGTTTTGCGCGCTCAAAAATAGCCATACTGTGTTTTGCCACTTTGTTTCCAACGACAATTTCTGCAGCGACAGAAACCGCTAGCAACGAAACAACGTCAACGACAACCCCGGTCACCATAAAGCCAGCACTTCCAACCACAACAGATATCCCACTAAGTGAAGATGAATACAGCCTTTCGCCACTGTGCGAACCTGATATTGCCATTTTTGAAGAAGAGCCAAAAAAAATAACCGATGATAAAATTTATCTCCATTCCGATTCGGTCAATATAAGCGAGAAAAATATCACCACATTTATCGGTTCAGTGGTGATGGATCAACAAGATCAACGTCTAACGTCCGACACCGCAATCTATTATAAAGAGGCTCAGGATATTAAAGCGACAGGCAACGTGGTATTAACCCAGGGCGGCTTAAAACTGACCGGCGACAAGATGAATCTGAACCTGGAAACAAATATAGGGGATATCAATAACGCAACATACCGCGATACGAAAAGCCGCGCCCAAGGTGTAGCCGATGTTATTTTAATGAAAAGCAAAGATCTTATCGAAATGCATAATGCGACTTATTCTACCTGTGATCCCGACTCGCCGGACTGGCAACTCCGTGCAAACACGATCACACTAAATAAACAAACACGTCAGGGAAGTGCTAGCAATGTTGTCATACGGTTTAAAAGCATCCCCTTTTTATACCTACCGTATATCCGCTTTCCTTTAGGTGATGAACGACTCTCGGGGTTTCTATTTCCAAGTTTTGGTGACAATAGCATTAACGGGCTACAGTTAATTGCGCCTTATTACTGGAATATACACCCGCAAATGGATGCCACGATTACGCCCAAATACATGGCCAACCGAGGCTTACAATTAAATACAGAATTTCGCTATTTAGCAAAAAATTCAACCGGACTCGCTAATGCAAACACCTTGCCCGGCGACGCCCTAAGAAAAACCGATCGTAATTTTTTTCATTGGCAACACAACACTATGCCTACAGGCGGCTGGAGCGGTAATGTTAATTTTAACTACGTCAGTGACAATGATTACCTTAGAGATTTCGGCGCTAACTTAAACAGTACCAGCCAAACCAGTATTGAGCGTCGAGCCGATATTCGATATGACACCAAAGACTGGTTGTTTCGAGGTCGAGCCCAGGGATTTCAAACACTTACCGATACAGAACAAATTAAGCGTTTGCCACAACTTAACTTAAATACTCGTCAGCTTATTAAACCAAATGAAATCAACACCTCGTTCCAGTCCGAGCTAGTACGCTTTACCCATAGTAGCAAAGTACCGGTTGGTAATCGTATGGTGTTGCAACCCAGTGTGAGTTTGCCATTGAGTAGTGCAGCCGCTTACACCACCTTTTTAGCCTCTCTGCATTACACACAATATGATCTCGATCGTACGGATAATACGATGAAAAAAAGCCCGTCTCGAACAGTGCCTATTCTCAGCATCAACAGCGGCGTCTACTTTGAACGCGACTCGAGCTTTTTAGGCAAAAAGTACTTACAGACCCTGGAGCCACGGTTACAGTATCTTTATATTCCTTATCGCGAACAAAGTAATTTACCCACATTCGATACCTCCACTATCACCACCAATTACAGCCAGCTTTTTAATGAAAATCGGTATTCAGGCGGCGATAGAATTAACGATGCTAACCAGATTACATATGGACTCACCAGCCGTTATATCAGCATGGATACAGGCGCAGCCGTTCTAAGTGGTAGCATTGGTCAAACCTTTTACTTTGCCAATAACCGTGTCACCTTAAACGGAGAGCCGCTACGAAAGCAATCCTGGTCTGACCTTGAATTAAGCGTCACATTCCAGCCTATAAGGAGCTTTAAGCTAACCGGCTCCATGACACGTAACCAGCAAACAAGAAAGATTGACCGGCGTGACTTTCGGCTTCAATATAAAACAGATAAAGACCATATTTTAAATGCTAACTATCGTTTTCTCCGGGATAATTCAGAAACACGAGAAATATCAGGTATTTGGAAACTTAGCCCTCAATGGCAATTAATCATACGTAAATATAATGATCTCCGGCAAAACCGCGAGCTCGAGAGTGTTCATGGCATTCAATACGATAGCTGCTGCTGGAGTTTACGACTCATAAAACGCCGCACCTACGTCAACCTTTCCCCAACCGAACCTTACCTTGATACCCTGTTTATTGAGTTTGAGCTCAAGGGTTTATCCAGTTTTGGGCAAAAAAAGCAGATCGATACACTGCTGAATCGTGGTATCCTAGGCTATTCAAATTAACTCATTCAACACAGTATAAATTCCAAGAGATTCCCATGTTTCCAGTTGTACGCTACCCTATTATCGTTTTATGTCTTAGCCTATTTTCATTTTCCAGCTCCGTCGCCAATGCTTCGAGTGACCAAGTTCGGGAGCTCGATGCTGTCGTTGCCGTTGTAAATAATGATGTCATCACAACAACTGAATTAAAAAAACGTATTCAACAGGTTTTAGCCCAGTTAAAATCCAAACAGCGACGTCTTCCACCAAAAAATATTCTATATCGTCAAATTCTTGAACAACTGATTACCGAACATATTCAATTACAACTAGCTAAACGTGCCAGCGTTATTATTGGTGACGAGTCAATAAACAAAGTTATACAAAAAATCGCCCGTGAAAATAATTTAACATTGGACGAATTTAAAGACGTATTAGCGAGAGATGGCTTAGACTATGCTGAATTTCGAGAAAGCATTAAGAATGAAATAACGATAAACCAATTAAGGAAACGTCGCGTTGAAAACCGCATTGTTGTCACCGATCAGGAAGTGAATACCGAATTAAGAAACCAGAAAAATAACAAAGCTTTATCTGAAGAATACAAGCTAAGCCACATTTTAATCGCCACACCAGAATCAGCAACACCGGCACAAATTAATGAAGCCAAAACCAAAGCGAACCAGGTATTAGCACAGTTAAGAATTGGAGCTGACTTTGCTGAAACGGCTGCCGCCAATTCTAACGGGCAAAATGCACTCAATGGTGGTGAGCTTGGTTGGCGCGAGGCGGCTCAACTCCCTTCAATTTTTGTTGACCAAATTATAAAACTGCAAGCAGGCCAACTAACAAATTTAATTCGTAGCCCCAGTGGTTTTCATATTGTTAAGGTTATCGAAAAACGCAGCAAGAATAAACGTCGCATTGTCGAGCAAACTCAGGCCAGACATATTTTAGTTACCCCCAACCAGATAAAAAATAACGCGATTGTAAAAGCAACTTTACTTCGATTACGCGAAAGAATTATCAAAGGTGATGATTTTGCTCCTATTGCCAGAGCCAATTCAGATGACAAGGCTTCCGCCGCCAAAGGTGGCGACCTCGGCTGGGTCAATCCCGGCACAATGGTGCCTGAATTCCAGGAAGAAATGGATAAACTGGCACCGGGAGAAATTAGCCAACCTATTCGCAGTCGATTTGGCTGGCATCTCATACAGGTCATAGCACGTCGTCAACACGATGACACCGCAGCCTATCTACGGGGCAAAATTCGTAAACAGATTGGCCAACGAAAAATAGAAGAGGCGGTCAGTAACTGGTTAAGACGCTTGCGCGGTGAAGCCTATGTTGAATATAGAATGAATAAATAATTTCAGACCCAGCAAGGGAATAAAAAAGATGTAGCATTCCCCTTTAATGATTAAACTTACCAACAGGTTTATCAATAGCAAAAATGCCTACCCATGTAACAACAAAAATAAAGACCATTGCTATTACCTACGGTGAACCAGCCGGTATTGGTCCAGAGCTGGTTTTACAGTTACTCAATCAACCTCAATTTAAAAATATACAGCTTGTTGTTATTGGCGATAAAAATGTTATTAGTGAGCGTGCTAAATTACTGGGAATTAAGCAGCACTTTACAGCGTACCATCAAGCAGACTCAATTCAAGATAAGCCCGCCAGCCAGAGCATTAAAATTTTGCATATTCCGACAATTGTTCCATCTCATGCCGGTGAACTCAAACAGGAAAACAGTGCACATGTATTAGCTTGTTTAGATGCCGCAATCGAAGGCTGCTTGCGCCACGAATTTTCTGCCCTTGTTACCTGCCCGGTGCATAAGGGCATCATTAATGAAAGCGGTATCGCTTTCACTGGCCATACCGAATATCTGGCCGAAAAAAGCCAGCGTGAAAAAGTGGTGATGATGTTATGCGAAAGCAATTCGCAATATAACCTTCGCGTTGCACTGGTGACCACCCACTTACCCTTAAAAGATGTCAGCAAAGCCATTACAACAAAAGAGTTGCAAACCACTCTGCAAATTTTAAATACGGATCTGCAGCATTACTTTAAAATAAAATCACCGAATATTTTTGTTTGTGGATTAAACCCGCATGCTGGCGAAGACGGCCACCTCGGCGATGAAGAGATTAATATTATCGAACCTTGTTTAAATAAACTACGTACGGAAGGTTTCAACCTAACAGGCCCCTTACCCGCCGACACTTTATTTGTAGCCGATAATTTAAAACAGGCCGATGCGGTTGTTGCCATGTACCATGACCAGGGTTTACCGATGTTAAAACATCTGGGATTTGGTCAAGCCATCAATATTACACTCGGCCTACCGTTTATTCGCACCTCGGTCGACCATGGCACCGCATTAGAACTTGCCGGTACAGGCAAAGCCAAAGCCGATAGCTTATTCAATGCTATTTCGCTTGCCGAACAGCTCTGTATGCAAGACGATCAGACGAGCATTTAAAAAATTAATCATCATGTCTTCTTATAAGAAAAATTCAACCCATCATGAACTAAAGCCCCTGAGTTCAGAACCTCAATTATCTGAACCCAAATTGCCTGAACCCAAATTGCCTGAACACAGAGCAAGAAAACGCTTCGGGCAAAATTTTTTACACGATCAAAATATTATTGAAAAAATTGTACGTTCCATTAACCCCAAAACATCACAAAACATTGTTGAAATTGGCCCTGGACAAGGTGCCTTAACCTATCCGCTATTAAAAACAGCCGGCCATCTCAATGCCGTTGAAATTGACCGTGACCTTATCCAGATATTGAACCAACAAAGTTCAGAATTTGGCAAACTGACAATACATGAAGGCGACGCGCTAAAATTCAACTTCAATCAACTTGTCCAAAATACCAATAAATCCGACAACAATAACAAACTCCGCCTGGTTGGCAATTTACCCTATAATATTTCAACGCCCATTATTTTTCATTTACTCGAATTTATTGATATTATTGGCGACATGCACTTTATGCTGCAAAAAGAAGTCGTACAACGTATGTCAGCGGAACCTAACAGTAAAACCTATGGCCGTCTCAGTGTGATGTTACAATGGCATTGTGATGTAGACTATTTATTTGATATTCCAGCAACGGCATTTAACCCGCCACCCAAAGTCGTCTCCAGCCTGGTTCGCCTGACACCAAAATTGAGCCCGCTTGCTGAACTGGACAATCCAGTCCAATTTTCCAGTCTAGTCAACAAAGTTTTTCAGCAGCGCCGCAAAACATTACGAAATATATTAAAGAATTACCTAAAAGAAGAGCAGATTCAATTACTTGGCATCTCGCCCACCGCGCGACCGGAAACCCTCTCCTTAGCCGATTTTGCACGCTTAAGTAACGCCATTCAAACTGAAATTACTTAAAAATCCTCACAGTCTACATTTTTCACTATTCCGCTTAAATTTAGCTGCTTGCGTCCGATATTATCCTTATATATCACCGTAATACGGGTAGACGCCAGAGCCATGTCCCAGAAGCCTCAAACCTTAACCTCAACACCGCGTATGGAAGACAGCGATGCGCTTTTAACCTACCGTATCGGGCCAGTTTACTGTTGCGGGCCCAGCCTGCCCATTATAACGATTACACCACCACCCCGCTTAACCCAACTCCCCGGTGCAAGCATTATGGAACCCGGAGTTTTTAAGCATGGCAAATTTATCGTCGCAGCAACCGACTTACGCTATCGCTTTGGTGTAAAACAGGAAAACTGGAAACAACCCGGTCAAGTTATTATTGTGCAATATGGCGATAGTACACGTGGCTATTACGTCGATGAAATTATCGATGTTATCCGTTCCCCAAGATCAGGCTGGGGGAATGTACCCGTACTTATACCACGCGGGGTATTCAGTCGAACCTTGTTGCTTAACGAAAAAATTTTTCTTTATGCTGAATTCGAAAAATTATCAACTTTACAAGGTAGTGGCTATTTAGCTGAGTATATTGCGCAAATAGAAAAAGCCGAAAACACTAGCGAGAAAAATAAAATAGCAAAACAGACAACAATAAAAACCATAATAAAAGACAGTAAGTCATCTACAAAAACAGAGTTAACACTCACGACTAAAACCTCAACAGAACAGACTGAAATTAAACAGTCACAACAAAAAAAACAGAATATTCCGAAAATAGAAATACAGACCAACAAATCAAATACACACAAAAATGTACTGTCAATAACAAGCCCCGCGCACATTCAATCGAAACATGCATCTAAAATACAACCCAGCAAAAAATTAGCGTCGAAGCAGAAGCCCGGAATAAGTGAAATAGCCGCGACTGCAAAAATTAACGCTGTGGAAACGAAAAAGGAGAAACCTAAAACTAGGCCAGCTCAACCTTATGTTACTCAAAATAAGTCAATGGCTGACATACCATTAAAAAACTCACCCCCTTTACTTAAAAGCAAGTCTCCAAATATATCGTCGACAGCTTCAGGGTCGAATTACGTTAGTACTATCGCCACTTTTTTGATATTCATACTGTTAAGCACTACCGGGTATTACTTTTATTCAAACTTAAATAAAGAAGATAATTCAACAACTGTCGTTACACCGATGCAACAAAATTATAATGATTTAGTGAACATCGCGTCAAATCAATATAATGTTATCAAACCAATAGAACCAAAGAAAAATATTCAAACAACGATAACCAGCAATAATAAAAAAGAAACAACTACCCCTACACCGAAAGAGACAGACATCCTGAACAGTACCGAAACAAGCAAACATTCCGATATAACAGAAAAAAAACCAGAGTATCATGCAAGCATACGCAAGCAGGAAAATACAATTACCATTGAGCTTAATGGACCTCAACCACCCAGCATTAAAAACTCACCTAGACTAACTAAAGAAGCAAATAATAAAGCAACAACATTCAAAGAAATTGAACCCCCGCATACAAATAAAGCCCCGCCAGCAATAACCAATACGACTACCATTGAATCAGCCGTATTGAAAACTAACCATAAAAAAATACAAAACCACAATAATAATCCAATGGTTATTACCCATATTATTGTAAAAGGCGATACTTTATGGGCTATTGCAAAACACTATTTACAAAATCCCTTCCTCTATCCAGAACTCGCAAAATTAAGTAAGATAGAAAATCCCGATTTAATCTACCCGGGTAATCGTGTGCGTATTATTTATCATGGCAAATAATCTGAAAACTAAACCATTATGGCTATCATCACCTGTTCTGAACTAACACAGATGGCGCTCGAAAAATTACTCAGCCCCTACCATCTAAATATTAAGATAGTGGAAAAGAACACCCCTATTCCGGGTAGTTTCTGGGGTGATAATGAAGCAGGATTAATTGCGAATAAACTTTATATACAAAATAATACCCCTGTACATTCCGCACTGCATGAGGCATGTCATTATATTTGCATGGATAATATACGCCGTACAGAACTCGATACCAATGCAGGCGGTGATTATGATGAAGAAAATGCCGTGTGTTACCTGCAACTACTCCTTTCAGAACACCTCGATAGTTATAGCAAACAGCAGCAGTTTCAGGATATGGATAACTGGGGGTACAGTTTCAGACTCGGTAGTGCAAAACGTTGGTTTAACGACGATGCAAGTGACGCAAAACAATGGCTTATAGAAAAAAATCTTATAAATATCCATCAACAGCCAACCTGGCAGCTTCGTAATATTTAAATTGTTAAAATAAGGTAAATATTTTCTAATCCTTGCCGATATATAAGGTTAATTATATTACAAACTTCATAGGAAACAGCTATGTCATTTAGCGCCATAAACAATTACTATGAGCAACTTGTTTTTCAACATATTGCTGATGCCGAACTCGATCCGCTGGATGAAAATTTTATTGAAGATATCGCCTGTGTTGCACTGAACCATTTACCGGCAAAATATGTTCGCCATGAAGTCGATATGGCTTTTTACATGACAAGTGAAGAACGAACCAGAATAGATGTCAGCGTAACCATCGCAGTAAAAAATGCAATTGATTATGTTAAGCAACACCGTAACACACATTATCAACAAGCTTAAAATATAATACAAAATACAGGCGCAATAATGTCAAATAACGAAGAACGCTATAATACACTCGTCGATGTTGAAACCAATTACGTCGAAGAGCAGTCTGACCCAAGCGTAAACCGTTTTGTTTTTTCCTACACCATTACAATTCGCAATGAAGGACAAGTTCCGGCAAAACTATTAACCCGCCACTGGGTTATTACCGATGCCGATGGAAAAGTTCAGGAAGTACAAGGCGATGGCGTTGTTGGCGAACAACCTCATCTGAAACCCGGTGATGGCTTTCGTTATACCAGCGGCGCAATACTCGATACACCTGTTGGCAGCATGTACGGCACCTATCAAATGATTGCTGACGACGGTAATGAATTTACCGCTAATATAAAACCCTTCACCTTGTCCATGCCAAATACCATTCACTGATTTCCAGACTATAAAATTGAACACGGGCTAAACGTATTCCACTTAATAAACCTAAATTCCAGATAAAAAAAATTACACCAGAATGATGCAATTCCTTAGTAAATCCTGTAACTAATCAGTATAAAATATATTACCCCATGCTCAGGTTAATTAATGTGCAGAAACACATTGCCCGTTAAAGAATAATCTCGTTATAGTTCATATACCTTAGTATTACCCGTCAATAGAAAAAGGAATCCCTATGCGCCATTCAATCTTAAAAACTGCAATAACATTACTCTTTATTTCTTTACTACCAGTATCTTCTTATGCCGATGAAGCCATGACCGTGAATATTAAACGACTTAAAATGGAAACGGCACTTCGCATTGCACAAGCAGCGATAAAACAATGTCGAAAAGAAGGGGTACAAATAGCAGTAACCATTGTTGACCGTGGCGGACACCCCCAGGTTATGCTTCGTGATGTTCTGGCAATGGACATTACCGTCGAAATAAGCCGCAAAAAAGCACACACTGCGCTGGCATTCAATGCGCCGTTATCACAATTAGAAGACCGTTTTACTAAACCCTTTCAGGTCGGAAAAATTGATGCCTTAATTGTCAGTGCAGGTGGTGTGCCAATTAATATTGCAGGCGCCATTATGGGAGGGATTGGTGTAAGTGGTGCGCCATCCGGCTTAATCGATGAAAAATGCGCGAAGGCGGGGCTGGATGCAGTAACAGCTGATCTAGAAATGGAAGGTTAATAAAACAGTTTAGCCGCTATATTCACGTAGCACCTCAACAATTTGTACCTGATAGGATGCATAATAGCGATTTTTTCCCCGCTCCTGAGCGAGTAAATGTTCAGGAGCCTGTTTCCATCTTCTAATATTATCGAGCGCTGGCCAGTAAGAAATAGCTATTTCCTGCTTGCCTTCAGTAACACTATTAAATTCCACACAACCGTATTTTTCTAATGCTAATTTTCGTAACTGTTTTGCAATACTGGAATAGCGGCCATCCAATTCGTTAATGGTCGCTTTAAAAATAACGACATACATAATTCAGTAAATCCTTTTTTGCTGGTAGCTTTTAAAGCATAATAGCGGATTAAAATCAAAAAACAAAATTTACTATGGCTATTTATGCAATTGGTGATTTACAAGGTTGTTACGAAGACCTTATAAACCTACTCGATAAAATTAATTTTAATACACAAAATGATACGCTTTGGTTTGTCGGTGACCTAGTCAACCGTGGCCCAGATTCACTCAAAACTTTGCGTTATGTAAAAGACCTGGGCACAAATGCACTAACCGTACTCGGCAACCATGACTTACACCTACTGGCCACCTATCATGGGCTTAAACGTAACAAAGACGCTAGCATCCAGGAAATATTAAATGCACCCGACTGTGAAGAATTAATAAACTGGTTACGAAGCCAGCCACTTCTCGTTCATGATAAAAAAAGTCAATTCACCATGGTACACGCTGGTATCTATCCATTATGGAATTTATCGCAAGCACAACAATATGCACACGAACTAGAAACCGTCTTGCGTAGCAGCGGGTATCTGGATTTTTTAAAGCATATGTATGGTGATTTACCCAATAAATGGCATAAAGATATTTCAGCTTGGGAGAGACTGCGTTTTATCTGCAATGCTTTCACTCGCATGCGCTACTGCAGCCCTGAATGCCAGCTAGATTTTAACCATAATGGCGAACTAGGCTCTCAGGGGAATGAGCTTATCCCATGGTTTGATGTTAAACAACGCGCCGCACAGAAAAATAAAATTGTATTTGGTCATTGGTCGACCCTGGGTTATTTTAAGGATCAGAAAAAATTTTCCATACCTGATAATATTTACCCAACAGATACCGGTTGCGTTTGGGGGGGTAAATTAACAGCTTTAAAAATAACCAGGTCAATCGAAGTTATTTCTATCGACTGCCCTAATAGAGCCGCGCCATATAAAAAATAAACATCACCAATAAAATATTTAACCAATAGAAATTAGTTGTTAGCGCATTGCCTTACAATAAAAGAAATAAAGCACTATGGTTAAACTTTTACGTAAGTACCACCCTACTGTCCCGCGTGCTAGTTTTGCCCTGCCTACCAAATTAACTACTGTCGCAGTTTTATGCAAATGGTAAACGCGGCTCCTTTTGCACCATTTATAAAGAACCCGTACAATCAATCGGAACAGGTAATTTAACCACCCCGTTTTGGCTTCGTTCTGATAGTTTTTTCTTTACCCTCTAAATATCTAGCCGCTTGGACTGCTAATATGTTTAACGATCTTATATGCCCAATTTAATCAAAGTTTACCTGGTGTTTTATTACCGCTCACAATAACCATCATTTTTGTGAAATATTCCTACGCTGCTTTAGACGATACGTCTCAATATCAATAACAAAATTATTAATAGTGAAATAGAACTACCTTTAAACAAACCTTATTAACCTTTACCATTGCAACCACTAAAGCACCCATTTATCGAATTTTTGGTACAGGCACATCTGCAATTACAGGCTCTATATCCATATTTACCTTTGTTACGAAAATAATCGAAAAAGTTCACTAATTCCTATTGACGAGAGATCAGCTCATATGTGTGTTAGGCTAATTTTCGTGAGTACTTCAATAAAGGTTTCTCTATGTAAATAGAGCTTATACACCCAACAACTATTGCTGATGCAAATAACACTGGTAGCATGATTATGTTGTCATAAATTGAATCTAATGAAAACATACCCCAAACTTTACCAATTAATATTAAGGTTAATATGTGTGTTAAATAAATAGAATAAGATGCATTGCCAATAGTAACTAGTAATGAGTTTACATAATAACCGCTTATTTCTAATTTATAAAAGCAAAATACAATTATCATTGCTGGAGACCCAAAAATTAATATCCTCCACCAGCCAAAAGGTTGAATAAGTCCCGTTAAGCCATAATAATAGTTGTACGCAAACATAGAAGTAGCTATGCCAAAGGTGGAAAGTGTTATCAAAGTGCGCGTTTTCAGCATGAAATTATATTTACTATACAGAAATATTGCTAAAAAATACCCACCAATAAAATCAAGTGTTAAAGGGTGTGAAACAAGTCTTAATAGCCTATTGGGTGATTCTAAGGACACATTTAAAATTATTACTAAAGCGCCCCATATAAAGATTACTACCGGCATAGTCTTTTTAGATGTTAACAATAAAGAAAAGAACAATATTATATAAAAGTATATTTCGTGAATCAATGTCCAGCCCACCGCAATTAAAAGTGGCGTGCCTGATGGGTATAATAAAAAAGATGCAAGGATATCAATTTCTACATCGTTAGTGCCTTTTGTTTCCTTTATGAGATAAACAATTAATATCAATAAAGTGTATACCCAATAGAGAGGGTATATTCTAGAAATTCGATGATATAAGAAAATTAATGCTTGCTTTATATTTTGCTCCTGATCTTTTGTTATCGCGACCATAATAAAACCACTAATAACAAAAAACAGATCCACGCCGAACATACCGAAACCCAAAAGTTCTGTAAGTAAAGTTTTAGATCCGCCGTATTTACTTTCTATTGCCACTAGGTGAAAGGTCAAAACTGCTAAAACTGCTATACCGCGTAATGCTTGTATATTTTGTAATTTATTCAACACTTTTTCCTAACGTTTGTAGTTAAGCGCCCGAGCAGTGCGCTTTTTGTGATGCGGTTTTAAACGATTTGTTTGAGCTAATTGTTTCACTATTACTCATTATTTGTTTTTACCTTGCTTGATTTTTTAATAATATATTTACTAATAATAATTATAAGTGCAATAAACAGCGCCCACCCAAAAATAGAAATGTGTGATATATAAACAGCCAGTTTTCCTAGACTTAAATATTTAGCTAATAGAATAATTAAAGCCCAAATTAATGATGATAAAAATATGCCCAATATTATTGATATCATTTTATTCATTTATTTTTTATAGCTTGGTCTTACCCACGAAAAGTAGATACCTTAGTTATGCACATTGTGCGTAATAGTTTTCTTTAAATTGTTTCGGTGAGACATACCCTAATGACGAGTGTCGCCTAACATGATTATAGAATACCTCGATATATTCAAATATCCCGCTATACGTTTCATTTAATGTTTTATACTCTTCAGCATAAATTAATTCCACCTTTAATCGTGCAAAGAACGATTCCATTACCGCATTATCCCAGCAGTTACCTTTACAGCTCATGCTTGGTGTGATGTTCTGTTCTAATAACGCTTGGCGATATTTACCTGCACGGTACTGCGCACCACGGTCGGAATGTAAGATAAATCCTGGGGTAACCTTACGCCGTGACACGGCCATGTTAAACGCATCGAGAATTAATTGTGTGGTCATTGTTTCATCAACCGCCCAACCCACTATCTGCCTTGAAAATAAATCTAAAACAACCGCTAAGTGCATCCATTGTCCATCCACATCAATATAAGTGATGTCCGATATGTAGTGGTCAAGTTTTTTTGGCCACAGTTTTGTATTTATTCCAGTATTTTTCTTCTGCTACATTCGGTGCAAGACCATCATTATGTCGATGCGGTCTAACTTGAGAATAGTAACCAATAATGTAATCTATGATTTCATGTTTCGCTTGTGTAAATGAATCATAACCCATTGCTGGAACCCATTCTGATTTTAAACTTCGAAAGAAGCGTTCCATCGGTGCATTGTCCCAACAATTCCCTCGACGGCTCATGCTTTGTTTAATTTGATAACGCCAAAGCTGTTGCCTGAATTCTCGACTGCTGTAATGGCAACCTTGATCTGAATGAAACATCACACCTTTTGGCTTACCTCTCGACTCAAATGCCATGGCTAAGGCACCACGGGTTAATTTACTATCCGGCGAAAAGGATATCGACCAACCAACCGGTTTACGAACAAATAAATCCATCACTATGGCGAGATAAGCCCAGCGTTTACCGACCCAGATATAGGTGACATCACCGCACCAAACCTTGTTATGCATCGCCACATCAAATTCACGATTCAAGTGATTCGGTATCGCAGTGTGTTCTTGTTCCGCCTTCTTGTAATGATGTTTAGGTTGCTGACAGCTTGTTAGGCCACACCGTTTCATTAGGTTACCTGCGCGATAACGGCTTAACTCGAAGCCTTGCGCAGTGGATATAGTCGCTATTGTCCTGACTCCGGCTGAACCTTTACTTTCGTGAAAAATCGCTTTCACTCTCGCTATCTCATTTACCTTCTTTGGATTAATGGTCATCGAACATTGAATCCAATATTTATAACGGCTGCGGTGAACATCAAATGCTTGGCATAGTTCGGTGACGACATAGCTCTCTTTGAGTTGTCTGATCATCGCAAATTGTTCATCGAACCCCAGGGTATTCTCTCATGCTCCGCATTTACCTTAAGTCGGACATCAAGAGAGCCGTAGCCTTTTTTAGTATTTCTTTCTCCCGTTCAATGCGTTGTATCTTCTTTTCAAGTTCTTTTATTCATTTTTCTACCTATCACGTTACGAGGTGTATAATATCACCTCTTGTTAGGTGGCCAAATTAACTATGCCACT
>CAZDEC010000025.1:0-37533 GCA_964504295.1 uncultured Thioalkalispiraceae bacterium
AAAAACACTACCAACACCAGATAAATTTATCGTTAAAGGATCCTCTGTTGATAGTTCTAGATTCCCGTCTATGGATGACACCAACCCCCCAGCGGGGATAATTGTCCCTGACACCCCAGTTACACCAAGCAACACCCTTGTTGGTTTTTCTTCATCCCTTGTTATATTGTTTAACATAACAAGATTCGATAGTGCAACCCCAGTAGCTGCGGAAGGATTAAACCCATTATAAGCCGCTTCCAGAATTTCCCATAAATTTGCATTTGATTCTGAAACAACACCATTCACTTGACCATCTGGTGAGTCTGGGGAAACATTGAAATTTTCTCCAAAAATGGATTTCATTTTTGATTCAATTTCATTCAATAATTGATTGAGGCGTTTTCTTTCAAACCCTGTACCTGTTATCCCAAAATGACTAGACATTTAATGTGACCTCTTCCTTTATTATATCCCCGTATTCAGTTTCTGCTGAAAAAGATATAGTTAAAATTCTATCTGAATACTCCATTAAAAACTCGACTAACCCTTTTACTCCAGGCGTTCGCAATATTCTAGTTTTTATTGTCGATTCAATGTTTGGTAAATTCGCAGGTTTTATTAAAATGTCTTGAAAATATGGAGTCCCTGATTTCGTATCTAAAAACCACTCATCAGTGTACGAAAGCAACCTAGATCTAACATGTTGCACAACTTCTGCACCATCAGAAACAAGTTTTATCGAACCATTTCTGATAATCAAATCGTTTTTAGAATCTAAAGCTCTGCCTATCATGTTACACCGCTGGTTGGGGGTTGAGAATCGCCATTCGAATCATCTGGCTGTGTATGTGAATGTAATCCGCCAATGTCTTTCCCAGCAGACATAATAGCTGAGATAAAAGTTGCCACCCCCGTCACCACCAAGGCGGCAAAAAAAGTTACGGGGCCAGTGACACTAAGACTTGCCAAGAATGTAACAACATCAACAACATCCAGCGTACCATCAATCTGTGCATTACCCATTATATTTACATCACCCGTTATCTCTGTCAATGGGGTGTCAATTGTAACTTTCGTTACAGCTTTCAACTCCATTGTTCCGTCACCTAAAACAGTAATTTGAGAATCCCCGCTATCTGCCTTCATCTGAACATTATCGGGGTCAAATGATGGTATTTTATTCGGCTTTGATGATAAGCCAACAAAAGCGACAGCATCAGAAAAGCTATGAAACCTACGTGCCCCAGGCTTTTGATTGCCACTGAATTCATGCCACCTGTCAATCGATCTTTCACAAAAATTCACAAGACATTCATCCCCAGGCTTAACAGGAAACGTCAAAGAAAACCCACCACCACGAGGGAAAATAATAGGAATATTAATTAGCTTCGGTATATCGATTTCATAGGTCGATATGTCCATACCATCATCACTTTTTATGATTCTTTTTATAGATAGCTGAACACCAGCGGTTTGTTTATCGGGATCAAAATCAACAATTACGCCGGGCAAAGACGTGTGCAATTCTTTTATTCTAGAATCTACTCCAAGTCTTATCGTTGATGATAATGTCGGTGTTTTATCATTCACAATGATTCACACACTGCTGATGATATCCATTGTCCATCGTGGGTGTCACCTTTAAAAATTACCTCTTGGATTTTATAATCTCCGTTTGCCTTTGTACTTACTCCTTCAATAAAAAATAAATTCCCTAGAGATGCATCAGCGCCCTTTGAATCTATAGTAATTTTCTTACCTGGCAACATTAAAGGGTTGAGAAGTGTTGTGACATTAACTCCAATTTCAGTTACTGTTGGTGATCCAATCATCCCGGTAGATGCGGACACCAATACTGATTCTAAAGCTTCAAGAGATTCATTTTCATCAACTATATTTATTTCTCCATCTTGGATACTCCAATTTAACCCGTATTCACTCAGCAGAGTATCCAAGATTTCACTAGTTTTTCCAGATAATGTTTGGCCCGATAGCTTGTCTGCTATAGTTGGCAACCCTTCGATAATTCCTTTGGCCAATCCCTCAAAACTATCAACAATGTCTGTGATTATTGTATCCATCGCTATGGACTCCGAAAACGTCTTGTTATAGTACGAATTCTGCCAATCCTTTTCACCGTCCCCGGCATATATGATAACTGATCTATCAACGTTCGTTTTCCCAGCCAACACATTTCGTATTTCACCTGAAAAGATTAAGCTATTATTCCCTCCATATCCTGCCTTTAATTTTATCTTCGAATATTTTTCTTCCAAGGATGAAGACGTGTCAGGGTTAGTATTAAACACGGTTATCATCGCCAAGTTTGGATATGATAATGTGCTTTTTGTTATCTCAAACATAATACGCAAATCACTAAACGAAGTTTCGTTACCATCTGCATCCACTACCGTAAATTCATATGACCTTAAATATTGCTCAGCCATCTATGTCACCATCATCAAAAATAATCATCTTTGACACAGACCCCAATCCCGAAGAAGTCGGGTCTGCAATAATATTCTCAACGTTTACCATATAAACATTTTTTATCCCGATATTATACTGGCGAAAAATGTCTATCCCGCTGAGCATGGGAACACCACTTACTAAAGGCGCTCCGTTGGTCGCCAACGATATTGACCACATACCGCTCCTGTAGTTGAAAATCACTCTTGCTTCATATGATGCGCCACCAGCGTTAAACCTAAATAATTGCTCTGGATCATTAGACAATGGAACTTCAAATGACATCAAAATATTCCCCTTAACTTTTGTATCATAGAGGAATTAACATCGTCCTCAACAGCTATAAGGTCTTTTTTTCCTTCACTCACTGGATCGGATGCTTGTGAAACTTCTGATTCCCCGCTCAAGTTGACTGTAGACACTTTCGACTCGACTATGATAACGCTTTCCAATGATATAGCCATATCCGCGACTCGCGAAGTTTTAGCATTCTGAACAATATCTATAGAAACAATCACCATATTTTGATAATAATCTAATTTGGTTTGTATATTTATTATCTTTCGTTCTTTTTGCATACTTACTATTTTTTTGTACGCTGCGGTACTCCGTGTCTCGGAGCCTTCAGTTGATGATCCAAAGACTCCAGATACGGAATCAACTATCGTACCAACTGCGGCGAAACCAAGCGGGGTGTCTGTAACTCTGGCAATAATTTTCAACCTGTCAGGTTCAACTATTGCATGGTCTGTAACATCAGAGCCGAATTCAACCGGGTATCTAGTTAATTTGACACTTGTTGTGTGTTTCTCACTAACAACAGCGTCCAATTGGACACCCCCTATTTCTTTCTCCACTTTAATAAAAAGATTTTCAAGAGCCATTATTGATCTACCACACCTGATAAATCGTTAGTCGTTTGCTTGAAAATATCAAAAACAGCACTCGCGGTTTCGAGGCTGTTAGCTGAACCTTGAACTATTATTTCTATTTTATCAACGACAGTACTTGACGCATTTGACACACTATTTGATATATCAGACGCAACGCCTGAAAGCCCCAATTGATGCAATATAAACTGATCGCTTGTTATTCCTTTCAAAGTATCAAATAAATTATCCGTTTTAAATAAATCAAATATCCCACTCCACCCCTCAAAAATCTTACCAGTAATGTCAGCGACGGTTGCTAGCGCAGCAGCTACTGTTATAATTTCGGCTTTCCACTCTGGGAATTTTTCTATCATTTCACCGATAAAGCTATCACCACCATCAAAAAAAACTTTTGCATCTTCAACAAGTGCTATAAATGCAGTTCCTAGTGTAAATAGCAATGCAGGCAATAAAAAAATTGACGCGTTTAATGCCAATACACTTAATGTGGTGGATCTCAATATTGAGATTAAAGATACAAGGTGACTAGCAAACCTAAATGCTATAAAAAAGCCAACAGCCAAAGCTAACCCTTTCATCACTTTGGTTAAATTCTCGATCCACCCGGGAATATTTTGCTGGATCAATTCTTTATTTGTTTTCCACCAATCGACAAAAGAGTTGGTTATCTCGCTGAGTATTGGCGCGAAAAATTGACTCAGGGTTCTTGCCACTTGCTTTGATATCTGCCACAAATTAGTCAATGAATCTTGAAACTCTGCTGACAGTTTTGCATCTTTGTCAATAGTAACACCTAGCGATTTAGCTTCTTCATTCAAAGATGCTATTTCATCTGGCCCTTGCTGCAATAACCTTATAGAATCCCTTATTCCTAATTTGTCAGCCAAATCAATTTGCTTTGATTTATCTAATCCATCAAACTCTTTAGATATTTCAACCAATAATTCACTAGATGTTTTAAGCTCTCCGTTATTTCTCCGTATCGATATCCCCAGGAGACCGAACACTTCTATTCCGGCTCCTGTTCCCCTTGACGCTTCAGATATTCTAATTGCTAATTGCTGCAAGCTATTAGACATTCCATCTGCTCGCCCCCCGGCGCGCTGTAATGAAAATTGCCATGCGTCAAGTTCACTAACAGATATTCCTATCTCATCAGCAAACTTTCCTTGTTCGTCACTCGCCTGTGTTGATGCCACTGTTATTCCAGCCATAGCAGTAGCCGCCGCAATTGATGTTTTTATTAGCGCACCAATTAAATTCAATGATACCGATATATCATCATTGAATTTTTTAACGTCCTCTGGATCGTATTCATACCCAAGCCCAATGAGCAACTCATCCAAAAATGTAGACATTATTTAGCCTTCGCCTTTGAGCTAATGAAGTTTTTCAAGTCAAGCAATTCATTCATCAACAATACGTCACCGATAGAATATGTGCCGTCACTCAATTCCTTTAATTGGCACATGGGCGGATCTGATATCACCGGCCTATGCAGCATGGGAATAAAGTTGGGAAACATTTCTTCGCTTATTCCAGTCCGACTTTGGCCAACAGTTCTTTTGCCTGCTGGCCTTTCATTAAAGCCGAATAATTTACCTTCAAAACAAACATAAAAACTTTATATACGGCCGAAAGACTATCTCCAGAAAATAACATTTCAAACGTTGTGTTATTTATTTTTTCACCGTTACATGCAACGCCGATGATACATCCTTTCATTATGTCAAACACTTCTTCCGGTGAGGTATCTTGAAACAATTTAGATAGCCCATCAGAAATCAATACCCCGTCTACTTCTAGAGATTTTGAATTACTGTTAATTTCAATACCTGAAGCAGACAATGCAATCGATGCACCAAATATTTTTATCAATTTGAATTTAGTCAGCAATGCCTTTGAAGCTGGCCATTGAGTGACGCTAAACTCCATTCCGTCTATCTCTTTCGATTCAGTTTCACAACCCATTTTATTTCTCCTTTTATCCTAGATGCAGCATATCCAAACGCTCAGTAACAATAGTCCACTCTTGCGAGTTTGGTGCCACCCCACGAACCATATTCGCAGGCTTTAATATATACCCGTCTGATCCCGCGCCAAGATCGCCGCCCCGTGTATCTCTGAACTGAGCAAAAATAGGAACAAAAATTCCGTTTTCTTGAATTGATATTAAACCGGATAGAAATTGATTCGAGTCAGATGTCTGGAGTAATCGAAAAACAATAGTCCCGCTTCGATCAGCACCAATACCGACTGCCATCTCTCCATCTGCTCCCACAACATCACTCGCAGAATCAACGCGTCTGGCCAAGGTAATTACATCATCACCTTTATCATATCCTTCGATGGATACACCATTGACCAGGAGCACCGTATTTAAAAAACCGTATTCTTTCATTTTATCTACCTCTCAAAAATTCCTTCGATTTGAACACCGTGAATTGCCCCAGCTCCCAACACTACAAAGCTCAAACTATTATATTGACGGGCATCTTTATCAGATTGATTAACATCGGCAACCGGTAAAGCAATAACTTTATAACCATTAGGTAGAAATTCTCCGTCTATGGTTTCGCCGGGAGCTATTAATCCATTTCTTACTGCTTCATCTAGTGCTTTTGTTACTTGTTGAGCTATCGCAGCAACACCTTTATCCGTATAAGGGACTTTAGTCGTTCTAGTCAGTAGGTACCCAAAAACGTTCGTTTGAATTGCATTCTGAAGCCAATCCACACCGTGAACTTCGTCGAAGAAATTTCCATTCGCCATAAACGATTCCGCGTACATATTTCTACTGCCGACTTTTATCACTGCGTTGGCATTTTTATTGTCAAGCACTGCCTTTTGATTTTGTGTTAGGTTCTCAACTGTTATTCCTGGGGTCTGTTTGAATTTCAACGTTATAGTGCTATTCGGTTGGTTAAAATTAACAGTAAACGCTCTGCCCGGAACAGACGCCGACGGGTATTGATCTGGATAAGAACTGAAATTTGTTATCGACCTACGCAAAGATGAAGCCTTGAATGTTGATGCAATATCGTTTGTTGTGACAGAGTCCAACAGATCGATATCATTTGATGTATTGCCAAAGATTTTTACCCTTGCTTCACACCAAGTTGCCGCAGCAGTGACTGCATTTTCAGAATTTATTACTACGCCATCACGGACTTCTTTAGTAAAACTCAGACCATACCAATCAGAGTCAACATTTTGAATCTCATTCAAAGATGCTGTAATTGTTTCCGCATCTATTCCATTATTTTTTGTGCTTTCGCCAGTTCTAATTTGTAAAAGAGAAGAGATATCAGTACCCACCGCCGGACTGACCACCGATGCGAAAGATATTAAAGATGTGACGCCACTTGACCCGGACTGAATAACAAAACGAGATCCGTCGTATGTGCAGGTTGATGTAGGCCATGACCCGCCAGACTCAAGTTGCAGAGCTGTTTGAATATCAGCTGCTACATCATCCATATTAAGGTCGCCGGAAAAATCTATTCCCGTAATATCGTTTGACACCCCGTCTATAGACAGAGCAAAAGACCCATCTAGAATCGCTGTAAATATTGCTAGATTGGTTGCATCGTCAACAACAGACCCACCGCGCAACATTGAATTTTGTGCGACCGGGTACCGCATTGAAACTTTAAGTGATGTCGGCTTTGGCTGCTGACCAAAGTATGCAGTTGCCGCTTTTATTACTTCGCTATTGGCAGACCAATCAGCGGCTACGCCGTCAAGATTCGAATAGGATCGGATTCGTTCGGGCAAACTAATCACCCCAAGCGCTTTCCCATCGAATTCAGATGTCACTAAATTCAAAACACCAAATCCAGCTCTAGGCGGAAATTTTGCCCCTATTGATATTGCTACAGATACTATACTTGCTACCGGTATACTCATTGAGAAACTCCTATAATAGAATTGTATTTCAACCCTCTAGACTGGAACTCTCCAGCCATATCGACACTTAGTATCGATGCTATAATGTCAGAATCCGAATCGATATAATTCAAATCGATATCCATTTGCGCTCTCTCTTCCCAGCCATCGGATATAGGTTCGGGTATGTTCCTAATATCTGACACAGCCCCCAACCCTATTCCAGCGGACGAAAATATCTCTACTATGCTCTGCCTCCGTAGACCAATGCGCACTCGGTCTGCGTTATCTATGGCAGACCCTCGATAGAAGTTCGCGGACATAGTAGAGGCTCTTACACCCTTTATGTTTTCCGTAATATCTTGGTCAGCAGTATTGTTTACAAGCTCACTTTGGTCAATCCCCATTGTCGATTTTATCAACAACGCAATGTTTCCATACTCTCCGATTGGCCTTGGCGCTCCATACTGGTTTGCCTTTTTCATATAACCGGGGGAGATAAGTATCAAATTAATGACATCGCGGAGAAACTTGTTTATGATTTCTTCCCCCATTATTCTATTTCGACACCGATGGATTGAACATACCCATATGACATCCAGTCTCCGTTTGCCACGATCTTGTATCTAGTGTTTTTATGTATCACAATGTCGGCTAGTTCATTTTTTTTGTCGTTCAGTGTTCTTAATTTTTTATTGCATATAAAAACTTTAGGGTTCTCATCTCGCTCGCCTTCCGTGAGAACCAGTAATTGTTTAGAATTGGGATGCTGACAACTAGCCAACGCTTTAAATTTGGAAGATTTTCCAGCCACCCAAATACCATCGACATAGCTTCCAGTTTGCCTTTCAACAAAAATCTTTTCAGATGTATCTCTGCAAATAGCACCCGAAACATTTAATGGCATTACTTCGATACCTCATACGTTATGGATTCGACTAAGTGTCCAGTGTCAATTAACGGGTTTCCATCTCTGGTTTTCAACGACGGCTCTTTTAGATCAATGATTTTAGCTTTTACATCATCAGATATTTTTTGACCAATGATCCCAAACGCTTTTTCTTTGCTCATTTTTCCGGCTACGATTGATTTCGCGGCACCCCTCATCATCTTTCTATATTGCTTTAAATTTTCTTTGAATGATGACCTTAAAAATGATCGTTCTGGTATGCTTTTTTTGTCACTACCAAATTCATGTACCGTTCCCACCATTATCACAGAGGTGCCATCTGGGTAATCGGCTGAATTCATAGGTAACCCGATTTTTACAAGATCATCGCCCCTCATACGCGTGGTGATTCCGTCAAGTTTTCTTTTGATCCTTGTTGGCTTTTTTATTATTCTTGCTTTAGATTTCATTATATTTTGCCGGTAGACATAATTAAACCAAAACATATGCTAGCTATATTAACAAACTGTTTGCCATATGAGGTAGATTCAAAAAATGATCCAGCACCTATTTCATCATAAGTTCCATATGATATGGAAACCCCACCCGCTGATTTTGATTGGGCTGGCCCGGACGTTGCCGTTACGTCCCCAAGCTCTGTATTTTCTGCCATTGCTATCAAGTGGGCGACCAAATAAGATTGTGCAATGTCATACTTCCCACCCCATCTTAGTTCATCGGTGCCCATGTAAATTAATACTGCATCACCAATAAAGATTTCGATACGTGGGTTAGGGTAATCTGATTTATCAGAAAACTCTGGGAATCTCGCTCGTATTCCATCGACATCAACAGCCATTTTAAAATCCACCCATAGAAATGTACCCCACCAGTGCAGCGGTTATAACTGGAGCACATACTCTCCAAATAATTTTTTCATAATCTTTTTTGATGTTGTCCTTTCCTTCGTTTTTCGCCATTTGTATTTTAATGGCAGTCACTTCAGATTTGAGATTGTCTATATCATTTCCGAATCTAGTTAAAGTATTATGATGAGACCCAACCCGTTCTTCTATTTTTAGAATGCTCTTTAACTCTTTATTTATATCTGCTATAAGATCAAATAATTTGTCAAATTTAACTTCCATTCTTTCCTCGATAGATCCCATCATAATTCCTCGAATTGCACCCTCAAAATGAGAGGGTGCAATAATATTTAACTAGGTAATTTTGTTATTAAATTACCTTTCAACTTTCAACTTTTTATTTTCTTCTTCTAGAACTTTGCCCTTATCTTCTAGAACTTTGCCCTTATCTTTAAGATCTTTAATATCAGCCATGAATGCGCTTCGCTCTTCCTTAAACATCTCCTTCATGGCTTCAATTGCTTCTGATGTTGATTCATTAGATTTCTGGCGAACCAAACGACGATTATCAACAAGCGACTCTGAAAGTGGAAAGACTTTCGTCCCCAAATGAATCCCGCCTTCATCTTCTTTGCCGATTTTCGAGTCCGGGATAAAAGACAAAACATCGGCCTCAATGAGTTTTTGCGTGTATCCATCGTCCTCTATAAATTGCCAATCTTCCTTGCTGATTGGATTCATTCCGGGGATCAAATGAACAACCTTTACGTCGTCACCTTTACGCGCTGTGATGGTTCTAACTCTACCACCTCTATTTAAGACGTATCCCATTAGATATCCTCCTTAATGTTAAACGCTAATGGATAGTAGATGTTTAACCCCGCAATCCGGGCGCGTCCAGGAATTTCGAATTCAAGCCCTTTTTGTTGGGCTGGGAACCATTCTAACTCAACAGGGATTTCAAGCTCCACCTTATCTGGACTCTTGTCATATGCAATCATAATGTCAACACCGCCAGTCCCAGCACCGGATAACTCATTGATCGGAACCAAATCATCAAGACTATTGATCCACGGGCTACTCTTTACAAAAAACTCGGCAATCGTTGTATCCGATTGAGTAGAACGTGGAGTCGTCATAATCAAAGACCACTGATCGGGTGGCATGAGCACCGTATTTCCCGTCTCTTTCATTTTCGTCAAAGAGAAAATATCAGTAAGAAGGTTGTTTAAATCCAAAAGTACCTCATCCGGTGTTTTGGTTGAAAACTCAGGATTGCCACCAACGCCATTCGGTACGTTACCAACCGGGATATCGGCATTTGTCAAAAGACCAGGCATGCCAGAATCTGCATCACCGTTCCACGCAACATCATCAATCTTTTCCTCAATGCCGCGTTCTCCCGCATTTGCACGACGCTGATCCAGAGGAAAGCCAGAAAGTTGGGCCGAATTTATCTCATCGACATTGTAACCATATGCAATCCCAACAGACCTAACCGGAATGCTGACTTCCTTCCCAAAAACATCGGCGCGCGGAAGATCTTTAGCATACGCAGTAATGATTTTTGCTTGGCCCACCATATCGTATGACCGATACGTAATAGTTGTTATCCCAGGGCCACCCTCATTGCTAACGGGAAAAAGAGTCCTGGCCTTTAAGTCCTGGTGACGAACGTCGTACGTTTTCGCTTTGATTTTTTCTAATTGACGTTGAAAGAAAATCCCAACGTCTGCATCCATCAAACCCGAATTAATAGCCAAAGCGCCATCATAGTTCAGGATGATTTTTTCACTCCCGTGTGGCAGGGAATCACCTATTTGATATTTCATTATTCAAAACTCCAATTAAGAATTAATGCGGATAACAGCGAGGCCGCCAGCAGCAATGGTTGACTCCCAGGTTGCATTCGCAATAGCCAATTCGCCTGCCCCCGGTGCGCCTTGGTCAACGATGCCGGTCGTCGTGTTGTAGTTGACCGGTTGCCCCGGTGTGCAGCCGGAAGGGCACGTAAGCAGCATATAGCCCTTACGCATGATAGGTGCTGTCTCTTCATCTTTAAAAAGCACCACGCCAGATCCTTGGACACCCTCTCTTGCCAAATCACGAACAGTGAATCCGAGTAAAGCAGATCCACCAAGGGTTACTTGGCCATCATTGGTACCCCGAGAAACTGCAAGCCCGAATTCAATCCCAGCAGCTTCCTCAATAATTCCAGAAACAACATCACGTGGGCCAATATCATAAATTTGACCGTGTGCCCCTGCTGCAACATTTCCGTAACTCGTTTGAACACTCATTTGTCACCGCCTTTATTCCACGCGTTTCGCGAATCTTCAGCCTTTTTCTCCCTGGCCTCTTTTACAGGATCTTTTTCCTCTTCATCCTCTTCCTTCTTGGGATTAATCCCGCCATTTAAAGCATCGCGCATTGAACTAGACCCGCCTGCCTTTTTGTCAGCGACCAGGCCATCAAAGCGCGCCCGGATGTAATCTTTCGAGGCAACCCCAACGTCAACGTCTTTGCAAGTCTGCGACACGATAGTAGAGCGAATAGTCTCACAATCGTTGCCTTCCCATTTAACATCGGGGTCAATCATTTTGGCACCATCAACCGTATCTTGTCGTGCAATGACAAGAGCATCAAGTTGTGCAGGCGTGGGAATTTTATCCTTCAATCCGTCACGCTCAGCAGTTAATGAATCAACGGCTGACTGCATTTCAACTTTTACCTTTCCAACGGCATCAGCTGTTGTTGTGGAAATAGAGTTGGCTTTGGCTTCTACATCATTTAGTCGCAATTGCAACTTCCCAACAGCTTGGGAAACCTGATCGGAAACCTCATACTCAACCCCATCAATAGTAATTTTATTCATATCATAACCTTTACTGTTGGGTTTTTCAGAATCAGATATAGAGCATACCGCCCCACACCTGCCTTTATCAACTACGGCAACATGGTTGCCTTTTATTTTACGCTGAATAGCATCATACTTTTTGCCATCTGGCGTAAATCCTTCTGCCCAATCTAGTTTTAAAGTGTACCCATTACTCAACTCTGTTTTGCCAGAGTCTATTTTATCAATGAGTTCTTTATCCGTGATTTGGGCTGTTATCTTTAAATAATCCCCGTCTTGCCTGACATTTTCTAATGTAACTCCCCGCTGAAATTCTCTTACGTTAGAACTGTCAATCAAAACAGGTGGATGATCATCTGTTATTGGTTTATTCTTAAAACTATTCATTGAGTCTTCGTTAAATACTTCAGACTGGGGCCTATAAACAGATACTTTAGATGTTGGATCAACACTATCAAGGCCCAATTCAAAAGCATAATAATCTTGTACCCCGGTTCTGGCTATGACTGCATCAACAATCAAATAGCCTTCGTCCGTTATCCTTCTACTAGATATTTCATATCGATCTTTTAAAAATAGCATATTAAAGCCTAAATATATTGTTCGGAATTATAGCCTGTGCAATACATCTACAAAGTATTGGCTCACCAGGGTGGCCATCTGCTGGGGGTTTATCCCATCTAAAACGTTTTCCATTTCGTTTGAAATGGTTTTGGTGGGCTGCATTTCCTTTTGGGAATTTACCCCCCGGTTTTCCGACCACTCGATCATCATCAGCAGTGCGCCAAATGTATTCTCTTATCCCCAAATTTGTCTGCCTAATTTCGTTCAAGTTCGCAAAAAACTTTGATGTCTGATCTCTGGCAATTACCCTAGCTCTATTCTTTGATATATTTTTTATTTTTATTATTTGCTCAATCATGCTTTTTGAGCTTTTTTTCTTTGTCATTTCAGAAAAAATAACTCTTTCAACCTTATCCAAATAGTCAATAGGAATTGTTTTTATCAAGCTAGTATTTTCAACAGTTTTTGCTTTTACTAGATCAGATAAATTTTCTCCAATTAATACATTTTCAATATTAACCCCGACTGATGATCTCAACGATTGTAAAAATTTTTCTCTCTGCTTTTTATTCACAGAGCTAATAAACTTTTCAGAAATAGATTTGGCTGAACCTTCAGCATTTCCAAGCTTAGCCCGGATACCGTTTATCATATTGCTAAGATCACTAGCAATCCCATCTCTAGAAAATTCGCTCTCTCTATTTCTCAACACAGGGTATATGATCCTTTCGATTTCGGAAGTTTGAATTGACAGCAATGATAATATCTCATTCCGGTATTTTACCTCTTCCATCTTTATCATCTGGACTGGGTTCCCCAATTTTTCCTTCTGCTCCCTCATCATCTGGTTTTGGGTCACCCTCTGCTTCACTGTTAACGATTTCAGTCTCGGCACTTTCGATCTCCTTAACAAGCTTATCAGTAATGTTGTCGTATATTCCATCCTGCTGCATTTGCTTAACAATGACACTATCCGGGAGCCATTGCGAATTAATAGTATCAGCGGTAGCATTCATCGACTTTAATTCCGCGCACTCTTTGTCAGTCATTTGGAATAGGCTATTCCAAGATGTTGTTATTTTTTCTTCTTTTATCCCAAGATGTGCCAGCATCAGTTTATCTATAATTTTTAACTTTGGTTCGTAATATGTTGACTGCCCCGATTCAATCATATCGTAATAATTTTTTCGGTCGCCTTCGCCCGTTGCATTAAACCCTGATGCAGCTTGTCCGAGGAACCTAGTTGCTGGCACATCTGAAGCGGCACAAATAATTAGCATGTACTTGTCAATTAATTCGTGCAGTCCAGCAAAAGAGTTTTTATGTTTTTCGTAATCTTCTTTACTATCCAGTAACGTTAAATTATTAAAAGACTTCAATAATTTTGCCAAAACAAACCGTTTTCTTAAAGCCTCTTGAGCTTTACCGTCCAACATTTGCGACATTAAATTAGGGACTTTAATTACATCAACATTAGATTCGAAAACCATTGATGCAGCACCATCAACAACAGTAATAAAATTTATTATTGATTCATAAATCACCATCAACATAGAATCAGACCAATAATTGTTTTGCCTAAATTCATTATATGGGAGTTGATGTCCTTCAAATCTTATTACTCGGGAGTGGTGTATTTTAAATTGACTTTCCACTATTCTATAATATTCTGGGAATCCAAAATTATCCTCAAATGGATCTGTTGAAACAGTGCCGGCGCGTTGAACCCTAGTGCGATCAAAAATTTTGATCGATCTAAACGATCCTGGTTTCACCAATTTTGAATCTATAGGCTCCCACGGTTCACCAGAATTTTCAATGACTGGTACCATTAAGCAACCACCATATAATCTGGCCCATGTGTGAGCCTCTTTAAATTTAGATTTTAAATCTAATTTATCTTCCAAATCAATAATGTCTTGTATGGCTTCTGGCTTCAAATCTTTACTAGAAATCTCTCTCCATTTTCTAGTGCTATCCCCGGGGATGATGTCGATTAGCTTCGCAGCAACCCAATTTGCACGGTACATATCCTCCAGCTCTTGGTCAGATATGTTATTTCTTACTATAAATTTCGATGCTGTTCGTTTGTCTAAATTTGTACCCAAATTAGCAACCAAATTTTCTAACGAATCATCAATGAATTGTGCTTTTACTGACATTCTGATTCCCCACAATCAGCAGTTTCGAAAACTACTTTGCATTTGTACCGCTTAACTAGCCCGACCCCAGCGTTGACATTTATTTGAGCTATATATATATCGCCTTCAATCACCGCCACGGATGGTGATATCGTCCCCCGATATAATCCGCTGCTTCCAGCGACATAAGCCATAGTGGTTGGCCAAGCTTGCCCCGCAACCGCAACATTGTCTAGCAGCAATGTTAAATCTACTGTGGCATTGTTAATATACGATCCATCGACGCCATTTATTAAATTTTTCAATTCAACAATGTTATCAGACAAAAATATCAACGAATGCGGCATTTTATTTTATTTTATACTGCCGTTGATGTAAATGTTGCTGTAACATCAAGTGAGTCGCCAGCATCCAAACTTTTATCACCTAGAGTGAAAGCTCCAGCGGCATATAAGATTCCAGTAACTCCACCTTTTGCATTCACATTCACAAGAAAAGCTCCGCCGATTACAGTTGTGTTTGCGTTTATTGAAAATGTCGCTGGCGAAGCTGAATTGTCAACACTTTGACTGGCGACACCGCCATCCACCCAAGGGACTCTGTTCGCTTCTGTGTATGCTACAACTTCAGCCCAACCAGCATGCGAGGCCATGGTATCACCGCCAACTACTGTGGGTGTTCCATCTGTCAAGCCAATAAACCAGCTTGCCTGTTGCGTTGCACCCGACAAGCCGACATCTAGCATATGATCAAGTCCTGAAAGAACAACAGCGTTTTCCCATTCGTCAACCCATTTAATTGCTCCGTGTTTGTCTCGGCACACGGCTTTCCAAAATCCCCTCATTTCGGACTCGCCGTTAATACCTTTTTTCATATTTGCCTTTCCGCTAACCACCGCGCCAGAGCCAATTTCGCTATCCATCTCAAATCCTCAATTAAAAGTTATTTCGCCACTCATTGGTGACATCATAATGACTGTTTCATCTGAAATTGCTGAGTAAAAAACTATCTCAGCAACCATGAACCCAATCGCCCCTGCTACATCTTCAGTGGAAAAACTCGCACCAAACCCAGCAGATTCTACAATGCTCGAATAGGATAGGGCGACACCCGAAAACACTTCATCTTGAGACGCGCTTTCAACTATAGACGACAAAGAAGTTATTAAGTTGGAAAACGATGTCGCCAGATTAACATTTAATATTAACTGTACAATGTTTCCTTTTGACTCATCAAAAGTCGCACCAGAAATAACTGAAAATATTATGTCGGACAAAGCTGACACATTTGTGCCCTGAATACTACCTAGTGACACGCCGTCAGATATAACACCAGACAAACCGTTTAGAGTTGACATCACCCCATCAAGCGAAATCTGACTGGACATATCAGCAGATGCACTTTGGACTTTAGAAGTTCCATCCGCTACACCGATTTGATTCACAATCGCCGCGTTCATTTTTGCTGATCTTGACAGAGTTTCGCCGATAGAGATTTCAGATTCCATATTCGCTGCCGACGTTGCTTTTGCACTAAAAACAGACTCTACAAAGGAATCTCCACCAAACGTGGGAAAGCCCTCCACTGATGAATAAATTGGTAAAAAATAAACCTTATTCTTTAGATCGCTATACGGGTTTTCGTATAGCTCTCTCTGTTTTTCAGGACCCATGGCTCTTGGATAAATTTTAAACGATAGTAGATCACAAGTTGGCCTGAAATTTACATTAGAACTACCTACCCAGCCGAACAAATCCATTACAGAAAGCGGGCCAGCACCTACAGGGGCAGCTAAAGACAGTCCGATATCGACGCCATTGTAATAGGCTACTCCGCCTGTAGAATCCCATTCTAAAGAAAATGTAAATCTCTCGCCTATTTGCGGAAATATGCCAGTGGAAACATGTGTTGCTACTTCCCAGCCAATACTCAATTCCGATCCGTTTAACCACAAATAACGTTTACCCTGGGAGGGTGACGCATATGTGGTTAAAAACTCATGGTTGCCACCTGAGTTATCATAGTTGATTAGATCGACCCACATGCACCCGTTTTGCCGAGTCAGTATAGGGGCGATAGAGTCACAATTGACAATAGTATTCGCTGATGGGCCACCTGAATATAAAACGTCTCCATACATTGACGTTCGCCAATCTGGGTTAAGTATGGAAAGTTCTAGCCGATTGCCTATATCAAATAGTCTATCCCCATTCTGCTGGTTACAGTGAAACACCAGAGATGAAGGATCTTCGAACTTATCGGATAGCGAAACCACGTCATCCTTTCGCGGTTGGTTCCTCCAGCGTGATTGGATAGGGATCATTTTATATCCCCGACAATGATTGGGTTATGATAGCACGCACTTGGAGAATAGACGCCGCTTTAGAATCAGAAATTAAAGCGAAACCTATCACCCCAATCGGGAGACCATTAAACGTCTTTTGGACGATACCGTTTGTCGGGGGGGAGCCATCTAAAGAATTGCCGAATGTGTCCATGCTCCGCAATGGATGAAGATGGCTGGATTGCTCCGTGTCATAATCATCATTTGCATCTCCTGATACATCACCGTTTGTAAAAGATAAATAAAAATCAGAGACATCACCGCTTATTGGCGTACCCTGATTGTCCACCAACACTGTCATTGACAATGCATATGCATCAAGCGCAAGAGTTATGGGATCAGATGTTATTATCCCGCCAGCAGCGACATCGACAAAATTTGCGCCTGACCACTGAATTATAGTATTTAGTTTGCTCGCCGCCATCTCATCTCCTCAAACCACCACCTACAATACAGCCACTCTAATCGGCTGATACGCCAGTAGGTGGAGCAGGTTGCTTTGGGCCACTATAGTACCCCTCAACTTCCACAATATGGCTTATTTCGCTCGCCATGCCACCATCTACCGACACTGTTACTCCGTATTGCGTAATGCCGAACAATAAAGTCGGCAAAAATAGGCATCCCCCGTTAAGCCCCTGCTGAGTGCCTATTTGTTCGCCGTTCTGGTACAGCTGATAATCAAATACAACACCTTGAGGTATAACTTCCCCGGTTATGTAAGTTGTCGGGGCGGTGCATCGCAAGTTAATGGTGTCCCTCTCAACCATATCAAACTGCTTAACCACTTCATCGGTTGCAAGCACCGATTGACTCATCAATAAAACCAACACAACTGGAATAGCTTTCAAATATTTCATTCTTTTCGTTTCCTATTTTAAATTAAACTGCACCAACATAACTAAACTGATTTTCTAACATCAAATCTTTTACTGCATCCATGGTTGGATCAATCTGGTCGTCATGCGTATTCAAATCGCTTGTGAATTCATCAAACTCTTTTGTGTAATCACTCACCCATTCAGCAGACATCGGAATCCAAACATTACCCATTGCTATTTGAGGGAGAATGTCAAGCGCCCTTGTTATTTTGTCAACAAAGCGGGGAATTGCTTCGATCACTATATTGGAGTTCGCTGCTATCTCTTGTATCAAACCAGTACCAGACGATTTATCCTCTATTTTTGCACAACGCAAAGAGTACGATTTTTCATAATCAAAAGCTGAATGTTTATTGTAAAAGTCAATAAACTTTTGACGCATTATTGGTGATGTCCATTTTCCGCGAATTTGGTCAATTAAAATAGCGCCTATAGTTGGCGAATACCCCCAGCATTGGAACACCGTATAATCATTCGCTTCTTTTTCTTTTTGTGCCGTGTCACCGTATATTACCATGTGGGTAATATCTTTTGGAAGCACTTCCCACCGCTTAAACTTGGAGCTGTCAAATATAGCTTTACCTGCCATATTCACCCACTTACCATCAACAAATGCGAGCACCATGTGTTCCGGATAAATTGATTTCAAAGTATCAACGTAATCATCCGGCAGATTATCAGAGTTACTAAGTGTCGACGCCTGAACTAATTCATATCCCTTAGTCCTTTTTTTAGCCATCTCATCTTCCGTTCCGCCCCAATATTTATATGTAAAAGAGTTGAATCCGTGATCTGGCGTTGTGTATGCGCTGATTGTATTCATCGCTAATTTGGCAGATTGCTCTGATTCTTTCACTTTTTGTCGATTCCTCGCAACAATTTTGTTCCAACAATCAATGGCTTTTTTTACTGCGATTGTGTCGATCTCATCTATGTGCGATCTGAATACTTCATACGCAACGATGCGAGATGGATTATCAAGAGACCTCATTATGATCTGGCCATATCCCTCGACGTAAAATATGTTTTCTTGTTTGTTCAGCTTAAACGGAATTTCGCTTTCGACCATCATCTCCTCTAATCTTGGGATCAGATTCAATTTAATCAAATCATAGGTTGGAGCGTATGAGCCAATATTAGCACCAGGGAATGCTAGGATGTCACGAATCGTATTCACAATTAGACTTTGAGTCTTGCCGGCTCCATATCCTGCGAGAAAAAGTGGGAACTTTGCTCTCAACAGAATCATTTCAGTCTGCGGAATCGTTAACGCAACTTCCATATATTCAGCCCATACGCTCCAAGGGGAGAACGTACAATATACTATCCCCGTGCATGTGTTGATAGGGTGGGCTATATGTTTTAGGTAGTCTCTATGGGTATTTAAAGCAATTTAACACCATCCATTTAACCCAAACTTGTTCGGTCATTCGTACATAGCCTCTTTTGACTCCAACTATGGTAGATGGCATAAGAAATTCCCAACCTTTTCTGTTTTGTCTAAACGCGACAACTCCCATTTCATTTTCGTTACATGCGGCTTTTACTTGGTGGTGCCATTTCAAAAGAGATAAAATTTCAACCCGCTTAACTTCAAAAATAACATTTGGAAACTCTTTTATCCCAACTATGTCCGCGCCCCCTGATCTAACTTGTTCCAAATTTCTTTGTGGTAATTCATTAAAATCAAAATTCTCAAATAAGAATTTACAAAACTCACGTTCTCCGCTTGCGCCTTTTATCCGTGCATTAATGGCCATTGACACTTCCCCTTAATATTTCTTTAACAAATATTCGCTCATGTTACCAAACCATAAATCGTGTATACAATGCATGTAAATCCAGCCAAAAACGACACCATAAATATAGTCAAAATTCCCCTATCCATTTTTAACTCCCCTATTTACCTGGATTCGCCAGTACCAAAATTAACTTATTTTGTTTATCTTCACTCAACGGCTTTCCGCTGTTTTTTATTAAATCAACAATTAAAGTAGCTGCATAAGTTGTAAATTTTTCCTCACTCATTTTATTCATCAACACACCGGTGACGTGCCCGAGTAGCCATGGCCTTGTCGAATTGTATATCGTCTCTAGCGCGTCTTTTTGGATATCGCTAACTTCAACTCCGTGGTAGGCAATTAACGCGTCTTCAAACTCGCACGTTATAGACATCTGCTGAAAATGTCTCAATCTCTCCCCAATATCGTCAATATCGGAAAATGGTAACCCGACTTCTTTCGCAATTGATTTCGCAAATATTGTCGGTAATGACGTGCTGTGCATCATCGCGCTTCACCTATTTTGAAATTTTTTAAAGTAATGAATAAGTAATGAATAAGTATATAAATAAGTATATATATGTTTATGATCTATAACACATTTCCCATACAACATAGCGTTTATACTCATAGGGGGTATGGCCCCGAAATGTTATACATTTGTATAACAAACCTCTTTCTCGCTCCCACAGAGTACCCCTACAGGCATTAGAGAGCAAAAAGTGCTTTTTTCCTTTTAAAATCATAAACATGCGAATACTTTTTTGTATACTTTTTAGGTACTTTTTAAAAGTAATTAGAAGAGGCCACAAAATGATACGCAAGCACATATTAACCCTTAAACTACCATAAAATAACGTGTATAACATTAATGTAATTTTTTCCATTTTTGCAGTGAAATCACGTTATTTTCCTTTGTTTTATTGTTGAAAAAATCAATGACGCTTGATGCAAGAGTTATGGTGTCAAACCCCCCCCCTCTTATCATTTTTTCATCTATTGCAAATGTAAAAGTATATACTTCTCTGTTCTCCATTCGTTTTATATTTATTTGCAGCGTGTTATAAATCGAATAAATATTAACTGATGATAGTGGTATTTCCTTTTCAATAAATTTAATCATACTGAATATGTTCAAAAAAGTATTATCCATTATAGTATCCATCCGCTAAGACTTCGAAATCTTTTGTTATTTGATATGCCTTGGCAACTCTATTTGGCAATTCGTCGCTTGGTACCTTATGTAATAGCCCGGTATCAACCATGTAATCAAGCATTTTTGTAATGCCATCTTTAATATTATAGGTGTTTGTTGACATCTTTTTGATAACTGAATTACCAGATAGCACTTGAGTGGCGTTTGAATGTGTAAATATTCCCCTATCTCTCAACTCTTTGCTAGGGACTTTTGAGATACTGTTAAATTTGTTTTTCAGTATTTTAATTATATTCGGGATCATAACTTGCTTGACAATTGACATTGTGTCGCTGGTTGATTCGCGTGTAAACAGATCAATAATGCCATCCATTTCCAATCTTATCGGATTGCTATCAACCCAGTCGTGAACAGAATCGTTAATATTAACAATCAGGGGATCATCAGAGTTAAAAATAGATAGGATACTCATTATCTTCATCGACTTTAGAAATGCTCTCGTACACATTACCTGCTGTAGTTGACGCCCTTCCTTTCTGTATCCGTTCTCGCGGTCAACCCAATAATTCGAATATTCCCACGCACGGTCTGGTATCCCTATATCAATTACCTTTGGGCGCTCAGTTTTTGACTCGGAAGATAGCCCTTGTTCAGGGGCACATATTTTTATCAAATGGTTTATTTTTTTCTGAACATCATCGGAAAACACTCGCCTTTTATTTCTGTTCAAATACTTTTTATCGCCGGTAAAGCGCGCTATCCACATTCGGGCCAGCTCGCCAGAGCGCTCTGAGTTTCGTGCTGCCAATGACTCAATAAATGAATCCGGTGTTGACTCCATTATTAATGTCAATGCGGGAGCACGTAATAACGGTATGTTATTTTCAGATGATGAATAGCCTTCATCACCTGCGAAATCGTCCGCCCCCGACTTGGTATATAGATCAAGAATCGCTCTTGTTAATCCTGCTTGATCACCTGATTGCTTTTGGTTTAGCAAGCCGGCCTCTGTCAAGATTGAGACCTTGCTCATACCACCCTTCGATAACATATCGAAAAGTGGCTTGGCCCCGGTGAACGATTGTTTGCCCTTAAACGACGGAGCGAACATGCTATTTTCCGAAAGCATCAACGCTCTATCGATAATATCCGTGATTGATTTCTTACCCTGGCCGGTATCCATTAAGAGTGATATATATAGATTAACCCCGGTACCGTTGACATTATATTTTCTACCGCAAATGCCAGCAATCAAGGCGAAACTGGCCATAATAGCAAGGGTTTTATTTGGATGATGTTGCATTTCGTATGCCTCCCGGCATAACTCGCCCATCAACCCTGGTGGGTAATCCATCTCAATCGTTTTGAACGCGTCAACTTCGATATCAGGCAGCTCTTTTACATCTTTCTCTTCTTCGACGACTCGCACGGCGCTGTTGGCCAAATCGCTTAAGTGAGTATCGCCAAAGCGTTCGCTCCAGCGCTTATCCCGGTGCTTTTCATCGACAAGCAGCATCGTACCTTTCAAGGACGCGAATATCTCTTTAGCGGTCAGTTGCCGGTTTGCTTGACTAAGCGCTAGGCCGCGCAATGCGTTGTGATAATCTTCAGATGTTTTTATAGATGCGAAGGCAGTGTTAATGTCAAATCCATGGGGGATTGGTGCGCCTTTTTTGTCAACGATTTTATTAATGTCGGGGAATTTTAACGTTGATTGTTTCCCAGGGATGAACCCGGATCTCGTTTTGATGAAATCATCACCATCATGGATAACGGGTTTTGATGTATAAATCGGTTGGCTGCAAGTAAACACTGAGCCATCGCAGCTCATCGATCTGGCGTATTTTTTTCTTACATCTAGGCTGTATTCTTTGTCCAGCTCTATATATAGCCTTAGCCGCGCAACTTCGGTATCAAGTTTTTGTGATGCTGTTATTTGCCAAGTGACGTGGACATCATCAATCCCGTTGCTGTTCAGCCATATTTTTATCCCTGACTCTGGAGAGAGTGGATTGTATCCAGGTATGGTATGCGAATCGATGTCAAGTATTAATTCACAACCGAATCGATCGCAAATGGTTGGCTGCTCTTCGCCCTTAGGTTTTTTTAATCGCCTTGATACAATCCCTTCTTTGTGCTCTTTCAGCCCGTGCGGTGTCAACTCACCAAGAATCAACAGCCGCTCGCTCTTTGACAATACTCCAGCCACGGCTAAATGAAAATTTTCGTACTGAAGTATTTCGAATTGTACGTATTGGCCTAAATCATAATCTTTTATTTTAACTCCATTTTTATCGATTACTTTTGCAACACTTTTTCCCGGCTCTGCGGGCTTAATTAGTGTGAGCTTTCTCACTGCGTCTCCCAGGAATTGCACATGTGAACATTTTATACTAATATATGTAAGACGTACTAGATAGGGGCTAGTATATCCTTTCTGAGGGGTGTATACTAGCCCCTAGACATTTAGAGTAGTATGTAGTATTGTTATATTAACTAGGGGTTTTGAAGTGGAAATGAGAGTTTTATTTGGTGTTGTTGGAATATTTGCTTCAATTGCTATTTTTCAAGCCATGGTATTACTGGCAGTTACTGGAGGCTAATATGGATTTAATTGGGCGTTGTTGGAAAAAATGTATAGAAAATAAACTCTATCCTGCTTTTTTAGAGGCTGAGTATGTGTCTGAATTTGGAGAGTTCTCAATTTACAACTGCGGTGATATTACTTATATCTTGATCCATTGTGACGGCGAATATACCTCAGGTAGCGACAACAATTGTATGAATAAAGCGAAAGCCATATATGCCGAAATGGAAAATCTGCTTTTCTTGCCTGAAAATAAAGTATTTATTACCGGGCATAGTTTTTCGGGCGGCGTTGCTCAGTGTTTATTGACTTTGTTTCCCCTTTGCTGGGAGCTATCTATATCTGTTAGCGCAATAACTTTTGGTGCTCCTCGTTGTTTAGAGCGTAAAGAATTGACCGATAGGCAATCTATTAACGTGATTAATGGGCTAGATATTATCCCCATTTTGTCGTCACATTTGGCTGACGCGAAAGAGTGTATTTTTATTGGTGCAATACCTACCTTTGTGGATAACATCCAATTATTTTTGTCGTCTCTGAATGGGTTCAAAAACCCAAAATGGCGCTGGAAATACGACCACCACATGACGTGTTACGACGCGTCTTTATTTGAGGCTGGCTACTTTGATGAATCTAACTTTATAATAGGGGATCAAATATGAAAGATGCAAAAACAATTTTCGCCCTCAAAAAAATTACGTCTGATCGATCAAGCGCACATACCATTAAATCTGAAATTGAGCCTGAAAATATAGATTCGCAAAATCTAGAAATGGCAATATTTATCCACTCTATTGAAAAAGCTAACTTAGAAATTGCGAAGAATAGTGAGAGTGTTTTGCGTAGAAAAATATGCAACTTCTTAACAGGTGGAAAAATCAAAAAGGTCAAAATCGAAGTCGGGCCATTCGTTGTTATAGCAGAACAGGGGGTAACGATTAAAGTTGACCAAAAAATATTTCTTGCTATGTATAAAGATCTTTCTGAAAATGAGCGGGATTGCTTTGTGCCCAAACACGAATTTAAAAAGACTCCTTTTAACAAGCATTTTAAAGAGGGTAGCCCGGACAATATCGACTTGATATTGACTGAGGAAAAGTCTATGCCAACCTTAAAAATTGAACGAATCATAGAGGAATAAATGAAAATTAAACAAGTTGCTCTTTAACTAAACATTTATAATGCGAGCGCATTACGGAATAAACGGCTCGCAATGGGCAATATTAAAAAAAGAATTCGGGGACAACTTAAACGTATTGCTTTTTAATAGCGTTAGACTATTTTCCCCGTTTAGTGATGAGCCGATCACTTCTATTTGTTTAATGCTTTATTGCGATGAGTATGGTGATTTTAATAACGGGCTAGAGGATCACAAAAAAATAGCAAGAGCAATCTTTAATTCAATGGATTCTGAATCGAAGGTTAATTTTCACGAATATATGCAATTGATAGAAGAGGTAGAAAATGAGCAAAGAGAATGCAAGCAACGTGTTGACAATCGACACCGTTGACGCGGGTAAGTTTTACACAAAAAAAGATACCGCAGAGATCTTCGGTCTCAGCGTCAAGTGGGTAGAAGCGCAGATGGCAAATGACCGAATTAGATATTTCAAATTCTCTGGCGCTGTGAAACTCAAAGGCATTGATATCATCAATTTTTCTAAAAAAAGTGAAATAGACAATGGCAATTAAAATTCAAAGCACAAAGGGAATGACCAATGAAATAAAGGTTTTGGTTTATTCCGAGTCTGGCATAGGGAAGACAAAGCTCTGCGAAACGGCACCTGATCCGCTAATTCTATCTTCAGAAGCGGGTCTATTGTCACTCGCAGATGTTTCCGTAGATTTTCAAATAGTCGAAAGCTATGATCATATAGACGAAATCTACAATTGGATTGTCAGCAGTGAGGAAGCAAAAAAATACAAAACAATTTGTTTGGATTCAATTTCAGAAATTGCTGAAGTTGTCTTTTCCGAAACAAAAGAAAGGACAAGTGACCCAAGATCTTTATACCCGGAAGTGCGTGATAATATGTCTAAGTTGATTCGTAAGTTTCGAGACTTAAAAGGTAGGAATGTGTATTTTACTGCCAAGCTCGAAACCTACGATGATGATGGGGTTATCAAAAGCAGACCAACAATGCCCGGTGCTGGGTGCAAAAATGATTTGCCTTTTTTCTTCGACGAAGTTATGGCGATGAGGATCGGTAAATCTGAAGGCGAAGATGGTAGCTCGATAGAATACCGATATCTCCAGACTCAACCCGATAGGCGATTTGCGGCTAAAGACCGCAGTGGAAAATTAGGTGCCATCGAAAAGCCTGATTTAAATTACATTTTTAACAAAATTAGAGGAAAAAATAATGGCTGATTTATCTGGCTTTAATGCCAAAGACCACGAAAAGATGGGCGACAGAACGCTTATCAAAAATGAAACTGTAGTTGTTGGGAAGATTGTAAAATCTGAAAAGAAGAATTGTAGTGAAAAATCTAAAGACCCAAGCGGCTGGTACATTTCGCTCCAGTTTAAAGTCGTTGGTGGTGAGCACAAAGACCGGGTTTTCTTTACGAATCTGAATCTGAAAAACAAAAATGCTCAAGCGGTAGAGATTGCTCAAAAAGAGCTTGCTACAATTTGTGATGCTTGCGGCGTTCTTCAGCCAGAAGATTCTCAAGATCTCCATGGTATCCAGATGAAATTAACCATCGGTATAGAAAAGTCAAAATCTCCAAAATACCCTGACAAGAATTACATTATGATGTATGAAAAATACGGTGGTGATGCAATTCCTGATTCCGACGATAAACAAGACGCAGGTTATGCTGGATCTAAAGGGCCAGCATGGCTAGACAAAGATAAAGAGGAGTAATTTTTAAACTAGTCGGGGTGAAATTCCCCGGCTACAAAAATTCTGGAGAGAAATATTATGTTGTCAAGATCAAATAAAAAATCTGTAATGCCTGCAAAAAATCACAGATCGAGAGATTTAATATTTTGCAGAATAGTTACAGAAATGCCAACTGATGTAGATAAGCTCAAGATGTTGGCTATCGATGCATGCGTCCACGTTAATACTTTATACAATTGGGCATGGGGTGAAACCATGAACCCGCACATTGAGACACTTGTTAAGGTAGCCAACGCCATGGGCTTCGACATTATCCTTGCCAAAGCAAAAGGCAAAGTTGTTAGGTTTAAGCGCAAATAATGGTTAGTCTAGCAGGTCATTCAAAACTTATCGATGACATCCCACTATCTTTCGGGAAATATAAGGGTCAAACTCCTGATGAAATATCAGAGTTTGACCCTAGTTATATTGTATATATATGGGATACTTTAAATATTAAAGTGTCAAGTAAAGTTCTATACAACTATTGTATAAAACAGGATCAATAGAAATGCCATTTGAAACACAATATTTATTTTGCAAAAGCGATAGAGAATCAGAATCAGGGACGACTTTCTATTTGGTGACTGGCGAAAACCAAAATTATCAGCCAGATGGATGCGTAAATATGGGGGAGATCGAAGTTCAATTTGAAATTCCTGAAAATATAACGTCCGATGAAATTCGCAGGCGCTCCATTGAAACATTCAAGCAAAAAAACATCAATCCAGGCAGAATGATAACGCATGTTCCGCATGGCTCAGAAACAACTGTTGGTGGTGGTGATTTCGATTTCGATGAAGGTACTCCGTTCCAGTGAGACTGTTAAAATAAGGGGAAATAAAATGGTCAGTTTAATAAATGATGAAAAATCAACCAACAGTTCAATTGAATCTTTAGACTGGCCAGAAGGCATTCGCTATTCATGGCAATACTCCGCAGAACCAGAAGCCCTGCGTGGATATTTGGGAATGTCAGGCTTGGGTGATCTATGCAATAGGAAAATATGGTACGGCTGGAGGTGGGCAACGAAATCAGATTTTCCGCCAAGAGTGCGCAGAATATTTGAAAGGGGAGATTGGGAAGAACCTCGCATGATTAGAGATTTAAAAGCAATCGGCGTAGAATGCTTTATGCGTGATGAATCCAGGGATAAAGTCCTCATTACTGGCATACCAGGGGAAAAGCAAGAAAGCCTAGTTGGTTTTTCTGGTCATGCTGGTGGGCATCCAGACGGTAGACTTTTAGGGGTACCAGAAGCACCAAAAACCGAACATTTGGCAGAGTTCAAAACGGCCAATGAAAAAGGGTTTAACAAATTTGTAAAGTTGGGCGTTGAACTTGCAAATATTGTATATTATGGGCAAGTCCAAGTATACATGAAGAGAATGAAATTAACTCGATGTCTGTTTGGCGTCACTAACAAAAATACAGAAGAAAGATACTGGCAAAGAATAAAATTTAATCCCGATCACGCCCAAATGTTAATCGAAAAAGAACGCAATATAATTCTTTCTGAAGACCCGCCAGAGCGGGAATATACGGCGAGGAACTTCGAATGTAAATTCTGCAGCCATAGAGACGTTTGTCATAACAAAAAACCGATGGCCGTAAATTGCAGAACATGCAATTCAAATGATATTTATGATGATGGCGTATGGAAATGTTCAAATCCATTTTCCCTGAATAAAGATAAAATTTTGACCCTTGAACAGCAGGCCTTTGGCTGCAGCAGATACAAATCGATATAATGTTTGAGGATCGATGGTATCAAACAGAGGCAGTGGATCACACTTTTGATTATTTAAATTCTGGTAAAGGTCTACGCCCGGTGATAGCTTCCCCCACCGGAAGTGGAAAAACACCGATTATAATGAAATTGGCGGATAGATTATTTTCCTATAAGCGCTTAGCCAAAACGGTCATATTATCAGATAGAAAAGAAATACTCCGGCAGAATTTCGATTCATCTGGATTTTTTTTCGACGGTAAAAAAACGACAATTTTTAGTGCAGGGCTAAAGCAAAAAAAGATAGGGGATATAACTTTTGCAGGCATCCAGACAGCAGCAAATTATATAAACTTTTTTAAACATATTGATTTTATTATTGTTGATGAATGTCATCTGGTACCTCCCAAAGAACGAGGAAGATATGGGAGATTTTTAAAAGCATTAAACAAGCCCACTGTAGGTCTCACCGCCACCCCGTTCCGCCACAATCACGGATTAATATATGGCGGTAAAGATAATTTTTTTGATGGTGTGTCCTACGATATAACAGACATTGACGGATACAATAGGCTAGTTTCAGAGGGGTATTTGTGTCGGCTGATATCAAAACCCACTAACGTCCAATTTGATATGCAGGGGATCGGGTCACGCGGGAATGATTTCAAACAAGATGAATGTTCAGATAGATTTGATCGATCAGAAATAACTAGAAAAGCAATTAATCGAGTTATTCGTTATGGAAAACATTATAATAGATGGTTAATTTTTGCAATTGATATTGCGCATGCTGAAAATATAAAACTAGAATTGGAATTAAACGGAATTCCGACAGTCTGCATACATTCGAAAATGGATACTTGTCGTGATATGGAGCTCTTGCGTGCAAAAAATGGCGAATATAAAGCTATTGTTAATGTTGATGTATTAACAACCGGATATGATGATCCCGAAATCGATTTAATTGCAATTCTTCGGCCAACCAAATCTCTAATAATGCACGTCCAAATAGCTGGCCGTGGCTCCCGTGTAAGCCCGACAAAAGACCACTGCTTAATACTGGATTTTCCAGGCAACTTTAAACGGCTTGGCCCAATAAACGATGTTGACATAAAAGAAAATGGCAATCGGAAAAAGAAAAGTCAGCCAATAATAAAAACTTGTGAAAATTGTGGATGTCACCAACCCCCAACGGCCAAATTTTGTGATGTGTGTGGATGTGAATTTCAATTTATTGAGCAGATTAGAGAAATCGAATATGATGATGAAATTGTAAGGAAGACAAAAAAGCCTAAAAAGAAAAATATTGAGAATTGGTATAAAGTGACAAGTGCAAGTTACAAAGAATTCGATAGCAAAAAAGGTGGTGGAATCATAGTTACATATAAATGTGGGTTGCGATCTTTTAAAGAGCCAATATGCCTTGGATATAAAGGGTATGCTGCTGTGATGGCTAGGCACTGGGTTAAATTTAGACTACGGAATGTTGACAATCCATCTTACTCCGTAGATTCCTTTTTTATGTATGTTCACAACGAGATGTTTATGAAAACAAGCAAAATTCTAGTGGATGAGACATTGTCAAAAAAGATAATAACCGATTATGAATTTGATTTATCAGAAACAATATAGTATAATTTGAAATATTAAAGGGGGAGAGAAGAAAATGAAATATTTAATCAACATCAATGGGAATATAATTTGTAAATTCAGCAATGATTCGAATTATCCGATAGACATAAAAAGCGATGAGCCTACGTTAATTCTAGATTTTAACAACCTGTCTAAGAAAATCACGATCAGTGTTCTCGAATCTTTGGCAAGAACCCTTTGCTGCGCTATTCCAAAAAAATGCTAAAAAAAGTGAACTGATTGCACTTCTTCAATCAGAAATCCCGAAACATAAAATAGGAATCATTCGAATGGCTGAAACAAATAAAGCGAAAGAAGTTTTCGACGCCGCAGTTGCCGCAAAAAAAACCGAAGACGAAATTAAATGTGCGCTTGTTAGTGCTGGATTTTCATTTAAGGACGCTAGCAAAATTTTCATGGAGTTGGCCATCGAGACTGGTTTAGTAATTTCATCCAAAGCCCGGAAAGAGCAAATTAAAGCAATTCTTGATACTGTTATTGGCTCTTCCGAAAAGGTTGATGAAGAGCTGTTTGTGGATGTTGTTGGCACAATCATCAAAGACGTCAAAGGCACCGACGAATCAGCCTCAGCTCGCGCAGTTCGTGCTTATTGTAAGGCTGGAGAGATCGAAATCGACTTACCTAAAAAGCGCCCTGGCGGCCGTGTAACACAGACCATGTTCGGTCTGATTGAAGATAACCCCACCGCCACGAAAGAAGAAGTTTCCGAAATGTTGAGAGCCGCTGGGTGCAGTGAAAAGCAACATCCTAAATTGGTGGCATATTATTGTGATGTCGTCAATCTAATTCAGCGAATTATCAACAAGTAAAGGAAGAAGATATCTTTTAAATATATCTTTTGATCTTGAAAAGCCCCTGCGAAGGGGCTTTTTTTTTGCTTAAAAATAAGATACTATGGGTATGTAAGGGTATGTATATCAAAATATAGTAATAAGGATAAGCGACAATGCGAAGTGTAATTTTTGATTTAGTGGGGGAAAATAATGATGCTTTTATTTTTTGATACAGAAACCACCGGACTATTGAAGCCGTCCCCTATAAATATTGACCTCCAGCCGCACATTCTGGAAATATGTGCGATAAAAACGGACTTCGATTTTAAGGTTATTGACTCAATTAACCTTTTGATAAAGCCACCCATCTTAATCCCGATTGAAACGTATAGAATCCATGGGATAACAGATGAGATGGTCGAGGATTGTGATTCCTTCGCAATCTCATATAAAAAGATTGCGAACTTTTTTACCGGAGTGACGCATTCAATCGCACACAACAATTCATTCGACTCCGGAATGCTAGCAGTAGAGCTAATGCGCATTGACAAACTTACCCATTTCCCATGGCCGATAAATCAAATATGCACAGTTGAAGCATCTTTTCATTTAAAAAATAGACGGATGAAATTGGCCGAACTATTCGAACTTGCGACTGGAAATTTTAATATTCCGAATGCGCATAGAGCAGAGAGCGACGTGCTGGCAATGATTGAAGGTTTAAAATGGATGGTTGAGAATGAACATTATACATTTAGCACTTAGATCTGAATACACTTTCAAAAAGGTTTTCGGCAGTGTTGACACGCTGGCTAATTATGCCGTTAATGGTGTTATTGGTATCGCCGATTATAGCGTAACATTCGCGCACCCAAAACTATGTAAGATGTCAAATAAAATAAAACCTATCTTTGCAGTGCGTCTTATGGTCGTTATGTGCCTTGATCGGGGGGTTAAAAACTTTGGCCCAGAAATGATTTTTATAGCCAAAAATCAAAAGGGATTGTCCGAGTTATATGGGTTGGTAAAAAAGTCTTGGGAAAATTTTTATTATTTTCCTCGAACAAGTATATTCGATGTCGTGAATTTAAGCGAAAACATTATTGTTATAGGAGAAACTTTTATCACTGAAGAACGTGTTGATTACGTTGCCATGACACAAACAACGCCTGATAAATTTCTCAACAATCAGATCCCACGGGTGGCAATCATAAACAATAGATATCCATCTGTTAAAGATAAAGCCGTCTATGAAGTATTTTCTAGCTCCAATGGAATAGACCTACAAACATACCCCCAGCATATATTATCAACGGATGAATGGTTTTCTATCTGGGGTGATCGTGATGCGATAGAAAACACACACAGAATAGCGGACGAATGTTCAAGCTTTAATTTAAAAAAATCTGAAAATTTAAAATTTACCGGCAAAGGGAGCATCCTCGGCCTTTGTGTTGCTGGTGCAAAAAAACGAGGTATAGATATTTTTCACAAGGAATACTCTGACCGACTAGATATGGAAATTAATTTAATAAAAGAAAAAGACTTTGGTGATTATTTTTTAATCGTTGCTGATATGATTTCCGAAGCAAAAAAAACCATGCTGGTCGGCCCAAGCCGTGGCAGCAGCGCCGGATCTCTAGTGTGCTATTTAATGGGAATAACAGAGGTTGATCCTCTCAAATACGGATTAATTTTTGAAAGATTTATTGACATCAACCGAGCAGACTTACCCGATATAGACATCGATTTCCCTGATGTCAAAAGAGATAAAGTTATCAAATATTTATCTAAAAAATACGGCGCGGATAAAGTCGCTCACATATCTACGGTGAGCACGATGCAGCCAACAATAGCAATAGGCGAATTTTCCAAAGCACTTGGAATCCCACCATGGGAAACAGAGGATGTTAAGAAATCAATAGTGGAAGTGTTCGCAGGTGACAATCGATCCAACATGTGCATATCAGATACATTATCGACAACGCAGTCAGGAAAGGATTTAATAGAAAAATACCCTCAGATGGAATTAACATCTAGAATCGAGGGGCATGCTAGACATTTTGGAAAACATGCCGCTGGGATTGTAGTCGGGAATGAAAACCTAGAAATATATTCCGGCGTCAATGTGCGAGAGGGTAGCTTGATGATCGATAAAAAAGATGCAGAGTACTTAAACCTTTTGAAAATTGATTGCCTTGGGCTTAGAACGCTATCAATTTTGGAAGAGTGCGCGGAACTATCTGGCTTTGATTTCAGACATTTTTATGATATGCCCCTCGACAATAAAAAAGTTTTTGATATTTTTAACAATCATAGAGTGTCTGGAATATTCCAATTCGAAGGCTACGCAGTCGCTTCAGTATCCCAGAAAATGGGTGTACATAATTTTAATGATATCGTGGCTATCACTGCATTGGCTAGACCAGGGCCACTCCATAGCGGTGGTGCGGACACGTATATAAAACGCAGAACTGGACAAGAGAAAGTTGAATACATTAGCAACGATAAGGCATACGTGGATGAAACATCAGAAACATTTGGAGTGATAATATACCAAGAGCAGTTAATGACAATTGCCAGAAATTTTGGTGGTCTAAGCTGGGAAGATGTTTCGGCATTAAGGAAGGCCGCTAGCAAAAGTTTAGGCGAGGAATATTTTAATAAATATCGAGATAATTTTTTAGAAGGCACTGAAAAACGTGGTGTGTCACCGGCTGTTGCAATTGAAGTGTGGGAAAACATGGTAACGTTTGGGGCATGGGGATTTAATAAATCACACGCCGTATCTTACGCTTTAATTTCTTATTGGACGGCATGCGCTAAAGCATATTATCCCCTCCAATTCGCTGTAGCAAATCTGAACCACTCCCGAGGTGATGAGCAATCAGTAAAATTGCTCCGTGATATGGTTACCAATGATGGGATAGAATACTCCCCGATTGATCCCGAAAAATCAGATATAAAGTGGACTGTATCAGGCGGAAAGCTAATCGGTGGCTTGACTAACCTCTACGGGATTGGAATACAAAAAGCCAAAGATATGATACAAAAAAGAAAGGGCGGAACACCATATACAAAAGCACAATCAGAAAAATTAATGAACCCGTCTACTGCTTTCGACATATTATTCCCTGCCGAACATTATTGGGGCGACATATATAAATATCCGAAGAAATTCGGATTGAGCAAGAAGCCATCAAAAATAAAAGATGTGCATGGTGAGGGGACTTTCACCGTGATTGCAAAAATAGTCGAGAAAAATTTGATTGACTTAAATGAATTGTCGAAAGTAGTTTCTAGAGGTGGCGAAATAATAGAGGGAAATAGTTTATATTTGAGTATGAAAATCGAAGATGATACCGATGGAATACATTGCTCTATAAGCAAATATAAATTTGAACAAATTGGTATCGAAATTTCTGAATCGGCCAGAGTCGGCATAGATTGGTTTTTAATAAAAGGAAAAATCAGAGGCGATTATAGGAAAATAAATGCAAGCAAAATCCTATGGCTAAATAGAGAATTTGGTGATGGAGGAATTCAAAATGATTGATAAAGTTACCATGTATAAAAGAAGCAACTCAGGTGGAATAGTTCAGTGGTCCATATGGCAATCTGAGCACGATCTGATAGAAATGGAATACGGTGCTGTTGGTGGAGAGATGACCCAATCAAATGAGGTGGTTAATTTTGGGCTTGCATCCAGAACAAAACAAGAGCAAATCAAAAGCAGAATTAACTCGAGATTGAATAAAAAAATTGATTCGGGATATGTATGCGACATATCCGAAGTTAGAGAGAAGGCAACTAATTTAATTGGCAAGCCAAAGCCAATGCTTGCATATAGATTTGATAAGTTCAAGGGGTCTATTCCCCCGGATTCATATGTTCAATATAAATATGACGGTAACAGGTGCATGATAACAAACGACTGTGGGAAAATCACTGCATATTCTAGGAACGGTAAGTTGATATCGTCTATTGACCACATACTCAACGACATAAGAATTCCCGCAGGTGTTACCGTTGACGGTGAGCTATACTGCCACGGCGAATCGCTCCAAACAATAGTTAGCTGGATCAAAAGGAAACAAGACGGAACTAAATCAATCAAATACATAATGTACGATATAGTTGATTCTAGTTGTTATAAAAAAAGACTCATGATGATTAGAAGTATATATGAGAATTCAGGGAAAAACATATCACTTGCAGTGACAATACCACTAGGAAATGAAGACATAAGTACCATGCTTAGTTGTGCGATAGAGATTGGGTATGAAGGCCTAATCATAAGAATACCGGGATTCCCATACGAGGACGGCAAAAGATCTAAATCGTTGATAAAAGTAAAGGCTTGGCGAGATGACGAATTCAAAGTGATAAAAATATCAAAGTCAAAAGATGGATGGGCTATTCTTCATCTGCAAAGCCTTGGGAAATCTTTTACAGTTACATCTCCAGGGACACACCAGGAAAAAGAAGAATGTTACACAAATAGAGACTTATATATTTATCGGATGGTAAAAATAGCTTACGCAAACCTAACAAAAGATGGAATACCATTTCACCCCGTCGCGCTGTGCTGGAGAAACAAGAGTGAGGAGTAGTATTTCACACTGCGATCTGATTCAATTTAACTGGTATAAGTATGCTGTGAAAGGGCACACAGCGGTACAGTCTATCCAATATGCTCGTAGTTGCCGATACTATAAACAATGTGTTTTGGCAACACCAAAGTGGTGTGATTTGAGACAAGTGTGGGATATGTTCCTGTACGCTCGATTCTGCCGTGAAGAAGGAACCGATATGCAAACAGATCATATTGTTCCAATCAATCACGCCCATGTGTGTGGTCTACATTGTCCTGATAATCTGCAACAACTAACAGCTGCGGAAAACAACGTAAAGTCAAATAAAACTTGGCCTAACATGTGGGACGAACAACTGGAGTTAGTGTTATGAGAATGGGAATACGGAAAGATGTTGATTGGGAATATTTGGGAGCATTACTTGCTCAGTCCGGCGACGAAGAACAAGTAATATTTTTGAAAGCTTTTGTTAAAGAATGCAATTCATGGGGGACAAACCAGCAAGTTGAATCGCAGTTGGCAACTATAAACTTGGGGCTTTCGGTCGACGAAATAGAAACACTCAGCATGATTACCTTTGTTTCCGACACATAAATAGAGTTAGTGCCGTGGAAAGAAAATTAAGTATTGTTATCAGCAGGGTTAAATCAGGATTGTACATAACAAATGAAGAACGCAAGATGATCGATGAGTTTGTTCAAAAAGAGACAACGGAAAATGGAAAAATAGTAGATATTTTCCTAACCATACTTTTAATTTCGGTATCTACTATTTTCTTACTATAAAGCCACCATTTGATTGAATGCTTGACAATAATCAAGTTGATTGCTATAATGTTTACATGGACTGAGGGATTGACCCGAAGCCAGCAGGTGGGAGAGATGGTCGATGAAAACAGAGCGTTACTCAGCAGTGGTGCAAACTGGATCTTGCAGCATGGATCAACAGCACTGGGAGGAGCGGGCTAATTGTGGCCACGCACATAAAACCATTGAGGCTGCAGAAAAGTGCCTGCTAAAAAAGCAGCGCTATTATTGCGACCATGATCGCCCGGCAGGATCGGCCTGTAAGCATTGCGGAGGAGTTGCGCGAGCTAAACACACCAGCGCCTTGTGGTACAACGGTAGGATCCACAATCAAAGCCAAGAGCCGGTGGCTTAGTAGGTCTGATTAACACAACCGGGAGAGATGTAATGAACGATCAAATAACAACATCATTAGTTTGGGGTATGTTGCGAAAATATTGTGAAAAAAACGCCGAAAAGCTGATGATGTTTAACGGTGGTTTAGCCATCAAAGACGTGCGCGCAATAGCCAGTAAATTGATGGAGATAGGCATTTCTAAGACAGACACCGTTTCTTTGAGCTGGTCGGAGTGTGACAATCACCCTATATTTTCGCCGTGGAATCATGTGACCGTATATTGGCAGCAGAATCTATGCTGTTATTGATATTGACAGATGTTTAATCGGCGGATCAACACAACTAAGAGTATTAAAGATGCCTAAAAAAGAAAAGTCACAGTTAGATCTCACTCAAGAGTTGCTTGACGCAACGCGGTGCAGGGTTACGGATCTCACCAAGATCAACACTCTCCAAGGCTCTGAGATAGAGCGACTAATGGAGAGAATAAAGGATCTGGAGGGTATGCCAGTATTGCCATACCCCTTGGGAGAGATAACCGACAAAAAAGCAATAGTGGGGCTTATCCCGCACTTTTTTAAACCACAGTCGGGAGATAAAGGAGAAATTAAATGAATATTTATTGCTGCTGTTGTGAAAAAAATATATCCGCTAAATTGACAGATGGAAGTGAAATTTATCCACGTCGGCGTGATTTATATGACTTACCATTTTGGAAATGTGACGTTTGTAATAATTATGTTGGGTGCCATCACGAAACAAAGAATAGAATCAAACCGCTTGGATGTATTGTAACCAAAGAAGTTAAAAAAGCAAGAATCGATATTCATAAATTGATCGATCCATACTGGAAGAGTGGGAAGTTTAAGAGAAGCCATTTGTATTTTCTTATTGGCAAAAAATTAGAAAGAACATTCCACATTGGAGAAATAAAAAGCATAGCAGAAGCAAGAGAAGTGTATTTAATTGCAAGCTCGATTGTAGAATCGTGAATAATAACTCCCACGGTGGAAAACGAATAGGTGCGGGGCGCAAACCCGGAAGCTCTGAGTTGGTACGCGTCCCTTGTAATTATAGATTGCCAAAATGGATAAACGACTTCCTGAAAAACCATCCAGAATCAAATGGAAAGTTGATATCAGAGGCTTTAATAAAAACATATCAACTCAAACAACCACTTGATTAAATGCTTGACAACAATCAAGTTGATTGCTATAATGTTTACATGGACTGAGGGATCGACCCGAAGCCAGCAGGTGGGAGAGAGAAGAATGATAAAGTTTGGCGTATTAAATCGACTTACAGGTGATGTGCAATTTACTGCGGAAATAGATTGCGATAACGCCGAGAAGAGGAACATTAGGCTTGGTCTTGCGGTTGAGTGGGGGATTAGAAACAAGGCAGACTTGATCGGGGCAGACTTGAGCGGGGCAGACTTGAGCGGGGCAGACTTG
>CAZDEC010000025.1:37633-40980 GCA_964504295.1 uncultured Thioalkalispiraceae bacterium
GACTTGAGCGGGGCAGACTTGAGCGGGGCAGACTTGAGCGGGGCAGACTTGAGCGGGGCAGACTTGAGCGGGGCAGACTTGAGCGGGGCAGACCAAAGTTGCAGTTATATCAAGTGAGTCTCCAGCGTCTAGACTTTTATCGCCTAGAGTAAGAGAGGGGCAGAGTAGAATCGTGAATAATAACTCCCACGGTGGAAAACGAATAGGTGCGGGGCGCAAACCCAGAAACTCAGTCGAAATGGATAAACGATTTTCAAAAACCATCCAGAAGGAATGATTAAATGATTTATAAAGCAGAGCGTTATAAGGAGAGCTGAATATGAAATATATGGCGTACGGTGCAATCTCAAAAGCCGCGACTATGGTGCAGCAAACAATAGAAAACGCTGCTGTGGAATTGAAAAGACCTTCAATGTTGTTTAAGCCAAAGCTGTACATAGAAGGAAACCAGTGGTGTGCCATGTATGGCGATAGCCCTGCAATTAGTTTGCAAGGGTGGGGCAACAGTCCTGAATTGGCTTTGATCGACTTTGACTTGAACTATAGCGAAGAGTTAGATAATCAACCCCTAGGCGGATGGGTTTCCGTTAACGACGTCTTCCCTGAGCGTCGCGGTGACTTCTATAGCGTCAACGTTGAAGTAGCTGTAGTTGCTGACAATGGTACAAAATGGGTAGACATTGACAAGTACGATGTTGGTTTGAGCAGGTGGGTAAAAATCAGAGACAAAGAAGGATTGAAGGTTATAGCTTGGAAATCGCTATCAACCTTTCCTGCTCACTTGGTTAAAGATGTTGTTAGCAAAAAGAAACACATAACCGACATCAGCATTGATACACAATGCAGAATATGTGATTTCTGGTTTAATGACGACTCTTCACCGGGCGGACAGGCCTGCTTTAAAAAATGCGTCGAAGTGTTGCATCCCGAGATGGGGGGAAGTGAAGCTTGCCCCCATTTTGCTGGTGACGGCATCCCGTTTTGAGCTACACCTACAAATGCGGCTCACGCGGATGCCGTAGGCAGAAAACATTCAAGCGAAGAATTGAGACGTACACACGCCAGATCGTTTGCGAACACTGCGGCGGGAATATGCACCGCTACAGTCGTGACAAGGTGCGCGATAAAAAGCGGTCATGCCATTGTGATGGGTACCCGTTTGGTGACGCGCCCCATCGTTCTGGTACTGAACCCTGGTGCATACATTCAATACGACAGCCAACAGAAGCTGAGCAACGGAATAGATGTGGTGGATGAAAAGTTGAGAAAATTTACATTAATTTAACGTATAATTAAAATTCAGAGGTAGCGTGGAACACTGCGATAGAACAGGCCATTAAGATAGTTAAATCACTGGTGCATCGGGAATGGCGAGCACCAGGAGTTGCGCAGAAAGATAAGATTGATATCGTTGCATCACAAGTCAATGCACTAAATTATCTGGATAGTGGGTTTAGGATTCCCGGTACTCGCTGTTCCCGGAACCCTAAACCCTAAATCCGCCCATAAGCTACTTGCCGGAGAAAATACGCCCTAAGCCCAACGGTTTAGTTTGATTACCGTTCATCCCATCTATGCGGTTCCCCTGCTCCCTTTCAATCACACCAAAATAGATTTTTATCAAGCTCACTGATACACCTAGATATGCCAATACAAATGGCCACGAGTCCTCAAGTTTGGTATCTCCCATGGACAGCGAATAAGCAGCAGCTAAACCAATCAACGCATACGGCCATACAAATGATAATGTTATCCATTTCATTATTTTTGCCCTAGCATCTTGGCTATCGGATTTTGTCATTGCTATATACCGCTCTGTCCAGCCCTCCTCTTGGGCAATTTTCAAATCAACTTCTTTTTCCATCAACGAAGATAACTGATCAGGGGGCATACTATCGACTGCCATCTTCAGATCAATTCCGGTGGCCTCAATAGGTAATTGCTTGTCCTTGCTTACAATTGCATTGTAAGTAGCAATTGCGCCCCCGACCAGAGGATTGCTTGCGCCCGCAACAGCAAGCAATGGCCCTGATATGCTCTTTAGTATTTGTGCAAATTTCATTTTATAAATTTCCTTCAATGTTTAAAATTGCGTTATAATGTGCTAGGGCGATCCTATCACGCCCCGAAGAACTCACCAAAAACTTTTTGCACTCCTTTTCATTATCCATAAAAAAACTCTCTGTTAATATTGCAGGCATCCGGGTATTTTTCAACACATAAAAGTCAGCCTCTTTATCTACATCCCCATCAAAAAAATCAGAACGCATTTTTTCACCAAAAAATTCCTTTTCAAACTCACTGAAAAATACACTAGCAATAGGGTCTGATTTTGTGTTTCCTTGTGAAGTGTATACTTCATATCCTTTCCCGCCACCAGCATTGGCGTGGATAGAAATGTATATGCATCTATCCTGTTTGTGGTATCGATTTGCTCGATTAACGCGATCAATCAAGGAGATATCTTCTAATTCTGGGGCAATATTAACGTAGTTAATATTATCTCTCGTTAGCATCTCAATCATACGATTAACAATTGCTCGATTAAATTCACCCTCGTATAGTACGCTACCATCTGGCCAAGTCGGACTCCTTTTCCCGTTAGTTTGGTACCTGCCATTAATCAGGCCGCCGTGGCCGTTATCCAATAACCATGTATACTTGCTCATTTTCCTTCCTTATTTCAAGCTCATAAAGTTAGTTGAGAATTCATGTATTCTCGGAACAGAATCTGAACCAACCCCAAATAGATACTTGCCATCATCTTTAAAAACTGCGCCCCTTATTGAATCACCAGACAATTCGGAGAAATCAATTTCAATCCCGGTGTAGTTATTTAACTGTAAATCCCATGCAATGTCTAGTGAGTATTGAAATACGGACCCTCCATTGTCTATTATAAAAAACCTTTTGCCATCGTTGGAGAAAACCAATTCCACGGATACTGATATGTCAGATGTCAATCCTATTACTATATTATCGTAGGATATTGTGGACAAATCAAATGGAGTTGACATAACAAATTGGTGAAGTAAGTCACTGGACGAAGATAATACATATAGCTTGGATCCTGTTGGATTCAGCCAAAATGATTGCGGGGAATTCACTTGCGCGGATACATTAGCGCTCACATTATCATATGTTGCTGTTGATAAATCATACGCTATTGATAATGTGTATTGGTTTAAGGTTTCCGGAAACGAATTCAAAACAATCATTTTTAACCCATCGGCAGAGAATTTAAAGCTAGTGCCACTTGGTGAGCCGTTGGCGAATAAATCAAAACTTATCGCGTCATAGGATATTGTTGATAGATCCCAAGGAGTAGAAAGAGAATACTGGTAAAT
>CAZDEC010000025.1:41080-42902 GCA_964504295.1 uncultured Thioalkalispiraceae bacterium
TACCTTGCTCATTTATGTGTTTTATGGATTTGCTAAAAAGGTTCATTATGTAGTTAAAATTTTCAACGTCTGGGATTTCCGCTACCCACCCTTGATCTACCTTCGCTGCGCCGGGATCATTAATGAGAGTGCTGGACTCTGCCCACACTTCTTCAATACTTAACGGTTTGATTTGTTCTGACATTTTCTTTTCCTCTAGATAGTACTTGCAAATATTCCAGTATTGAACCCTTTCGCATTATCAACCCCTGCAAACGCGAAAGCATCGCCACCCTGATACTCGGAATATCGATATGTGACACCAGCGGGGCGAGGTATTAAACCACCGTTCAATACTAATAATTTTTCATTGGATGTTAATAATCTTCCTATTCCTATTTTCGCGGTTGCACCTCCGTAATCAATCGCATACGATGAATCAGCTTGAAGCAGAAACCGTATGGCCCCAGCAACATCATTTGATGTCACTATTGTATGGTTTTTTATTATTCTAGATTTTATAAACAATAAATATTCAACATCGCTTAATATAGCCTTGCCTGTTATTGGCTCTCCATTAGATCTAAACCTTGATCCAACACCTGGATCAGATGTAGACCCAAAACTATCAGCCCCTATGTGGCCATCAAAACCGAAAAATATTAACTGTGTGATATCTTCTATCGTTCTTTTCTGTCCTACTATCTTCCCAATTATGTCTAGATTTGCACCCTTTGCGTTATTTAACCATCGATCCTCAATAACTTTTATTACTTCTTTTTCAATCGTGTTGGCTTCGATCAGTAATGCTTTTATGTAAGCAATTAGATTCGTTGACTCTCTATATTGAGTTCTCAATCTGCCTATGGCTTTTAATTCATGGTCTATTTCGATAGTCACGATATATTAACCACAATATTAGACACATCGAATAATGATGCTGATAGTATATTTATCGGTATGTCTGCAGTGGTCGCTGGACTAGATGAGGTATCAATAAACATACTCGTTACAGAGTGGCCGTCCACGCTATTCACTGGAGTATATAGTTCTGAAAATATAACATTTTCCCCAGGGGCAAAAGATCTACCTAGAGTTAATATTCCGTTGGCGTAATCTACAATAGCCTGCTTTATTAATTCATCAGCATCAACCGGTAAATTTCCGAGGTCTACTGTATTAACTATTACAAATATAGGTACACTAATAGGTCTTGAAAATGATATGTTATGTGGGAATGTTTGTAAATCATTAACCGAGACGGTTGTCGTCCCAAACGATTCTATTCCTAATGGTTTTTTCAGAAATATAGCATCTGCAATGTCTTGATCCAATCCACCAACAACAATTGCTTGAAATGAATGTGCTGGCAATCCATTCACGTCTATGAAATCTGTTTCATTTTCTAATACAGCAACGCTAGATATACCATCCACATTTGACACTTCAGAAAATATCGAATCTACCATCGACTGTGACGGCAAAGCTATTGATTTATTTCTTCTCACCCTCAACTCAACGTCTGTTTCTTCGTAACTCCCTAATACCCCGTCATTGGGGTTTGTAACAGTGTCCCATCCAGTGATTTGAGAATCGATTTGGGTAATAGTTCCAGCAAGAGCTGGCACTGGACCCATAACTGTTGCGGAAGCAAAAACACTACCAACACCAGATAAATTTATCGTTAAAGAATCCTCTGTTGATAGTTTTATATTCCCGTCTATAGATGACACCAACCTCCCAGCGGGGATAATTGTCCCTGACACCCCAGTTACATCAAGCAACACTCGTGTTGGTTTTTCTTCATCCCTTGTTATATTGTTTAACATAACAAGATTCGATA
>CAZDEC010000026.1:0-40418 GCA_964504295.1 uncultured Thioalkalispiraceae bacterium
TCACTAAGAAGAAGGCAAAGAAAAAAGTCGCCAAGAAAAAGGCCAAGAAAAAAGTTACTAAGAAGAAGGCAAAGAAAAAAGTTGCCAAGAAAAAGGCCAAGAAAAAAGTTACTAAGAAGAAGGCAAAGAAAAAAGTCGCCAAGAAAAAAGTAACTAAGAAAAAATCCCGTAGACGTTAAGTTTGGGGCTACAAGAAACCGACCTATTTTTAAAGTAGGTCGGTTTTTTTAATGAACCTGAACTCGGGATAAGGACGATAACACTTAAACATTCGACCAAGTTAGGGGATGAAGCCGAAAGGGTGTCATAAAGACCGTCTGCACATGGACGCGGCAGTCAGCAGCAATGTTTTGTGTGTCTGTATGACACCCTTTCGGCTTCATGGCCGGGGTCGTTCCATTCATCTCCTTATCCCGAGTTCAGGTTAATTATATTGACCACGAAGTAAGGTCGTATAAAAATCTTTTGATTTCTTCGTGTTCTTTTTGGTTAAAATTTTTCAGTTTATGCCATTCGAACAGGCAATCTTTTCGCACCCCAGTTGCCGGGGCTGGCTTCAAAAACCCCCGCGATTTTGGTACCACATGACGGACAGCTTGCTTCGGCATTAATATTCCATTGGCCTAATTCATACCAATCCCGTTCTATTAATAACGCACCGCAGTGATAGCACCAGGTGCTATCGGCATCGCGATTATGAATGTTGCCGACATAGGCATAATGTACGCCTGCTTTTATCGCAATGTCTCTGGCCAGGCTCAAGCTGGCAGCGGGTGTTGATGGCAGGCTCGTCATTTTAAAATCGGGATGAAAGGCGCTAAAGTGCATGGGCATATCGACGCCGAGGTTCTCAACAACCCATTCACACATTTCAGTTAATTCTTTTTCGGAATCATTTTCACCAGGAATAATTAACGTGGTGGTTTCTAACCAGCAATCGGTTTCATGTTTGATATATTTCAGGGTTTCTAAAACAGGTTCTAAATGAGCACCTGTTATTTTATAGTAGAAACGTTCTGTAAAAGCTTTCATGTCGACATTGGCAGCGTCCATCCATTGGTAAAATTCAGCACGAGGTTCAGGGCTGACATAACCCGCAGTGACGGCAACCGATTTAATATCTTTTTCACGGCAGGCTTTAGCAACATCAATAGCATATTCATGAAAAATAACAGGATCATTATAAGTAAAGGCGACACTTCGGCAACGGTACTCTGCGGCTGTGTTTGCGATTGCATCCGGGCTGGCAGCATCCGCCAGGGTATTCATTTCGCGTGATTTGTTGATATCCCAATTCTGGCAGAACTTACAGGCCAGGTTACAGCCCGCCGTTCCAAATGAAAATACTGGCGTACCGGGTAAAAAATGATTTAAAGGTTTTTTCTCGATAGGATCAATGCAAAAACCACTGGAGCGGCCATACGTTGTTAACACAAGTTCATTATTTTGATTAGCTCGTACAAAACACAAGCCAAGCTGGTCTTTATGTAACTTACATTCTCGCGGGCATAAATCACATTGCACTCGTCCATCATCCAGCAAGTGCCAGTACTTTGTTCTAACGATAGATGAATCCGACACGGCAAGTCCTGTTTATTTATTTCATACTATATCAATAGCGCTAAATAATGCTATTGCAAGTGTGGAGAATATCCCTATTATATAAATAGAGTCACCGCTGTTCTGTTAACCTGGAACAATATGCTGAAAAGTGTGAAGCATACTTATGTTTTAGGTTATTTTCACACCATCGGACATAAAATCGGTCACGTCTACTAACGGACTCGCTATCCTTGACCTATTCCATGCCCTTACATTTTAGCTCGTTAAAAAGTTAACGGGACAGCCATGAAATAGAGTGCAGAAATAAAAACTGATACAGGAATAAGTTATGAGCCAGATCAGATATCCTGCGGTTGCTGGGTCTTTTTACCCTGCTGATGCAAACAGATTACAAAAAGATATCCAGCATTATCTGACAGAAAGTGATACTCCGGCAAAGGTATTAAAAAGTAGGCCTAAAGCCATCGTTGTACCACATGCCGGTTATGTTTATTCCGGCGCGATTGCAGCATCAGCTTATCAATACTTAATACCTCTTAAGCATCAAATCAATCGCGTAGTGTTACTGGGCCCGTCTCACCGAGTGGCGTTCGCTGGTCTAGCTGTGCCGGAGTCAGATATGTTTAATACGCCTTTAGGTAATATTCCAGTCGATCTAGATGCCATTCAAATTTTATCTGCTCTTCCGCAGGTGCAGGTATCGGAACTGGCACATCGTGATGAACATAGCCTTGAAGTACAACTGCCTTTCTTACAAGCAGTTCTAGATGATTTTAGTTTAATACCGATAGTGGTGGGAGACGCTGAGCGGCATGAAGTGGCCGAAGTTTTAAATACGCTATGGGGTGATGAACACACTTTAATTGTTATCAGTTCCGATTTAAGTCACTACCATACTTCTGATGAAGCTAATCAGATGGATCGAAGAACCAGTGAAGCGATTACAAATCTGAAGCCGGATTTAATTGCCTATGATGATGCCTGTGGCCGTAATTGTTTAAAAGGTTTACTCACTATTGCACAAAATAAATCGCTTGATGTTGAAATACTTGATTTGAGAAATTCAGGCGATACCGCCGGAACAAAAGATCGCGTTGTAGGATATGGTGCGTATGTTTTTTATTAAATTATCGAAATTTAAAAATCTGGAATTATAAAAAATGGAATTTACAAAAGCGGAACAACAGACATGTCTACAAGTTGCCCAAGATTCAATTTTGCATGGACTGCAACAGGGAGCTGCATTGAAAGTTGTTAGCCGAAACTACACTGAAAATTTACAACAGGACTTAGCCTGTTTTGTAACATTGCATAAACAGGGACAGCTGCGTGGATGTATTGGCGCATTACAAGCGATACAACCATTGATTAGTGATATCGCCAAATATGCTTATGCCGCAGCTTTTCAGGATCCACGATTTCCAGCTTTGCAGCCAGATGAATACGAACAACTAACGCTGGATATATCTATACTTGGGAAGCCTGAACCAATTGTGTTTAAAAATGAACAGGATTTATTGAATCAAATTCGACCGGGTGTAGATGGATTGATACTTGAGCATGGTTGCAATCGCGGCACCTTTCTACCATCGGTCTGGACAGAGTTAACTAGCGTTGATAATTTTTTTCAACATTTAAAAATGAAAGCTGGTTTGCCAAAAAACTGGTGGAGTGATGATGTTAAAATAAGTCGTTATAAAGCTTTTTTAATTGAACTGAGTTAAGGCTAATTCATGGATGAAGCAGTCGAGCGGCCAGGGATGGCGAACAGCGCGTCCGTTAGTCAGCGCTACCGATTCCATCTTCGATGGCATGAAAATAACTTAATGCGTAAGTATGGTTTACATTCTCGACCATATTGTTCCTGATTAACGGGGCTGCAGATATCAGAAACATTTAATTTAACGCATTATATTGATAATGCGTTCAAGCCAGATAGCGACTTTGCTCCAGAACCATTCTTTTATTCGCTGTATGCGTGGTCTTTTCTTCCAGATAGCCGGGTCAATTTGAATGCAGTCAGAAAAATTTTGCTCAAAAAAATCGCTGAGTTGTTGTGATAGTGATTTTGAACGTATCTCAATATTAAGTTCACGATTAAATTTTTGATTCCATCGATCAAAATTACTTGAGCCAATGCAAAGCCAGTCATCACAAAGTATCGCTTTAGCATGGGAGAATTCATGTTGGTATTCAAAAATATGAATGTTGTTTTTTAGCCAACGAGTATAACGGTGACGAGCTATCTGGTTGACCCAGGAATGGTCAGATATTGCACCAGGTAACATTAACCGTACATCACAGCCTCGATGTGCTGCAGATTTTAAGCGGGAACGAAGTTTGCGACTGGGTACAAAATAGGGACTGGTAATCCATACTCTTTTTTTTGATTTTTGCACAGCATGTATAATGGCACGTTGTATTTCATTGCTACGCCAGGATTTAGATGTTAATAATCGTCCCTGCGATTGGTTGAGGGTTAGGCTGGATGCTTTAATTTTTTCATCGTTATAGTTTTGAGTTGCTAGCGGGGCTGGCTTGATTTTATCGAGATTGATTTGATCTAGATTGAATTGATTCGGTTTGAATTGATTCAGGAACAAGGATTCACAATCAAGTGCCAGTGAACCTGATATTTTAATAACGATGTCAATCCAGCTTTGTTGATGTTGTATCGGAAAATTATAATCGTCGCATATTCCCGCTCCGCCAATAAACGCTGTTTGACCATCAATGACGAGTAATTTTCGATGGTCACGATATAAAAACTTTATTAAATGGTATTTACGTAATGGGTTAAACAGGCTTACCTGAATTCCTGCATTGGTCAGTTGTTGGCGTTCTTGCAGACTTAAATTTTTTGAACCATAAGCATCACCAATTAAACAAACTTTAACACCACGTTGTTGTGCTTTTATAAGCGCACTAATAAATTTTTTAGATGTCAGACTGGTTTCAAATATATACTGGATGATATAAACATAAGATTGTGCTTGTTTAATCGCTTCCAGCATGGCTGGATAAAACTGACTGCCTTCAGAATAAAGTTGATAAGTATTATTGCTTCTTGGTGCGTAGTTATATTTATAATGAATGTAGCGTTGGCTATGCTCTTTTATAGAATTGATAAGCCGTTTTGACATAATTTACACTGATTATTTTTTGATGTTAAATTCTAGTTTACCTGCATTACTTGAGATAACGATATTACCTTTTAAAAAATCAGTTAGCTGATTACCGGCTAATTGTTTTCGCCAACCCGATAATAATGCAATTGGTTCTTCAGTGAGTAGCCATTGTTCTAGATCCTTCCTTGAGCATAGCATACTGGTCGCTATGGTCTCTTTTGCGGCACAAAGCCGAACCATGGCCATCATGCAATCAATTAAAGCATCCTGTTGTGTTGATGTTTTCGAAAATTTCACCAGGGTTGGCCAGCTTTCTTGCGGTCGTTTTTTGGATTCCGCAATAATGTCGATAAGAGTGGCGCCAGACTTTTTAATTATACCATCCGTCAGCCCGCGTATTTTTGCTAAAGAAGTATTTGAATCAGGCTGGTGTTGTGCCAGGCTTAATAAAACATCGTCACTGATAATCCACTTGCGTGGTTTATTCGAACTAATTGCTTTTTGTTCACGCCAGCCGGCCAGATCCTGTAAGACAGCCCGCTGTAGTCCACTCAGTTTGTTTTGGCCTTTAACTTTGCGCCACATTTTATCGGCCACTACTTTAAACGTTGAATCTGAGCTTAAAAAGTCAAAATCATCTTTTAACCAGTCAATACGATTATTATCGTTAAGTTTTTGGGTGATGATGGCGTAAATTTCTCGCAAATAAATAACATCATTAATCGCATATTCAAGTTGTTCTTTACTGAGTGGACGTTGTGTCCAATCGGTACGCGCATATTTTTTATCGAGCGGAATTTTCAATAAGGCATTGACAAGGTTGCCATAGCCAATTTGTTCCGCATGGCCAAGCAGGGTTGCTGCAATTTGTGTATCAAAGAGATTTTTGGGGGTGCTGTTGCGTAAATTGTAAAATATTTCCAGGTCTTGCCGAGCGGCATGAAAAACCTTAACAATCGATTCATCAAATATTAAATCTAGCAAAGGATTGAGGTCGGTGATTGTTAGCGGGTCGATACAGGCGAGGCTATCCTCGCTGGCAATCTGTATTAAGCATAAAACCGGAGAGTAGGTTTTTTCGCGGATAAATTCTGTATCAACAAACAAGCAGGTTGAATTTTTAATGGAATCGCAATAGCTTTGTAGGTCGCTATTATTATCAATATAATGATAGTCGTGATTTGATGTGGTCTGGTATGTTGTTGGCATAATCGCTCTTTGTAAAAGACTCTAATTCTAAGTAAGATAGCATTATCACATATTTACTGTAAGTCATACTAGGAGCACGCTTGCACATTCATATACTGGGTATTTGCGGTACTTTTATGGGCGGTATTGCCACCATTGCGCGTGGCTTAGGCCATCGAGTCACTGGCAGCGATGTTAATGTTTACCCGCCCATGAGCACCATGTTGCAAGAACAGGGTATCGAGATCATTCAGGGTTTTGATGTTTCGCAGTTAAAACCAGAACCTGATGTTGTTATTATTGGTAATGCTCTTTCGCGTGGCAATGTTGCCGTTGAGTATGTTCTTAATCACAATATTCCCTATACTTCAGGTCCTCAGTGGCTGGCAGAAAATATTTTACAGCAGCGTTGGGTTCTGGCGGTTGCCGGCACGCATGGTAAAACTACCACCAGCAGCATGTTGACCTGGATATTAGAAGCCAACGGCATGAAGCCGGGGTTTTTAATTGGTGGCGTGGCGAAAAATTTTGGTGTCTCAGCAAGTTTAGGTGAGTCAGATTTTTTTGTTATTGAAGCCGATGAATACGATACGGCTTTTTTCGATAAGCGTTCCAAGTTTGTGCATTATCATCCTCGAACGGTGGTGCTGAATAATTTGGAATTCGACCACGCCGATATTTTCCCCGATATTGCTGCTATTCAAACACAGTTTCATCATTTAATTCGCACGGTACCTGAGAATGGTTTGATTATTTATCCACAAGCCGAAAAATATTTAGCCGAAGTGCTTGAACAGGGTTGCTGGACGGGTACGGCTATTATGAGTGATAAAGGACAGTCAAATGACAGCAGTGAATGGCAATGTGCTGCGATTGAAAAGGATTATTCTCATTTTAATGTTCTGCATCATGGTGAAGTACAAGGCTCGGTTAAGTGGAATTTAATCGGCCAGCATAATATGTTAAATGGTCTGGCGGCTATTATTGCTGCACGGCATATCGGTATTACAATCCCGCATGCCATTGAAACCTTAGCGGCATTTGAAGGTATTAAGCGGCGTATGGAAATTCGTGGCGTGGTGAACGGCATAACCGTTTATGATGATTTTGCACACCACCCTACGGCCATTAAAACCACGCTCGACGGCTTGCGCAGGCAAGTGGGCGATGGCCGAATTATTGCCATACTCGAGCCGCGTTCCAATACCATGAAACAAGGCGTTCATGCTTCAACATTGGGTGCATCATTAGAGCTGGCCGATGAGGTGATAGCGCTGCAACCGGCTAACCTTGACTGGGATTTTGCGAACGCTTTAAAAAACCTGCAGCACAGTAGCATCGAACATAATGTTGATGATATCTTAACAAGCTTAATCCCACGACTGCGCTCAGGTGATCATGTGCTGATTATGAGTAACGGTGGTTTTGCGGGCATTCATCAGAAATTACTGGATATGCTAGAATCAAGCTGAGTTTTGTAGTGTGTAATAATACTGAATAAAAATGACTAAAAAATATCATTCATCACCCATTATTTTAGCTATGACCGGTGCCTCCGGAGCATGTTATGGTTTACGCTTGCTCGAATACCTGGTCAAAGATAACCGCCAGATCTACCTGTTAATTTCAAAAGCGGCACAAGCCGTTTTTGCGATGGAAACAGATTTAGATGTTCCTTCCCGGCCTCAAGACGCGCAACTATTTTTCACTGAACATTTTAATGCCGCTGCAGAACAAATTATTGTTTATGGACGAGAACAGTGGAGCTCTCCGGTAGCCAGTGGTTCACATAAAGCCGAGCAGATGATTGTCTGCCCATGCACAACCGGTACATTATCGTCTATAGCTCAGGGTTCGAGTAATAACCTTATGCAACGTGCGGCCGACGTTATGATTAAAGAACAACGCAAGCTTATGCTCGTTGTTCGGGAGATGCCTTTATCGCCCATTCACCTGGAAAACATGCTTAAACTTGCTAACATTGGGGTTACGATTATGCCGGCTAATCCCGGTTTTTATCAAAAGCCTGAAAGTTTAAATGACCTGGTTGATTTTGTTGTCGCACGAATATTAGACCATATTGGAATAACACATAATTTGTTGCCACGTTGGGGGTTATAAAAACAGATGAATATACCCTTATTTCCATTAAACACGGTTCTCTATCCAGGTGGACCATTGCCATTGCGTGTTTTTGAACCGCGTTACCTGGATATGATCAGTCATTCAATGAAAACAGAAACCCCCATTGGTGTCGTGTTGATTAAAAGTGGTGACGAAATTGGTGTTGCACCAGAAATTTATGATATTGGTACCCTAACAGAAATAATCTATTGGCATAAACGTACCGATGGTTTACTGGGTATTACCTTAAAAGGCATTCAGCGATTCAATATTACTAATAGCAAGGTACATGATTCTCAATTAATAACAGCCGATATCAAGTTGCTTGATAATATTGATTCTTCTGAACTTACGGATGAAAATTCACATCTTGCGCCTATTTTAGAAAAAATATTAGATCAGCTAGAAGCACCTTTTAGAACAATAGAACGTCATTTAAACAATGCAGAATGGGTGAGTGCACGTTTAATCGAGTTGTTACCAACAGATTTAAACGTAAAACAGGCCTTGCTTGAGAGTGATAGTATTGCTGAGCGCTTGGCAAAAATAGAATCTATTTTGCGTGACACTAAACATTAGTTACTTAATTAAAATTATTTTACCATCCCAGTTAGACGATAGCTTTTCTTTTTTACCTCGAATACGAAATTCATAATTTGCAGTAAGATCTTCTGTGAATTTTTGAAGGACGCCACTAAATTGATTTATGCTGGTTAAATAATTAACAAAGGGGGCTTTAGTGATTTTAGTAAAGACAACTTCACCGTACCATAAGCGTTCTTTAGAATCTTTGCTTTGACTATAGTAATAGGATGGCCATAGACGCAGCACCAGTAATTTATTTGCTTTTATCGGTTTAATAAAAGTAAGTTTATTATAACGCCCATTATGTAGATGTTTTACGACCGGCAAATCAATCGGATTGGTGACTGGTTTTAACCAGTTCGAATATTTTTTAAATGAATTATCCATTTGCTGCCAATTACTGGTATTTAATACTTCGATTATTTTTTTTCTGTCTGCTACCCATTGAATATTTAGTGGGTATTTTTTGTTACCACGCAAGTCATTTCTATAGGCCGGTAAAATACTCCAGCCAGAGTCAAGCCAGCCAGCATAACTAATAATAAAATGTTTCTGATTATTTTTTTTGTGATGTGTATTTACAAAATCAGTATTTTTAGAAAATATAAAAATGAGAATGCTCAGGCCGGCTATTGTAATTAATGTACTGGTGAATGGTTTGTTAATTTTTGGCGATGCAGCCGGATGACGGCGGTAAGCAATACTCAGAATAACAACCCAGATTAAGCCAAAGAGAAAGTGCCCAGTTAGCGTAGAAAATGTTTGATGACCTGAATATAGCTGCGATAAAGCCAGTAGGCTTATAAACAAAAAGGCCAGGCTATAGATAAGCTGACTTTTCCCGCTAGAGTAACTTTTAGCCGCATAGGTTGTTATAAGGCCATAAACAGCAACCGCAACAATAAATAAATGTGATGTGTTGTAGCTTTGCTGATTAAAAGCTTTAAAAAACAAACTAAAATTATCGGGAATTAATAGTAGTGCCCAGGGCAATATTAATGCTGCCACTAAAAAAAATATCAATTTATAGTTTTTAAAATAAAGCTGAATAATGGCAAATAGAGCAACACTGCTAAAAATGAAATTATGATAGCTAAAAACATTCATAAATGCGGCAATGGATGAGGCAAGGGGGTGCTGTAGCAGATTGATTTGTGTTGCGATAAAGATATCAAGGTTATTTAAAAAAAGGCTATTGAAAAAGTAATAGTTAAAAACAATAAAACCTAGCGCGCTAATGATTAATAAAATCCCAAGGCTGCTAATTGCGCGTACTTCTGAATGTTCAGGGTTAACCAGCCCATCCGGTAAAGCCCCCAAAAAAGGATGTTCTCGTGCCCAGATAATGAGGCGATATGAAAGTACATCTGCCTGTGGTGTTAGCCACCTGTATAGCGTTTTAACAATATGAATAGCTAATAGCGACAGCACGATAATAACGATGAGTAATAAAACCAGTTGTCCCGCAAATTCCTTTGCCAGTTGCAAAGACATGCCAAAAAGAATACCCGGCAGTAAATAAAGTGGAGCCCAGACAATGGCGGATAGAATATTTGACAGATAAAACTGCATCGCGGGCATATTCGATATGCCGGCAATCGTAGGAACAATGGCACGTAAAGGGCCGAAGAAACGCCCTAGCACGACACTCTTCTTACCGTGTTTATTAAAAAAATTCTGGCCTTGTAGTATCAATGTTGGATAACGTGATAATGGCCAGATACGTTGTAGTTGTTGCTTGTAGTGCTGGCCTAACCAGAAACTGAATCCATCTCCGGCAATGGCACCGGCTATTGCAATTAGTACGGTGGGCCAAAATTCAAGGTGTCCAGTAGCGATTAGCGCACCAAAGCCAAGCATTAACAGGAAGCCTGGAATAATTAAGCCAACAACCAGAAGGGATTCGCTCATTGCGATTACAAATATAAAAATATTCACCCAGACTGTGTGTTGAGTCATCCAATTAAGAAATATTTCTAGACTGTTGCTGGTCATGGTGAGAATATAATAGCGTGTTTTTAGATGCTGATGAAGCCCCAACTGATAAACGAATACAGAAAAAATAGAATGTTTAATTCAAATGCTTTAAATTTGTTATTCTTGCTGTTTTGCTTTCCTGCAAACAGTGTTTATGCAGAAAATTCTGCACCTGTTCCTGTCTATGTTAAAAATTTAACCGATCTGGGTTTAACAAAAAACTGCCTAGCTGAACCAGTATTTAATGGCAGGGCATGTATCTATGAAATTAATCCTACTGCTGAAGACAGCGTGGTCTTTATTCATGGTTTAAATGCTGATGCCAATAGCTGGTATGAACAAATTGCCGTTTTAAAAGATAAATACCATATTATTGCCTTTGACCTGCCGGGTTTTGGTCAGTCGTCGCGTGGCAATAATTTATATTCGCCATCTAATTATGCCTATTTTGTTAACTTTATCAAACATCAATATATTAAGAAGCCTTTTTATTTAATTGGCCATTCAATGGGAGGAGCCGTTGCTCTGCGTTATAGCGCCATGTATCCCGATGATATAAAGCGTTTAGTACTTGCTGATGTGGGCGGGGTATTGCATCAATATTCATTTGCTAAAAGTGTTGCGTTTAAGTGGCTGAAGTTTTTCAAGCAAATAACTTATTGGGCGCTGCCTGATTTGCAGGAAATCCCATCAATGAATGCACTGGCTAATATGTTTTTTCAGAGCCTTGATTGGTTGCCTATTAATATTCGCGATGCTCTGCAAACACCTGAATTAAGAAAAATTATTTTACAGGGCAATGCCTCGACCATTGCTGGTGCAGCGGTCGCACTCGAAGATTTTTCTAGTGCTATTCGGGCAAATAAAATCCCGACTCTGATTGTCTGGGGGGCTTACGATCTGGTAACACCGATTAGAACCGCCAGCATATTACAAACGCGCCTGGTAAATAGTTATTTAAGGGTACTGCCGCGGTCGGCTCATTCCCCAATGACCGACCAGCCAGCTGAGTTTAATCAACTTGTCTTAAAACATTTAACTGCAGCCGATATAGCGTTGTTAGGCCAACGCTGGCGGTTCCGGCCATTTAAGTCGTCACAACGCATCGGCCGCTGTATTAACGAGCGTGAAAAATATTTTGAAGGCAACTATCTGCGTATTGAGTTAAATAATTGTGGTCGAGCTGTTTTATATAACGTTAATGCAGGTTCCGTTGTTGCAACTAACAGCGAGGTTTTTATTGAGAAAAGTCAGCTTTTCTCCGAGGATATTGCTATTACCTTATTCGATTCAAGCCTGGAATTAACCAGCAGTAATATTCAGGCACAAATTGGTATTCAAACCACGCGAAGCCATATTGATGTGGCCGGGGTTAATTTTAGAACCGGTTATGCCGCGGTGAATAATTTAGGTAAGAGCGATGCGGTTTTTTCAGTGAGCGAGGTGAATGGTCGTACTTTTCATTTGTATAAGGATTTTACTTTGGCGGGGAAAATTTAATTTATATCATTAACCATAACGGACACGAAGAAAGTATTTATTGTATCGCTTGAGCTTACAAGAATTATCGACATTGTGAAGAGACTAACAACAGCCCCTAGCCAACTTAATTTATTAATCTCTTTCGTCGTATCCGTTATGGTTAAATATTTCTAAATTTAAAGCGTTTTAAATACAGTCTCCGCCGCATCCAATGTTTTTGCTATATCTTCATCGGTATGTTCACTTGAAACAAAACCGGCTTCGTAGGCTGAGGGTGCAAGGTAAACACCTTGTTCTAACATGCCGTGAAAGAATTTTTTAAATCGCTCAACATCGCACTTTGACACTTCGGCAAAGTTTGTCACTTTTTCGGCGTCGGTAAAAAATACCCCAAACATACCACCCACTTCGTTGGTTGTTAAACCAATACCGCTAGCTTTAGCACGTTCTTTTAAGCCTTCGGTCAGCGCAACAACTTTTTTGTTTAATCGATCATAGAAACCTTTGCTGCTGATAATTTCAAGGTTTTTAAGCCCTGCTGCCATTGCAACGGGGTTACCCGATAAAGTGCCAGCCTGATAGACCGGGCCACTGGGTGCAATATGTTGCATAATTTCTCGTTTACCTCCAAAGGCACCGACGGGCATACCGCCACCGATTACTTTACCTAAGGTGGTTAAGTCGGGTGTGATATTGTAATAACTCTGTGCGCCGCCAAGTGCAACACGGAAGCCTGTCATCACTTCATCTAAAATTAAAATACTACCGTGTTTAGTGCATTCTTCTCGGAGTGTTTCTAAAAAACCGGCTATAGGCGGGATACAATTCATATTGCCTGCCACCGGTTCAACGATAACCGCCGCAATTTCGTTACCCATTTGACTGAAGCTGCGTTTAACTTGATCGATGTCGTTGTAGTTTAGGGTAATGGTTAGTTCTGCTAACGCGGCAGGCACGCCGGGTGAGGTGGGCACGCCCATGGTGAGTGCGCCTGAACCGGCTTTTACCAGTAGTGAATCTGAATGGCCGTGGTAGCAACCTTCAAATTTTATAATTTTTTCACGATCTGTGTAGCCACGCGCTAGTCGTAGTGCGCTCATAGTGGCTTCGGTACCCGAGCTAACCATGCGAACCAGTTCAATGGAGTCGACAATTTCACAAACACGGCAAGCCATTTTTGTTTCTAATTCTGTTGGTGCACCAAAACTTAAGCCTTTATCGAGTACGTTTTCAATGGCAGTTAATACGTCTGGATGTGAATGGCCGATTATCATTGGCCCCCATGAGGCAACATAGTCGATATATTTATTTTTATCTTCATCAAAAACATAAGCACCTTTTGCCGACTTGAAAAAAACCGGCGAACCACCAACACCATTAAAAGCGCGTACCGGTGAATTAACGCCACCGGGAATACATTTTTTTGCTTGTTCAAATAACTCGGCTGAATGTGTTAATGAGGCTGACATAATAGAGTCCTGTGTAGTTTGTTTTAGTTTTAATTATTAAAGGTGTATTTTTAGTTTAATGGAATCATGCCTGAAAAAATTGAACTAGCTCGGCGGCGGCCTGTTTAATATCTTCCTGCGAAAATACTGCATGAATAACGGCCAGCATATCGACACCGGCGGTAATTAGCTCAAGTGCATTTTCAACGCTTATCCCGCCAATTGCAACTATTGGAATTTGTAACTGTGCTTGAGCCAGCTTCAAAATATCAATTTTAGCCGCTGGTGCGGCTGGCTTTGTTTGTGACGGGTAAAATCGCCCAAAGGCCACGTAGTTGGCAGATTGTTGCTGTGCCATTTGAGCGGCATTTATATCACTGTGACAGGTAATACCAATTATTTTTTCGGCTCCAAGCTGTTTTCTCGCGCTGGTTATATCCGCGTCTGTTTGCCCGAGGTGGACACCATCGGCGTTTATTTTAATGGCAAGGGCAACATCATCGTTGATTAAAAATATTCGTTTGTATTGCTGGCAAAGTTTTTGTAAGGCGCTGGCTTCTGCGATTAGCTGCATGGTATCGGCGGATTTATTTCGATATTGAATAATTTGAGCTCCGCCCAGAATAGCCTGCTCGACTTTGTTAACGATAGCATCACCGCAAAGTGTGGGATCGGTAATAATATATAGGCCATGTAAGTTATGCATCATGTTATTTAAAACGATTCGGGTGGTATTGCCCTGTTCCTAATAGTTGCGCATGTTGCAAAGCGGCATTGGTAAAGTGCTGTGCCTGTTGTACGGCATCTTCAATGCAAAAACCTTTTACGATATAGCCACTAATAGCCGATGCAAGCGTGCAGCCTGAACCGTGATACTGGTGTGGCAGACGCGGCCAGTGAGTATCGGTACGGTTTAATTTTCCACTATTATCTAATGTATACAAGCTATTGGTTATTTCTTGAGGATTATTTTCATGCTCGCCGGTAATTAAAACATTTTTACAGCCTGCTTCTATTAATACTTTCGCGCAATCCGTTAAATCTTGCTTGCCAGAGAGCAACCGAGCTTCGAGACTATTGGGGGTGATAATTGTTGAGAAGGGGATAATTTTCTCACACATGGCGTTTACGATTGAGTCTATATTGCTTTTAGCTAGCTCGGCACCACCGCCAGCGCGCAGGATGGGGTCAAATACCACGGGAATTTCCGGCTGAGCTTTGAGTGTATCGGATACAAGATTAATAATTTCAATGCTTGAAAGTAAGCCCAGTTTAATTGCCTGGAATGAAATATCCTTTTGCAGGGTTTCAATCTGATTTTTAAGCAGTTGCGGTTCAACACTATTAAGTTGTTTTACATTGTGGCTATCCTGCACCGTCAGGCAGGTAATAAGGGGCAGCGCATGAACTTTTAAATTTGACAGGGTCTCAATATCAGCAGAGATACCTGCTCCACCGCTTGGGTCGAGGCCAGCGAAAACGAGTACTTTTGTAGGTGAACTGGAATGTGACTTTGTCATTTTGCAATTGTATCATTGCTGGTGGTTTTTGATTGAACGGTTTATATTGATTGAAGATCTTTTAAAGAGAGAGTACGAGATGAGTTTTAAAAAGTATGAATGCACTATATGTGGCCTTATTTATGATGAGGAATTAGGTATGCCGGAAGAAGGCCTGGCCCCTGGTACGAAATGGGATGATGTGCCGGACGACTGGCAATGCCCGGATTGCAACGTGGGCAAGGCGGATTTTGATATGGTCGAAATCACTTAAATTTAGCCAAAATTAAGCTTCACAACCGATATTTTTGTACTTATTTTTAAAGGTTACTCACCATTTTGCCGCTATTATTTAAAGAGCGGTAACCTGGGTCACTACAAGTGAACCTTTCTATCGCTAACTTATTGTAATTATTAAATGTTTTTCATTGAAAACTATATCGAGTAGCAAAATATGACCAGTGCCAGTGTTGCTTCTAAAAATGTCGATTTAAAGTCATTGGTAAATGATATTCAGGGATTGGTATCGTTGCCAGAAGTTGCACTTAAAATTAACGCGATGGTGGATGACCCTAATGCCTCGGTTGATGATATTGGCAATCTTATCAGCCAGGATCCAGCTCTTACTGTTCGTGTGCTGGCGATTGCCAATAGCCCTTTTTATGGATTGTCTGCCGAAGTTAGCACGATTGCCCGTGCGGTTACCGTGCTGGGCACCAAACAACTCACCGATGTAGTGCTTTCAACCGCCACGACTAATGCTTTTTCGGGTATACCTATTCATCTTATTTCGGTTGATGACTTCTGGCACCACAGCCTGTATTGCGGCCTGTTGGCACAGGAATTATCAAGCAAGCATAACCCGCCATTACGAGAATCTATGTTTGTTGCCGGTTTATTACATGATATCGGGCATTTAGTGATGTTTAATAAAGTGCCTGAACTGGTTCAAGATGCTTTATTGCGTACCGTGCAAGGCGAGTCATTGCCACTGTACCTCGAAGAACAGGAAGTAATGGGTTTTGACCATGCCCAATTAGGTGCAGAACTGGCACGGGTATGGAATTTACCGGGTTACCTGGTCGAGTGCATGGCGTTTCACCATGAACCGGAAAAAGCGAAAGAGTTTAAACTCGAAGTGGCGCTAATACATATCGCCAATGCGGTTGCCTCGTTACCCTATGCGGACGATATAGATGAGTCTGATTTAAAAGAGGTCAATGAAAGTTGTTGGCAGACAACCGATTTAACGCCTCATGATGTGCAGGTCGCCACCACCGTTGCGCAAGAAAAAATAACAGAAATGAAGGCTGTTTATTTTTCTAAGTAATATAAAAATCAAGGTCATTAAAAAATAGATATGCTGATTTGGAAGCAATCTAACTATTTTGTTTAAATGTAAATTTCCCATCCGCTGCACTTTTATTTTAGAACTCTTTGAATTTACTATTTCAATGGTATAATCACCCTTGTTGAATTTCTCTGCACACAGTCCTGTGTTTTATTGTTACAGCAAGGAGTCTTCTTATTTTTTCTTTTAAACAGCCATTGACGGCAACGGTTTTTGTATTCACGGTACTTTTCTTAAAGCCCGCCGCCGCAGATTTGTTGACGTTGGAGTCTGCGATTAATTATACCTTAAAGAATAAACCGGCTTTGTTGGCCAACGAGCAACGGGTAAGCGCTGCGCATGAGCAGTTTTTAGCGAGCGATGCGGCATCGCAGCCGGTTGTTAGCCTTTCTTACGGTGTTCGCATTAGCGATAACCCGTTGGATGTCTTTGCCGATAAATTATTTACTCAGCAAATTACAACTCAGGATTTTGTGCCGGGTAAATTGAATAACCCGGATTCAAGTGAATTATTTATGACATCGTTAACAATGCGTTGGCCGGTTTACAGTGGTGGTCGAATTGAAGCGCAATTGTCGCAGAGTAATGCGACTTACAAACAAAGAAAATTGCTGTTACAACGTGCGCGGCAGCAAGGTGTTTTTGCCACTACGCAGGCCTATCTTTATGTTATTGCGACAGCTAAAGCATTAACCATTGCACGCCAGGCAGAGCAGGCTTTCCAGCATCATGCTAATTCGACCGCCAAACTTGCTCGTGAAGGGCGTATTGTTGAGTCCGATAAACTTTCGGCACAGGTGAATCTTGCTGCGGTTAAAGCTAAATATACTCAGTCGCTCACTCGTCATCAACATGCACTGCGCCGTTTAAAGCGGGCTATTGGTAAGCCGGTTAGTGAGGTTATTACGGTTAATGATGAATGGCCGGTTATTAAAGGACTACCGGGCAATCTGGATAGCCTGTATAAGCAAGCGCAAGCAAATCGTATTGATTTGCTCGCCGCAGTAAAAGCGATTGATTCCGCCCGTGCCAATATAGACGTGAACAACGCCGCGAACAAACCGATGGTTGATTTGGTTGCAAGCAGTAACTGGTATGATGACAACTTTGGTTTTGATAGTCAGTCTTCCAGTGTTATGGCTATCGCCAACTACCGGCTTTACGATGGTAGCATTAAAGGCAAGCTTGGTGCGGCAAAGGCGCAATATAAAGCCCAGCAATGGCACAAACAGGCCTTACAACAATCCGTGTTATCTGATGTTAAGCAGGCAAGTGATAATTTATTTGAAGCGAAATCGCGTATTGCCATTGCGAAGGATAACGTGCTGTTGGCTAAAAAAACGGTTCGTCTGGTTAAGAAACGTTATGGACGAGGCCGAACGATATTGCTTGATTTATTGCAGTCAGAACGTATGTATACCGAAGCTTGCATAGAAAAATTAACATCTGAACTGAATCTACGCGCTAGCCAGCTGGCATTATTAAATGCAGTGGGTATATTGAATGTACCGAACGAATTAAATAGTTATAAAGAATAGTCATGATGCTAAATGTAAAAACAATCTTCTGTCTCGTTTTACTCTGCGTAGCCGGTAACAGTTTCGCTGCTAGCAATGATAAGCAAAGTACATTTAAGCTGACTGCAAAAAAAGGCGTGATGATTAAAATACCCTGGCAAGCTTTGGTGACTCGCAATGGTGTAGCAGGTGTTTTTGTTGTGCAGGATAATCAGGCACGCTTTCGTATGGTGCGTTTGGGAAAGCAGGTAAAAAATTCGGTTTATATTCTGGCTGGTTTATTTGGAAACGAAACACTATTGCTTGGTAATGTCTCTGCCTTGTTTGATGGTATGCCATTAAATATAAATTGAAGAAACAATAATGAATAAACAAGAATCAAACGAAGAACTTAACATTGCCGGTAAAATTGCAGCTTATTTTATCGATAGCAAGCTCACCGTATTAATCATGTTGTTTTCATTATTGGTGGGTGTTTATGCTTACCTGGCAACACCTCGCGAAGAAAATCCGTCGATTGTGGTACCGGCTGCCAATATTATTATCGAAAAACCGGGTGCTTCACCTAAAGAAATTGAACAGCTGATTGTTAAGCCGCTCGAAGCTATCGTGCAAGGTTTGCAAGGTGTTGAACATACTTATGGTATGGCGATGAATTCCATGGGCATTGTGAGTGTGCAATTTGAAGTGGGGCAGGATAAAGAAAACTCAATGGTCAAGTTATACGACCGTATTATGAGTAATATTGACAGGCTACCACCGGGAACTGCTTTGCCTTTGGTTAAACCCATTGATGTTGATGATGTGCCGGTTATTACTATTTCACTTTCATGTAATGGCTTAAAGCAATGTAGCTTACGCAATATTGCTAATACCGTATTAGAAGAATTACGGCGGGTGAAAGATACGTCCGTATCGTTTGTACATGGTGGGCGTAAACGCGCTATCAGTGTTTACCTTGAACTTGAACAAATGAGAAAGTATAACGTGACGCTGGGGGATATCCGGCGTGTGGTGGAATCAAGTAATCTGGATATTCCGTCGGGTACTTTTATTGGCAACAACCTTAAAGCATCAGTGCAAACAGGGGGCGCATTAAAAAATGCTGATGATGTAGGTGATCTTGTTGTCGCCATTACCGAACACAAACCTGTTTATCTTAAACAGGTGGCCAGGATAATTGATGGTCCGGAAGAAATTGAACGCTTGTCGCGTATCGGTTTTGGTAAAGCCTATCAGGGAAGCAAATCAAAAGATTATGAAGTGGGCGCTGTGACCATCGCGATTGCTAAACGAGCTGGCAGTAATGCGGTCACGGTTGCCAATGATATTTTAAATAAACTCAACCAAATTAAAAATAAAATGATACCGGCGGGTGTCGACGTAAACATCACCCGTAACGATGGCGCTAGAGCGGATGATGCGGTGAATGTTCTGGTTGAACATTTAGCTATCGCCATTGTTACCGTGGTGCTGTTGCTGGTACTTTTTCTTGGTTGGCGCGCGGCATCCGTGGTAACCATAACCATTCCGCTTATTCTATTTATTACGTTGGCCGTTGGTTACGTCACCGGGCAAAGTATTAATCGTATTACCTTGTTTGCACTTATTTTATCGCTGGGTTTGTTGGTTGATGATTCGATTGTGGTCATTGAAAATATATTTCGTCATTACGCTAAACAAGGCGTTGATAGAATGCAAGGCGCGATTCAGGCGATTAATGAAATCGGTAAACCCACCAACCTGGCTACCTTGACCGTTATCATCGCTTTTTTACCGATGTTTTGGGTAACCGGTATGATGGGGCCGTATATGGCGCCTATACCTTTCAATGTATCGGTGGCAATGCTGGTATCCTTGTTTATTGCCTATACGGTTGCTCCCTGGGCGGCGTTTCGTTTTCTTAAAGTGAATACACTTACGCAAGCGGATGTTGATTCACATACACATAACGGTATTCTCGAACGCGCTTATGTCAGTATTATGAGTCGTTTAATAGACAGTGTTGCGGCACGTTGGTTTTTCTTTATTCTTATGAGTGGTTTGATGGCTGCTGTTTTACTGTTACCGGTTTATAACCTGGTTCAGTTTAAAATGTTACCAAAAAATAATAATAATACCTTTGTTATTGGTATCGAAATGCCAGAAGGCACCACACTGGAAAACACCGACTATGTTGCGCGTCGGGTTGGCGATGTGGTGCGTCGTTTTGACGAAGTACAAACGTATGAAACAACGGTCGGTGAAGCTGGCGTGATAGACTTTAATGGTTTGCTTCGTGGTTCAAGTTTAAAGCAAGGTTCACATATTGCAGAAGTGCGTGTGAATTTAATTAATAAGCATGAAAGGCAACGTTCCTCTATTGAAATTGCGCTTGCCATGCGCGAACCTTTAGCCATTTTGGAAGAAAGCACATTAGCCAATATTAAAGTCGTCGAAGATCCCCCCGGGCCACCGGTGCGTGCCACTATTCTTGCTGAACTTTATGGGCCTGATTATGAAACCTTACGAGAAATTGCAACGCAGTTAAAAATGGAAGTTTTTTATCATACCGATGATATTGTTGATATTGATGATTCAGTTACCAAAAGCTATAACGAATATAATATTGTGGTCGATCGTAAAAAGGCGATGTTAACCGGGATCTCTCCAACTAGTATTGCGCAAACCTTGCGAGCATATCTTGCTGGCGTTGATGTTGGTACGGTGCATATGGAATTTGAAAAAGAACCGGTGCCGATCCGTTTTCGAATTCCGGCAAGTAACCGTACCGGCCCCAAAGATTTATCTAAAGTCTTTTTTACCACGCCACAAGGTCGTCAGGTGCGTTTGTCGGATATTGCTAAAATAGAAAAGACTCAAACAAATAAACCGATATTACATAAGGACCAATATCCGGTGGTCTATGTTACCGGTGAATTGGCAACAACCAGTCAGGTTTATGCGGTGCTTAATATGTGGCAATACCTGAGTAACAATGCTTTGCCAAATGGCGTGAAGTTAAAACAGTATTTTATGGCTGATCCTGATACGAGCGGTTATGCCTTACGTTGGGATGGCGAGATGCGTTTAACGCTTGATGTGTTCAGAGACTTAGGTTCCGCTTTTGCTATTGCGATTATTTTAATCTACCTGGTTCTGGTTGCTTATTATCGTGCCTTTTCAACACCATTAATTGTGATGGGTGCGATACCGCTGACGATTATTGGCGTGTTGCCGGGGCACGCGCTTATGGGGCAATATTTTACGGCTACTTCAATGATTGGTGTAATTGCGCTCGCTGGGATTGTGGTGAGGAATTCATTATTGCTGATTGATTTTATTCTTGAAAATCGACGCCAGGGGCAAACATTAGAATACGCAGTGCTTGAAGCTGGACGAACACGCTTGCGGCCTATTATGTTAACGGCCATGGCCATTATTCTGGGTACCTTTATTATTATATTTGATCCTGTTTTTGGTGGCCTGGCTGTTTCGCTTATTTTTGGAACCTTTGCTTCAACGGTTTTAACGTTGTTAGTGATACCGTTGGTTTATCTCATCTATGAGCGTCGATTACAAAAATAAAACGTTCTGGATTTAATGTGCTCCAGGTTTAACCACAACCATAATAATAATCAAAAACAAAAACACCACGGGCACTTCGTTATACCAGCGATAAAAAACATGGCTGTGGGTATTACGGTTATATTTAAAATTGTTTAGTAATATACCGCAGTGAATATGATAGGCCAGCAAGAACAAAACACTGCTGAGTTTAACATGCAGCCAGATAGCATCGGCATATGCTGCCCAGGCATAATCAAGCAGCATCCAGATACCGAAAGCAAAAGTAAATATCATACCGGGTGTCATGATACCGTAGTACAGTTTACGTTCCATGACTTTAAAACGTTCAATGCCGGTTATATCGTCTGCATCACACATGGCGTGATAAACATACAGGCGTGGCAGATAAAAAAGTCCGGCAAACCAGGTCACCATAAAACTAATATGAAGTGCTTCAATCCAATGCATAATGTAATACCTGCGTAATTAATAATTAAATTTTTCTTACAGCATTTGCGGCTTTAAGCGGCTTAACTTTTTTTGCCGGCATTATCGCAAGCAGTTGCTCAATTTGAGCAGTGACGGCCTGCATATTAAACTTGCCAATTTTTTGCCGCACGATGGTGCCGTTGGGTGCTATTAAAAAAGTCGTCGGGGTTAATTGTACGCCACCAAAGGCTTGCACAGCTTTTTTATTAATATCCATGGCAATGGTATAGGGCAGGGCTTTTTGTTTTGCCATTTTCATTACGTAGTCGGGGCGGTCATAGGGCATTGATATGGCAATGACTTTTAAACCCTGTGGCGAGTATTTTTTATAAATTTCTATTAAGTGCGGCATTTCTTTGATGCAACCCGAGCATGAGGTTGCCCAAAAAGTGACAAGTAACGGTTGGCCACGAAAGGATTCGAGTTTTATTTTTTCACCGCTAATGGTGGTTAGCTCCAGGTTTGGTACGACCTTTAACCCCGAAGGTGAAAACCAGAGATAGGCCATAATAAAGATAAAACCAATAACAATACTAGCAAGTAGTTTATCTTTTAGTTTGTAGCGGGGGCTGGATTGTTCTTTGTTATGCATAAAGTAAGAGCTTCTTAAATTATTTTTTTGTCGTGGTGCGGTTCAAATAAACTTCAGACAGTGCCTGATAAATAGAGGTTGGGCAAACCAGTTTTGAAAACCCTTTGGCAATAAGTGCGGTTGCCATTAAAGGTAAAATCATCGAAGAGTTACTGGTCATTTCCATAACAATAACGAATGCAGTAATAGGGGTTTGCACAACACCGGTAAAATATCCCACCATGCCTAATATTACCAGCGAAGCTGTGGGAATATAGGGCATGTATTCCGCCAGGTTTGCGCCAAAGCCAGCACCCACTGAAAGTGATGGCGCAAAGATGCCGCCGGGGATACCGCTTAAATAAGAAGCGACGGTGGCGAGTAATTTTAAAAATGGAAAAGCAGCGGTTGCTTCGCCGCCATCAATTAAATTTTTCGCTTCGTGGTAGCCGGTACCAAACGATAGGCCATTTGAGGCATAGCCAATAATGCTAATAATAACGCCACAGGTAAAAGCAAGCACAACGGGATGAGAGCAGGCTATATTAAATAAACGGCGAGAGCCATGAATCAAGCTCATACTAAACAGGCCGCCCAATACGCCGCCACCAACACCGCAAACAATAATCGCAAGCCATGTATAACGGTTAAGTGGCAGTTCGCTGTTACTGTGCCCAAAGTAAGTGTAGTCACCTAAAATGGCGATAGCCGTTAAGCCGGCCAAAATAACGGAAAGGAGCAGGATATTACCTAGGCGTCGTTCAAAATTGCGCGCCATTTCCTCGATCGCAAATAAAATACCGGCTAATGGCGTATTAAAAGCCGCTGAAATACCCGCTGCTCCTCCCGCAATAATAAGAGCCTTGGCCATATGCTGACGACGAAAGCCGCGATGCCCGTGTAATGAATAAATAATGGACGCACCAACATGCACCGTCGGGCCTTCGCGGCCAATAGATGCACCACTGAATAGTCCCATAATCGTGAGTAAAATTTTACCGACTGCAATTTTAAGCGAAAGCACTTTTTGACGCAGCTCATGGGTTTTTAAATCCAGTGCCGCAATGGTTTGCGGGATACCACTGCCTTCGGTGCCTAAAAATACGTTTTTCGTTAACCATGCAATTAATGCCAAACTGAATGGTGGAATACTCAGTGCTATCAGGGGCTGGTTTTGAAACAGGGTAAGATAAAGATGGTCGGCCTGTTGAGCTGCAAGCGCAAAAAAAGCCGCAATCGCACCCACAATAAGGGCACTAATGAGGAAAATAAGACGAAATTTAATCTTCTTAGGCGAGAACAGGTAACGGCGTGTTTTTTTAAAGTGGCGGCGCATAATTTTTGTATTTTATCATGAACTTAGTCCAATATAATAATTTCATTATGTAACCTGAACTCGGAATAAGAAAAATAACGGTAATACCTCGGATAGGAGGCTGGGATCGCTCACTAAAGACACGCAAAAGACGCCGTCCATGGCTGCTCGATTGCCGCATCCATGCGGCAAACGGTCTTTAGTGAGCGATCCCAGCCTCCTATCCTAACTTTCTCGGAATTTAGCTGATACTTTTCTTATCCCGAGTTCAGGTTAAGTAAGACAAATAAATGACAGGGATAAGTCTTATCTTTATAAGCATTTGTTAATAAAGCGATTTTACTTGACCTACTGGTTTTTGATGGTTAAAGTAGCATCACTTAATTGCAAGCAACCTGTTCGAAATCGAACATAAAGAATTAAAGCAAGGGTGAGGGTAGAGGAGCCCTATTTATACTAGACAAAAATACAAAATAAAAATATTTGTTTAGTTTTTTAGGAATAATGATAATTATAAAATGTACTCACTATTTTAAGCGGCTTCGGTCGCTTTTTATTTGCTTGTAAAGGAAGTAAATATAATTTTAAAATACGCTCCCTATGAATATAAGTAAAATTCAATTTGTATGTTTTTTATCCAATTAAATCTAATTTTAGTCATCTGTTGTACCTAGTCGTTAACCTTTCATTAACCCATTTGGGTTAACCCCATATTTAACCGATTGCACACTCAAAGATACCTATAGTATTATTTGTTATGTGGAAATTTTAAAAATCTAGAGAGGAATTTAACATGAAGAAAATTTTGATTTTAATGGGGTTTTTGGGGGTTAATGCGTTATTTATAGGTAATGCAATGGCTATTATTTCTAATGGTGCTGTTACGGGGGGTACGGTGGGTAATGGTCCTCCTCTTGCGCAAGGTACTTTTATAAATTTAGGTAGCGCACCAGCAGGCATTAGTGTTGGTAATAATAATTTCGATACTAAAAATTTATACGGTTTTAATGAAGACCAGAATATTACTTTGTTAGCCAATTTATCAGTTGATATAGGAACATCTGTTGCTGCAGGGACAGTAGTAGCGAGCCAATACATATTTTTTGATCCTAGTGATCTCGAATCTGTTGGAGGTTGGGTTGAATTCGATTCTGAAGTTTTAGGTATTATTACATCCACGGCTAATCTTAACGCTAGTGATTTCCTACTTAATAATTCGGTCAATTATCTAAGCCCAACTTTACGTGGTTTGGAACAGACCGATTCAGTTAGTATTGATGCGACAAATAATCAACGTATCAATTTATTTTTTACGGCTAGATCACCAGGTGATTATATTCGTGTTATCACTGCGACCTCGCCAGGTGGTGCGGTTTCTGTGCCAGAAGTAGAATCTATCCTGCTAATGAGTCTTGGTTTGCTTGTATTAGTTGGTGGTATGCGCAAAAAAAGTTAATAGCGCTATTTTTAAATAAAAAAGCCTGCTTTGATGCAGGCTTTTTTTTGCCAAATTAAAAGGTATTCGATAGCCATGTCCTGATTTTGTTGTGTTTTTTTGAATTAAGTTGCTCGATTATCTGTTTCACCGTATCTTGTTGTTTAAAATAAAGATATTATAATTCGATAGTAGAATCATTAATCTTTGTTTAGGTATTCCAATGTTAAAAATAGGTGTTGTTGGTGGAACAGGGTATACCGGCGTTGAATTATTGCGTTTAATTGCACAGCATCCACAGGCTGAGCTGAGCTGTATTACATCGCGTTCAGAAAAAGGCCTACCAGTGGCTGATTTGTTTCCGAATTTACGCGGCCATATTGATATTGCCTTTTCTGATCCTGCCGATGCACCTTTAAAAGAATGTGACCTGGTCTTTTTTGCCACGCCTAATGGTATTGCTATGCAACATGCCGTTGAGTTGCTTGATGCGGGTGTGAAGCTGATAGATTTAGCGGCTGATTTCCGATTAAAAGATGAAGCGGTTTGGACTGACTGGTATAAAGATGCCTCTAAAATTGGCAAACATGCTTGCCCGCAATTGTTGGAACAAGCTGTTTATGGTTTGCCAGAAGTTAATCGAGAAAAAATTAAAATAGCACAGTTAGTGGCTAACCCGGGTTGTTACCCAACGGCGGTACAACTGGCCTTGTTGCCGTTAATTGAAGCTAAACTGGTCGATACTTCACGACTCATTGCCGATGCAAAATCGGGTGTGAGTGGTGCGGGGCGGGGTGCTAGTGTGGGCACGCTTCAGGCGGAAAGCAGCGAAAATTTTAAAGCCTATGCAGTGACTGGACATCGACATTTACCCGAGATAAAGCAAGGGCTGGCGATTGCGCATGGCGGTGAAGTGGGTTTAACCTTTGTGCCGCATTTAGTACCGATGATTCGTGGTATTCATGCGACCTGTTATGCAGAATTAGTCTCCAGGAGTGATTTACAATCCTTATTTGTTGAGCGATATAAAGACGAACCGTTTGTTGATGTGTTGCCGGCAGGTTCGCACCCCGAGACACGATCTGTTCGAGGTGTGAATACTTGCCGACTTGCTGTGCATCAACCCCAAGGCAGCAATACGGTTGTGGTATTGTCGGTCATTGATAATTTAGTGAAAGGCGCTGCAGGCCAAGCTATTCATAATATGAATTTAATGTGTGGCCTAGATGAAACAATGGGTTTAAATACCGTTGCATTAATGCCTTAGTGATACTGAGCAAATAGAGAAAAGTATGAATCTAGTTGTTAAAGCCCACCGCCCCTGGGTAACACGTTTAATTTGGGTTTTAGGCTGTGTTGCCCTGCTTATTGCCGGTTGGACGGTGTTTGATTTTGGGCGTTACAGTGCACAATATGATAGTGCCGAAGCGCGACGTAGCGAACAAAGCTTTGTCGAAATACGTGATGCCTTAAGTACAGAAATTGAAACACAGCGTGAAGAAAAAGCAGTTTTAAAACGCGCTGCACAAATCGAACGACAAGCCTATAATGAACTGGATGCGACATTAAAAGCTTTGCAGTCAGAAATTCTGGAATTAAAAGAAGAACTGGCATTTTACCGTGGCATTGTATCGCCAAGAGATGCTTCACGGGGTTTACGCTTACAAAAATTCACCTTTCAGGAAAATGGTAATTCACGTAGCTTCCGCTATAAAGTTGTGTTGTCGCAGGTGTTAAAAAACGACCGTGTTGCCCGAGGTAAGGTACAGCTAATTTTTGAAGGGCTGATTAACAACCAGACCAAAATATTGAAGTTACGTGATGTAACCGAGAAGCGGATCAAGGAACTCAATTATAAATTCAAGTATTTTCAGAACATAGAAGGTAATATTGAAATACCAGAAGGTTTTAGTGCTTCGCGAATTATTTTAAGAATATTCCCGCGCGGCCGACAGAAAGATATGATAGAAAAAACATTCGATTGGCCAAAACAGGAGAACCATACCCATGTGGGGGAATAACAAGAAGAAACCAAAGCAGACAGCACAAATTGATTCATTAATCGGCCAGAATTCCGAAATTCATGGCGATGTTGTTTTTAAAGGCGGGCTGCATGTCGATGGTGTTATCAAAGGTAACGTCATGGCAGAAGAAGGTACGGACTCTGTTATAACGCTCAGCGAACGTGGCACAATCGAAGGTGAAGTAAAAGTACCGAATGTGGTCGTTAATGGCACGGTGATTGGTGACGTGCATGCCTTAACTCATATAGAGCTTGCCTCTGAAGCTCGTGTGCATGGTAATGTGTATTACAGCCTGATTGAAATGGCGATGGGGGCGGAAGTTAATGGCAAGCTGGTGCATCGTGAAGATTCTGTTGTGCATTTAAAACCAGGTGCAGATAGCGTGAGCAATTCGCAGGAAGAAAAAAGCAAAGGTAAATAAATCTTTTAATATCAATAGGTTGCATATTCAACAGCAATTAGTATTTTATATCCAGCTTATATCTTAGTAAAAAACTCAGGTATAACTTGAATGATGGGAGCGTAAGCCCCATAATATAAGCGTTTATTTATATTGTATTTTGCACTCTAGCTGGAGCAAGCCGCCATGATCGACTCAAAGATCGACTTAAAGACCGATTCAAATTCGGGTACTTCTAATTCATCCATAGTTTTTACGGACAATGCAGCCAAAAAAGTAAAAGCGCTGATTGCCGACGAAGGTAACCCGAGCCTTAATCTACGTGTTTATGTGACCGGTGGCGGCTGTTCCGGTTTTCAGTATGGCTTTGATTTCGATGAAAATGTGCAAGATGGTGACACCCAAATTGAAAATAGTGGTGTAAAAATGGTTGTTGACCCCATGAGTTTGCAATACCTTTTAGGTGCCGAAGTCGATTATAAAGAAAGCCTAGAAGGCTCGATGTTTGTCGTTAATAATCCCAATGCAACAACAACCTGTGGTTGTGGTTCGTCCTTCTCTATATAAACACCCCCTTAAAAGGGCTCTATCCCTGACGGGGATCCCCACGAGATTTTATATTCTTTGTCATTGCGAGGAAGTTCTGAAAAACAAGTGTTTTTCAGAACTGACGCGGCAATCTTGTTGTTAAACCCTCTTATCTTTCAGATTGCCGCGCTCACAGACTGCCACGTTTTACTCGTAGCTAAAGGTTCACTCGCAATGACATGCTTTTTCCATTTATATTAATGTTTTTTTCCAAGTTATTGTTATTCACCACTTTTAGTATTAATTTTGTGGGGATTCGTCGGGCTCTATCCCCATTAATGCTCTTTTAAAAATACTTTACTTAACTTTTTTTAGGGATTGCCGCCAATAGTGGAATGATTTTTGTTATTCTTACAAGATTATTTCGCAATTCAGTGCCAACCTCTTTAAAAACAATTGGCTACATGGAGTAAACAATGAGTGAGTATTTACCAGGCTTAGCGGGTGTTCCCGCAACAAAATCTAATATTTCTGATATTGATGGTGAAAAAGGCATTCTTGCCTATCGTGGTTACCCCATTGAAGAACTTGCCAAGAACAGTAGCTTTGAGGAAACGAGCTTGTTGTTACTTGATGGGCGCCTACCAACGGAGTCTGAACTAGCATCTTTTAAACAGCAACTTGTTGATAATCGAGAGATTAAATTTCATACCCGCGGTTTAATGAAGAATTTACCCGAGCATGGACACCCGATGGAGATGCTGCAAACTGTTGTTGCAAGTTTGAGCATGTTTTACCCCGGCTCGGAATGTTTAACCGGTGGTGATACTTGCGATGATCTGAATTATATCCACAATACAACCGTCAAGATAATCTCTCGGTTACCCTGTATTGTGGCGATGTGGGAGCATATTCGAAACGGCTATGACCCGGTTAAACCACGTTCTAACCTAACGTATGCAGAAAACTTTTTGTATATGTTAACCGGCAAAGATCCGGACCCTATGTTGGCTAAAATAATGGACGTCTGTTTAATATTGCATGCCGAACATACCATTAATGCCTCTACATTTGCTGTGTTAGTGAATGCTTCCACACTGGCAAATCCATACAGTGTTATAGCTGCAGCCATTGGGGCGCTTTCTGGCCCATTACACGGTGGTGCGAATCAGCGCGTGGTTGAAATGCTCGATGAAATTGGTTCAGCCGACAAAGCGGAAGAATACATTGATAAAAAATTAAAAAATAAGGATGTCATCTGGGGCATGGGGCATCGTGAATATAAAACGAAGGATCCCCGTGCTACTATTTTGCAGGGATTGGTCGATGAGCTAATAGCCTCCCGCGGTGGCGACATCAGCCCGGCCTTCGAAATTGCAAAAGTGGTTGAGCAGGTGTGTGAAGATCGCCTGGCCAAAAAAGGTGTGTATGCGAATGTCGATTTTTATTCAGGTATTCTTTATACCGAAATGGGGATTCCGGCGGATCAATTTACAACTATTTTTGCTATTGCACGTTCTGCCGGTTGGTTAGCACACTGGCGCGAGCAGCTCGGTGATAACCGCATATTTAGACCAACACAAGTGTATACCGGTGAACCTATTCGTCATTATGTCGATATCGCTAGGCGTTAAGCTCTAGTAAGACGAATTGCTTCTAGTTATCACTCAGGTATAGAAACCCACGATAACTTATTATTTTTGCACTTTTATAGTGCATTTTTGTTTGTGTTGATTTTATCGAAGAACTATTTTTATCTTCCCTTCTAACGAAGCCAATATATTTCCTTTAACGTTAAATAAATACTCATATCTGCCGATAACAACACTCTATATATAGCTAACAGAACCTGTACGAAATATTTTAGTAAGTGAGTTGTTGTTTGAATGCCGTACACAGAAGATAACAATAATATTGATTTTACGCCCGCACGTGGCCAGGCTGTGAGCATGGCATTGCACGATACAGCGTGGCATAAAAGTTTAACTTTCAAGTTCAGCATTATCATTATTACGCTGCTAGGCATTCTGATGGGAATGTCTGCTTACTTTAATTACAGAAATGATATTAACAAACTTAATGCGCAGTTGCTTGCCAAGGGAGAATCCGTGGCACGTTTAACCGCATTAGCGGCCGTTGAAGGGGTTCTGGCATTCGACTCAAAAGAGCTTGATAAACTCATGCTTTATTTGAACAAGGAAGACGATATTGTTTATGCGGTTATTTATTCAGCTAAAAATGAAAATTTAACCAGTTTTGTTGATACATCCAAGCCTATTATAAAAAAGGCTATTTCATGGGTGGGGAGTAATAAGATAAAAGATATTGCTGCGTTTTTAAAGACCAGTAAAAGTATTGAAGGTATAAAATATCCCGTTATATACGGCGAATTTAATCTTGGTTATATTGAAATAGGGATGAGTCGTGATAGTGTTATTGAAAAAACGTCCAGGTTACTTTATCAAAAATTAATTGAAACTGTCTTGTTAATATTTATTCTATGTATTGCTATCTATACCGTTTTTAGAATTAGTACGATTGAGCCTATTCTCAGGTTAATGCAAGGTTTGCGTCGGGTTTCTGTCGGTGAGTTTGACTACCACGTTGATATTGTCAGTCAAAATGAATTTGGTAATCTGGCGCGCTCATTTAATACTATGGTTGACGAATTACAGCAGGTGCACAAAGAAAAAGACAGTGCATTACTCCAGCTTGAAGATTTAAACAATGAACTGGCATTGGATGTTGAAGCGCGTAGCCATGCTTTAACCGAAGTAAATAAAGAGCTTGAATATATTGCTATGCATGATTCTCTTACTCAACTGCCAAACCGTAATAGTTTTTTTATTGAGATTGATACAGCCATTAAAAAAGCTAAACGCAATAAAACGATGGTTGGCCTGATAATGATGGATCTGGATAGTTTTAAGGAAATTAATGAAACCAAAGGACATGATATTGGTGATGAAATTCTTATTGCCATTGCGAATCGCTTAAAAAAATCTATTCGAGGTAATGATTGTGTTGGAAGATTAGGCGGTGATGAATTTGTTGTTTTAATCGATAATGTTTCCGAGCAACATTTAAAGCTGGTTGCTAAAAAAGTAATGAGTGAGATTGAACCAGCCGTTATTATTGCAGAAGAGAAATATTATATATCCGCCAGCATGGGCCTGGCACTTTATCCTAATCATGCCCAAACGCCCAATGATTTATTACGTTGTGCCGATATTGCAATGTATAAATCTAAAGAACGAAAAGATGATTTTACTATTTATAATTCTACCCTAGAAATTACCCGGACACGACATATCGATTTATTAGGTGGTTTGAAAGAAGCGTTACAAAGTGATCAGTTATTTCTTGAATATCAACCTAAAATAGATATCAATCAAGGTATAGTTTCTGGTGTTGAAGCGTTAGTGCGTTGGCAGCATCCAGAAAGAGGAATTATCCCGCCTTATGAATTTATAAGCCTGGCTGAAAATACGGGGTTAATAAAGCCATTAACGTCTTGGGTTTTAAACGAAGCAATAAAACAAAATGCTCTATGGAATGAACAAGGTTTAAAATTGTCTGTTAGTGTTAACTTGTCAACGATAAATCTGGAAGAGGAATCCTTGCCTGAATATATTCAGTCTCTGCTGGATAAGTATAAATTACCGGCAGGACAATTAATTTTGGAAGTAACCGAGACCACGATTATGGTGAACCCTAATCTGGCGCTGGGGATACTCACTAAGTTGCATGAAATGGGAATATATATTTCCATTGATGATTTTGGTACAGGCTATTCTTCGCTCGCTTACCTACATAAACTGCCGGTCGATGAAGTTAAAATTGACCGCTCATTTGTTTTAATGTTAAACGAAGCAGACATGAATAAATCAATCGTTCGTTCAATTATTGAGCTGGGGCATAACTTATTATTAAGTGTTGTAGCTGAAGGTGTTGAAGACCTTGAAACGGTTCTGTTGCTAGCGAGGCTTAAGTGCGATGTTATCCAAGGATTTTATTTTAGTAAACCCCTGTCGGCTGCTGGTGTAAGCCAGTTTTGTCAGGAGCCCGTCGCTCATGAATCCTTTTTAAATGTTTCTTCTTTTAACGCCTAATTAATCTAATTTAGATTCCCCGTTCGCTTGTGGCGGCACAAAATTGTTAACGATATATCTTTGAATTTAATTGAGTCCAATTTATATTGGATAAATTGCGCCAAGTATTACATTTTTATTTGCACCCGTAACAGACGCTATATTACCACTTAAGTTATTAAGTGTTTGATTTGCCAACCAGCCAAAGGCCATTGCTTCTATCCATTCAGGTTCAAACGATAGTTCAGCCGTTGTTGTAACATTGGTATTATTTAATTGCGATTGGAGGCGAGACATTAAATAATTATTTCTTGCGCCACCGCCACAAACTAAAAGGCGTTCAATGGGTGATGTTAAAGCATTTACATCATTTGCAATGCTTGTAACAGTGAGTTCAACAAGGCTAGCCTGAATATCGATGGCTGATATTTTCTGCCTGTATGAGCTCAACATTTTATTTATCCAGTCAAGGTTAAACAATTCGCGGCCGGTACTTTTAGGCGGAGCTTGTTTGAAGTACGGCTCGCTTAAAAAGAGTTTTAATAATTCTGAGCTCGCTGTGCCAGAGGCCGCCCAGCTTCCTTCAGCATCGTAATGTCTTAGTTTGTGTGTTTGTATCCAGGCATCAAGCAGACCATTGCCTGGACCGGTGTCAAAACCAGTGACATCTTTTGATTTATCCGCGGGCAGAAAGGTAATATTTGCAATGCCACCAAGATTTAATACGACGGTATTGAGTTTGTTATCGCGAAAAATTTGTTCATGAAAAGCCGGTACTAGTGGTGCCCCCTGTCCACCTGCTGCTATGTCACGGCGGCGAAAATCTGCAACGCTTGTTATGCCGGTCAGTTCGGCAATGGTATTAGGATCCGCAATTTGTAAGCTATTGCTAATGGGCGCTTGTGGATAGTGGCGTAGGGTTTGCCCATGACTACCGATGGCGGTTATATCTTTTGCTTTTAAGTTGTTTTCCTGCAACAGACTATTGGCACAGTTTGCAAATTGCTTACCTAGTTCAGTATCAAGTAACAACATTTTTTGTAGTTCATCATCACAGCCTGTGCAAAGGTTATTAATTTGTTCTCGTGTTTTTGTGGTTAAGGCTTGAGTATGATGTGCAATTAAACGTATTTTGCTATTACTGCAATCAATTAACGCGGCATCAATCGCATCCATGCTTGTTCCTGACATTAGTCCAATGTAATAATCCGGCATCGTTAATCCTTAATTCAGCGGTAATCAGTTGTTAGAAGTGGGTTGCGCTTATGCCTTGGGTGTAGCTGTTTTCTGCAAGGCTAAAGTTAAACGCATTTAATTGTGCTAACAGGTTGCTGGCATGTGTTTTAAATGAAGCTTTATACGTTTTGTTAATAGGTGCTGCGTTAGGTAATTTCACTGTTAACGGGTTTCGATGTGAACCGTTAATTCTGAATTCATAGTGAAGGTGTGGTCCGGTCGCTCGTCCGGTACTGCCAACATAACCTATGATTTGCCCCTGTTTGACATATTTACCGCTGTATAAACCACGGCGAAATTTATTTAAGTGCGCATACAGGGTGCTGTAGCGTCCACCATGACGAATAATAATGGCTTTCCCATAGCCGCCTTTGCGCCCACGAAAAATAATTTTACCATCCCCCGATGCTTTAACTGGCGTTCCGCGTGGGGCAGAGTAGTCAACGCCCTTATGTAATCGCATGCGATTAAGAACCGGGTGTTTGCGTTTGCCGAAGCGCGAGCTAATACGCCTAAAATCAACCGGGGTACGTAAAAAAGCTTTACGCATCGATAAGCCTTTAGGTGTGTAATAGTTGCTATTGCCTTTGGGATCAGTAAAACGCACGGCCTGATAAACACGACCTTGATTGACAAATTCAGCGGCAAGAATATTGCCATCTTTTATTTTTAGGCCGTCAAGAAAGTGTTCTTCATAGATGAGAGAAAAGCTATCACCTTTTCGCAAGTCGAGTGCAAAGTCGATGTCCCAACCAAAAATTGAAACCAGATCCATAATCAGCGCAGCATTCATGCCAGCATTTTTGGCGTCAACAAACAAAGAGCTGTTTATACGCCCGGAAATATATTGTTTGCGTTTTTGCGCAACCCGCGAAATGGTATTGGCTTTAAAAGTATCCCCCTGGCGTTTGATATGCAGGCTTTGAAAACGATTTTGCTGATAGACCATTTTGATTAATTTTTGCTTTTCATCAAGTCGGAATTTAAATAGCTGTCCGGGTTGAATATATTTAAGTGCCCGGGTCGATTTGCCGAGCTTCATAATTTGATGAAGATCGGTTGGGCTTAATTTATTACGTTTAAAAAGTTGTGACAGAGAATCGCCTCGTTTGACTGTTTCATCACGCCATACATATAAAGGCTGCACCGGGTTTGCAGTGGTTAGTTTTGTTGTTAATAAAGCCACATCTTCGGACAATGGAGGTTTTGTATTATTAATTTCAGCGCTGTTTACATTTACGTCGTTAGCTTGATTCGATATGAGGGTGGCCAATGGAAGGGTAATTTGTTTTTGCTGGCTTTTAGCGCTGGCTAATTCAGGCTTGAGCACTTTTTGAGTATCTGAGACGATCTGTGTTGATACTGCCTGAGTGATTGGACTACGTTTAGCGGACACATCTTTTGATGCCAATATGAGTACAGTAGTGATGCTCGTTATGATAGCGGCAACGACAAACCAATGGATTTTGTTCCATTTTTTTGCTTTGGGCTCATTGAGCTCCATAGACTTAAAATCTTGCGTTAAGAATGGCTTGTAATCCACTGAATTTACCCACTTTTTTCTTTTTTGAATATACCTATACGATAGCGTGATTTTGCATGTTGGTCAAATTTATGGCAGTAAGCGTATGGCCTGCTAGCTTTGGAGGGATTTTTAAGTGATTACTCACTTATCCCGAGTTAAGCTTGCTTGGTTATTCAACAATGGCCTGTTTTCTCAATAAAAAGAGCTCAATGAAGGATCCGAGATATGGTAAAGTACGCCGCAATTTTAGGAATTGAGTTAAGACAATGAATCAAACAGAAGTATTGGAACAGCTAAAGCGCGGTTGTGATGAGGTTTTAGTTGAAGCGGAACTCGTTGAGCGCTTAAAAACGGGTGTACCGATGCGTATAAAAGCCGGTTTTGACCCGACTGCGCCCGATTTACACCTTGGCCACACGGTATTAATTAACAAATTACGCCAATTCCAGGATTTAGGTCATGAAGTCTTGTTTTTAATTGGCGATTTCACCGGCATGATTGGTGACCCAACCGGTAAAAGCGCAACTCGTCCGCCGTTAACGGCTGAACAAGTTGCCGAAAACGCCAAAACTTATCAGAAGCAGATTTTTAAAATCCTCGATAAAGACAAAACCACCGTTATGTTTAATTCGAGCTGGATGAATAAAATGAGTCCGGCAGATTTGATTCAATTAGCCGCAAAACACACCGTTGCCAGAATGCTGGAACGCGATGATTTTAACAAACGTTATCGTTCGGGGCAGCCTATTGCGATTCACGAATTTTTATATCCGTTAATACAAGGTTATGACTCGGTCGAAATGAAGTCAGATGTAGAATTAGGTGGAACGGATCAAAAATTTAATTTACTGGTTGGTCGAGAGTTACAAAAACATTATGGTCAAAAGCCTCAGGTTGTGATGACTATGCCTTTGTTAGAAGGTACCGATGGCGTCAACAAAATGTCAAAATCATTGGGTAACTACATTGGTATCGATGAAGCGCCCGACGAAATTTTTGGCAAGCTAATGTCAATATCGGATGAATTGATGTGGCGTTATTTTGAATTATTAAGTTTTAGACCTTTGCCTGAAATAGAGGGGTTTAAGCAACAAATAGAACAGGGAGCGAACCCACGCGATATTAAATTTTTATTAGCAGAAGAAATTATCGCCCGCTTCCATTCGGAAAGTGCAGCTACGAAGTCACGTGAAAATTTCATCGCCCGTTTCCAAAAAGGTGCGATGCCGGATGATATTGAAGAGAAGCCGATTAATGCCATTGATGGTGAGTTGCCTATAGCCAATTTATTAAAAGAAGCTGGGCTGGTTAATAGCACTTCTGATGCATTTCGTATGATTAAGCAAGGCGCAGTGAAAATTGATGGAGAGAAGGTTGATTCGCGAGACCTTAAAATTAAAGCCGGCTCCGAGCATATTTACCAGGTTGGTAAACGACGCTTCGCAAAAGTTAAACTGGTTTAAATCAATTGTAGTCGGGTTGGTTTAATAAACTGGTATTGTAGTTAAGCCAGTAGCTGCCAATTTTCTCAATTGCCTTGTTGAATTCATCATACGAGACCGGTTTTTGAATATAACTATTACTACCAAGCTTATAGCTCAGATCGACGTCGATATTTTCTGATGAGGTCGAAAAAATAACGACAGGAATTTGTGCGGTATTTTCATTGGCACGTATTTCTTTAAGCACTTCGTGGCCATTTAATTTCGGTAATTTTAAGTCCAGCAGAATAATACGTGGTAATTCTGTCGATTCTCTTGCTTCATATTTTCCTTTTGCGTGGAAAAATTCCAATGCTTCTTCACCGTCCTGAAAAACCATCACACTAATATGGGCATTTAATTTTTGGAAGGCACGCAGTGTCAGCTCAATGTCAGAATGGTTGTCTTCGATTAAAACAACTTGCAATGCTTTATTCTGGCCAGAGTTTAACGATTGGGAGCCAGAAGACAGGTGTACTGAAATCTTTTTAAATCCTATTTCATGACACCAGTTTATAGCGGTATCCGATGTTTTAAAATACCTTGGTGAGCCGGATTTTAGCGTGAGGGTGACCTGTTCGTGCTTATCAATAACATTCAGGTAAATTAACCAGGCATTGTCATTGGCAACAAAAGTAACAGATGCACCGGACCAGTGTCCTGCATCAAATAGTAATCGAATATCCCGTTCGTTCATAAACCATGCCAAAAATAGGAAAGTGGATAGTATAAATGGTTATGAGAACAATTTCACCCGAAAATAGGCTTTTGGGCTGTAAAAAAACCAACCAGCTAATTTTAGATACCCAATTGAATACTCCATACAAGGTTTCGTTAAATTAGTTGGCTGGTTTGACTGATTTTTAATCAGTATTTATGGCGTTAGGCTTGTTCTTTATCCGAAAAACACCTCCACCTTGTTAAAACCAATCCGATTACAACATTTTAGTGCTGCGTCGGATGTTTTAAACATCCGGGGATCAGTTGATCGTTTAGATATTAAATAATCTGGATCATGCTTATTTTTTTCTAATATTTGAATCACCCAGCCAGATGGCATGTTTGATACAGATATTGAGACTAAGTCATTAGATTTACAGAGTAATTTTGCTTCCCGTTCTTGCATTATTGGGTTCCTAAAATCTAGTTATTGGGGAGCGGTCACTATAAACAAAATAAAGTGAATTCTCAAATTTAATATATACAAATATGCAAATAGCAGAAAAGCTTTATTAGCTCTTGATTATTAAGGCTATTCAATGTGTTTATTTTTTGCAGTTAGGCTATAATTCGCGGCGTTTTGGGCTATATACAGTATAGCTTCCACTTAATCTGTATCCCTCAGATTAAAATGTAAGTCATTGGAACTTAAAAGTTAAGACGCGAAAAATGAAAAACAAAAGACTTCTACTGGTTGAAGATAACCCTGATGATGAGTTATTAACTCGGCGTGCCTTCGAAAAATATTCAGATGTGAGTCATATTGATGTGGCGGCTGACGGGGTAGAAGCTTTGGAATACCTAGCTCTTGATAATGGGTTTCCGGGGGTAGAGCAAAGCAAGTCAGCACCCCAGCCCCTTCCTGATTTGATATTACTTGATCTGAAAATGCCACGTTTAAATGGCCATGAGTTCCTAAAGTGTTTACGCAGTAGCCGTACGACCGCACATATCCCCGTGGTTATCTTAACAACCTCAAGCGAAGAAAAAGATATAGCAACGAGTTATGCGCTTGGGGCAAATAGTTTTTTACGTAAGCCGGTTAACTTTCTCGACTTTGGTAAAACAATTGAGCAATTAAGCCATTACTGGCTTGAGTTAAATATTCCATCCAATCAGTCTGCAGAAAAATAATTGCAATGAAAAAAATTTTACGCCTGCTGGTTGTTGAAGATAGCGAAGACGATGTTATTTTAATGCAGCGAGTCTTGAACCGGGCGGGTTACGAAACTGATTTGCTCCGGGTTGATAATGGAAAGGATTTAGATTTAGCGCTTAAAAATAATGATTGGGACATTGTTATTACCGATCATAACATCCCCGGTTTTAGTTCAGATGCATCCCTCAAGCATGTTAAAGAATATGACGAGCATATGCCGGTGGTGATTGTATCCGGCAGTATTGGTGAGGATATCGCCGTGGCGGCAATGAAAGCCGGTGCCCAGGACTATATTATGAAAAACAATCTGGTTCGTCTGGTGCCAGCAATAGAACGTGAACTGAGGGAAGTAGAAACGCGTAGAGCGCGTAAGCGTGCAGAAGATACGATAAGGCATATGGCCTATCACGATTCTTTAACTGGGCTGATAAATCGTGCTGAGTTCGAGAGACGTTTAAAGCGAGTGTTGTTTGGTTTAAAAGACAATGATTATCACCATGCCTTGTTTTATATCGATTTAGACCAGTTTAAGATAATAAATGATACCTGTGGTCACGTAGCCGGTGATGAGCTGCTTAAACAGTTAACCGTTATTTTGCATAAGCCTATTCGGGAAAGTGACACTCTGGCTCGGCTGGGCGGCGATGAATTCGGGATTCTTCTTGAAAATTGCCCTATTGATCATGCTAAATTGATTGCCAATAATATTATTAAAGAAGTCAAAGACTTCCATTTTGCCTGGAAAAATCAAACCTTTCAGATTGGTGCCAGTATCGGTTTAGTCATGCTGACAGACCACGAACAGGGAATGACGGAAGTTTTAAGTGCTGCTGATATGTCCTGTTATGCGGCAAAAGATGCCGGTAGAAATCGTTTTCATTTATATAGTGAGGACGATACCAGTTTAATTCGTCGTCATGGTGAAATGAAATGGGTATCGCGTATTCACGAAGCGCTTAATAATAATAGTTTTGTACTCTATCAACAGAAAATGCTAGCGGTAAATGCAAATGCTGGCCTATCGACGAACTTTGAGTTTTTAATTCGACTTCAGGAAAAGGATGAAGTGATTGCCCCCGGTGCATTTATCCCAGCGGCAGAGCGTTATAATTTAATGACTATTATTGATCGCTGGGTTATATCTGAAGCATTTCAATGTATCGTTAAAATATCCAGGACAAACCCTGACTTAAAAGATGCAACCTATTTTCTGAATCTATCGGGTACATCCTTAAGCGACGAAGCTTTTTTTGATTTTCTGCGTGAACAGTTTGAAGAACATTCTTTATCAGCCGATCAAATTTGTTTTGAAGTAACGGAAACAGCCGCGATCACAAATTTAGCGAGTACGGTTGAATTTATAAAGCAATTAAAGGTACTCGGTTGTCAGTTTGCCTTAGATGATTTTGGAGCGGGCCTGAGTTCATTCTCGTATTTAAAAAGTTTACCGGTCGATTATCTAAAAATAGACGGCGGCTTTGTAAGAGACATGCTAGAAGACCCTATGGATGCAGCGATTGTGGCTGCGGTTAATAACATTGGCCATGTGGCAGGATTAAAAACCGTTGCTGAATTTGTCGAAAATACCGATATTATGCAGGCGCTAGCGGAAATTGGCGTTGATTATGCTCAAGGCTACGCACTCGCGAAGCCTCGACCAGTCGAAGAATTGATGGGCTAAGTGGTATTCGAAGCTAAGACGCCCTATAGCTGTTAGAAAAAATTTGCACTAATTTTATATAGAAAAGGCCTATAAGTCGCATAGTTATTGGTTTTTCTTCTGACTAATGGCTTCTGTTTTTCTGCCGTTTACGATGTTTTTTATTTAATTTCAAAAAACTGAAATAAAGTGTTGACGGATTTCATCCTGTGCGTATAATGCGCGCCTCCACTGCAGAGAGACGGCAACTTTTTAAACGAATTAGCCAACTTTCTGAAGCAAAAAACCTAAAAAATTGGTTGACGGTGGAGCAGAAATACCTTTATAATTGAAGGTCTGCGCTAACGAAAAATGTTAGCCTCGTTCTTTAACA
>CAZDEC010000027.1:0-39092 GCA_964504295.1 uncultured Thioalkalispiraceae bacterium
CAACAATTGTGACGGTTTCCGCGAAAGTTTTTTGCACTTGTTTTGATATAGTATCGACTATATTCACGACTTCTGAAAATACTTTGAAAAGAGTCGCTTGACTCACAAACGTATCGACGATTGTGATTGTTTCCGAAAATGATCTCGTTATACGTTTTATTATGGTGTCAACAAGCTGAATCGCCTCTGTGAGAGTCTTTTGAGTCGATTTTGATACATTGTCCGCGATAGTCACTATTTCATCAAATGACATGAATATTTGCTTGAAAACAGTATCTAAAATCGTGACTACTTCTGAAAATGATTTTGAAACCATTTTTGCGATAGTATCCGCGATCGGTACAGATTCAGTAAAGGATCTGAACAAAGTCGCAGCAGATGAAAATACATCACTGATCACAATAGTTTCTGAAAGAGTTCTTTGAAATATAGAAAGAAACGTATCAACAATTGTGATTATTTCATTGAATATACGAGATATTTTGTTCGATATAGAATCCGTAACGGTTATTGTCTCTGAAATAGCGCGAGAGATAAGACTATTCATTGTGTCGATTACGGAAATTGATTCAATAAGATTTCTCGTAAATGTACCGACTGATGAAATCACATCAGATATTGTGACTGTTTCGTTTGCGGTTTTACCGAAACCGAACGAGCCGATTGTATCAACTAATGCAATTGTATTTGAAAATATCTTTTGTGTTTGTTTGAATACAGTATCCACTAACGTGATCACTTCTGAAAGAACTTTTTGTGTCTGTTTTGATATTGTGTCTGTCAATGCAATCACTTCTGAAAGAACTTTTGTGATCGGTGGCTCAACCATTGTAAATGTTCCACTTGATGTAAATGTGTGAATAGTATTACCTCCTGATGTAGTTATTGTTCCTCCTGTCGAACCAGTTCCTACTCCATCACTTCCATCTGTTGCGTAAGCAATGATAACAACTCCTTTTCCTCCATCTCCCCCATCACTCGTATTTTCACCGCCACCACCGCCACCACCACCAAGATTATCTGTACCATTTTGTGCATCAGTAGTTCCATCTGGACTTTTACTATCTCCACCACCTCCAGTACCTCCTGCATTTATTCCCGCACCAGAACCGTGAGGACTTCCACCACCTCCACCTGCGTATGTTACAGAAGAACCAGAAATTGAGTTAGCTGTACCATTACCTCCTACTCCACCGTCTGCATTTGTAGCATCTGCACCTGCAGATGTGGCACCTCCACCACCTGCACCAGAAATAGCATTTGATACATTATTACCACCTGCACTACCTTGTGAACCTGTACCACCAGATGTAGTAAAACTGGTTTTATATTGACCTGCACCACCTCCACAACCTCCGTTTAGATTAGAACCACCTGTTACTCCATAACTTCCACCACCACCGCCACCGTTTCCTGTAATTGTATCAAAACTTGAACTACCTCCTGCTGCACCATTTCCACCATCCGCAACAGCACCAATACCACCTGCACCGACTGTGATTGTATATGCTTGTGCTGTAACAGTGAAAGAAGTATTAGATTGATAACCACCTGCACCACCACCACCACCGTTTCCGATACCGCCAACAGCACTCATTCCACCACCTGCGCCACCACCTATTACTAATGTATTTACTGTTGCCATATTATTACATTCTAACCACAACCCCCAAAATAGGGGCTGTATCAGAACACAATCCTAGTCAACGTCAAAGTTCCAAGTGATCTCAAGTGAGTCACCACTCACAACATTGATTGCTGTGAAAACCTGACGAGCAAGAAGTGTACCTGTTGATGCGGCGTTCAATACACCTGACTCCGTGATTGCAAACGTTCCTGTTAAACTGAAAGTATTAACAAGTGTTGCGGTGTCATTTGTGACATCAGTCGTTGTTCTTGAAGCTGTTGCGTTCGCTCGTTCACCACCGTTTGTGGTGATTTCTGAACCGAGAGTTGTATCGCCTGCGGCGGCGGCAACTGCACCAATACCTAATGCGATATAAGTGAATGCAGCTTCTGAACCTGCACCGTTGATTCTTGATGCGACACCTGCCGAACCTGCTGAAACAACAAGATTTGATACAAGACGAGATTCACCCCATGATCCAAGAAGAAAAGGAATCTTTTTGAAATATGGTGAAACAATTTCTTTTTTTAGAAGAAATCTGAAAAGTGCATTCTCTTGAAACATCGGCTTGATGTTCCCTTCTGAATCACGAAGAACATATTTCACGTTTTCCGTCATTCTGAATCGCCCTTTTGCGTTTATATTATTCATATTGAATATATAATTAGATTGATAAACTACTTGTCGTCATCGTTTTCGTTCGACGTTTCAGATTCAATAAGCTCATCTCGAACTTGAAGAATATTTTCATCTTCTTTGTCGAGTTCACGTTGAACAATAGCTTGTTTCAATTCGAGCATATACGTTTCAACATGTTTTTCAACATCTGCTTTGATTTCATCTGACGTTGTAGTCGGACTGAAACCAATATGTCGAGTTTCAACAACTTCTTTTTCTTTGTTCAAAATGTTAAAAGACACTTTGATGAAGTTATTGTTTGTCGACTGATGACGAACTTTTTGAACGTCTGTGATTTTTGATGTATAAGTCATATTTATTGAAGATACGCGTCTACTGCGTATGTGAATGCGACTGCGTTCGTTTCTGTTGTTATACCTCTGTACCTGATCTTATCACCGAAACCGATCTGCAATGCAGCACTTTCGGCTTGATTTGATGTAAACAATACGGAGTTCGATCCAACAATCGGATTTGCTTTGAAAGACATTATGTATTTTTTAGCACCACCGTTTCCAAGGACTTGCGTGAAACGTCCGATATTGATCCAAGTCGTACCACCGTCAAACGAAGTATCTACATACACATCAAGAGTATCTGTCGCATCAGTTGCCGCAACAGTTACATTAAGAATCACGACCATTTCTGAATACTTTGTATTCAACTTGACCGCAGTTCCAGTTTCTGTTGTTGCAGTTGCAATTTCCGCTGATGCTCTTAATTGTACAATTTTCGTAATAGACATATATTTTTGTTTATACTCGGATCAATGTTCGAATCGACTCATTCGAACGATCCGACTTTCTAAAGATTAGATGAAGGACTTTCTTCTTTTTTGCCACTTCCTAAAATCTTATTTAGGAAACCACCTTCTTTTTGTTCAACCTTTTCGATTGAACCGACTGCGAATCCGTTCGCTTCATCTTCTGTCAACTCTAGTTCTGCATCAACTTCATGCACAGTTCCTCTAGGATATTCAAGTCCTCGAAGAACTTTGTACTTTGATTTTACTTCTGAATCAGTTGTTGAATCTTCTTGAGAAGAATCATTTTCATCAGAAGATCCACCGTTTCCCTCATCACTGTCAACTGACGGTTCACCAGAATCTTGAGCTTCACCCCCGACTTTTAGATCGCGAGACTTGTCTTTTGATTCTTGTGATTCTTGACCTTTGTCTTTTCGAGCTTTCGCTTTTTCTTCCGGTGATTGTATAAGGTCCTCACCTTCTGAAACTTCATCTTCGATTTTTTCAGTAGAAATTGCGCCAGAACTCAAAAGAGATTCTGCTTGTTTTTCTGAAAGATCCAGTATTTCATCACCCTTTGCATATTTGACATCATCATGTTTGATGTTGCCTGTTGCGTAATAAGTTTTACTCATGACCGTGATTAGTTACTGATAAAGTATTCGACATACAGGTTCAATTTTCCTGCTGTCAACGCTACCACTGCGACTGTCGCGGTAAGTTCTCGTTCTGCTGTCATCTTGACCTTTGTTGCAGCATACAACGCTATAACTTCAAGCGCTGTGTCATGTGCAGCATCTGCCCCAAGATTAGGATTGTTGACAAGTGTTCCATGAACACCTGCATCCCAAACATTTGATGCATCTGCAACTGTAATTGCTGCAACCAAGTCATCTGCGGATTGAACATGGAGTGCGATTGTTGCGAGATCTGCGACACCGTCTGCGAATGTAGTAACTACATCGTACCAAGCATCTATGATCACCGCGTTATCTGGAATATAAACTCCGAGACCGTGTGCTGCGATAGTTCGTTCCGAAGTATTTGCTGACGGATCGAATGTTGCAACGGCCATTTCTTTAACCTGATTTCCGTTATAGACCGTTCGTTCTGTTGAGTGTCGCTTAACGCGATACTGAACTCCCGAACGTGGAATACTGTCTCTTAAAACTTCGCTCATGATGTTATGCGCCTACACCCCGACTTTTGCCGAGGTATTTATGCGCTGATTAAATGTTAAGCTACTGCGGTTTTGATCAAGTATCCTGCCCCTGCTGAAACAAGTTGCTGATCATAGTACATGTTCCCGACACGAACGTATGTTCCGTTTCGATCTTCTTCATCAGTTCCACGCAAACGTTTTGTCTGCATTTTCTTCCATGTATAAGTAAGACCGAGAGTAATCATCTTCGATGCGATTCGAGGATTCACAAATGCAAGAATTGCATCTTTACCCCATAGATATGCAGTTGTTTCTGTTTGACCCTCTTTAGAGTTTACATAATACGCTGCACCGATCAGAACTTTATCAACTCCGATTAGAGATGCTAAAAGATCTGTTGTGATCACACCTTTTTGAGAGTATTTTACTCGTTCCAAGAATGAAGGGTGATGCTTTAGTTTATCCCACACTTGTTTTCCTATAATGAACACGTTTGGATTCAAACCAATTGCTGAATGAACTGATTGCATTCCTGTTTCGATGTCATCGAAGGGATCACTGTTTGTGTAGTCACTCCATTGTGAAGTTCCTGACAAAGTAGTGTTGCTCGTCATCACAGTTGTGCTTCGAACAATTGCTTGTAAAGTATTCTCTCTATCGATGCGAAGCATGTCTGCGACATTCTCTGTTGCATCAACGAAAGGACTTGTTGGAGTTACTGCGTTGTCGACATCTTCATCTGCAACGAATTGCTTCAATGCGTGATCTTCACAGAAATATGTTGTTCCTGTTGAGATGTTCAACGTTACTTCATTTGAAGGTGATGCAGTCGCTCGTATTGTGGTGTTTAGACGGAATCGTCCACGATCATACACAAAGTGTTTCGCTGACTGTTTCTTTACAGTAAACTCCGGAAAGACCATGTCTGCAATAAGGTTATCGTTAGAATACGCGATTGCGACATTTGTCAACATCGGATCTACACCTAAATATTGATTAGTCATATTGAATGAATGTTAAAGGTTGTTAAATGATCTATGCAATGTATAGATGCTGAATAGAAAGTTGAACTTCGGCTATATCTTGATCAACTCCTGCTTCTATTGCCCGACCAATTGTGATGTTTCCATCAGTTGTTGTTGCGATAGCTTCGCCATCTGATGCGGTTGTAAGCCAGTCGCCGATTGCAACTGTTCCACCGAGCTTAACTTTTGAAGTTCCAAGGAAACGATATGTTGCCCCTTGACCTGACTCCGGCTTGTTTTGTAGAACTCCGACAATGAAATCTGTTGCTGCTTCTGCGAGCTCGATGTCACCGCTTGAATCCATTTGAACGATAAAGAATTGCTTTGCAGAAAGATCTTCTGATGTAATCTTTGTTCGTTCAAAACCTCGTAATGATTGACTCATATTTTTAGAGATTAAAGATTGTTAAATAAATACTACGCTACTTCAAGAGATTCGTTGTACTCCTTTTCAAGAGTAGGATTCTCTGTGAATACTTGCTTCAATGCTTCACTGTATTTCAGTTTTCCTTCTGATGCTTCGATCTTTTTCTGTACTGCTGTTTCAACTTGTTTTGCGACATCACCTGATGCTGCACCACCGTCACCCAATTCTGTGAACACTTGTTCCGCTTTAGGCATATTTTTCAATATGTCTGTGAATGCATCTCGTTTCTTTGAAGAAAGTGAAAGCATGAACTTTACAACGGCTTTTGACTGCTTAGGCAGAATGTGACCTGCTGTATTTGTCTCACTGAAAACCATTCCATTAACAGTTTCAGTGATCTTCATTTTCTGTATTTCTTGAAATGCTTTGTGACCTGCATCTGCTTTACTCGTCAATGCTTTGATAGCACCTTCTGACATAAAGCGACCTTTCTTTCCTTTTTTACCTTTTTTGTCTGATGCTTCTTTCTTTCCGTCTTCTTCATCGTCGTCATCAGAACCTTCATCATCATCATCTTCATCATCATTCTTGTCGTCGTCGTCATTGTCGTCATCGTCGTCGTTATCGTCGCCGTCAACGTCTTTGTCGTCGTCGTTTGAATCACCAGATTCATCTTCAAGCACCTCCTTGTGAGATTCTTTCTGATCTTCTGTCAATTCATCTGAATGATCGCGAATGAATGCTTTTTCCTCATCGTTGAGTTCTGAAACATCTTTCGCTAAAAGTTCTTTTAGATTCATATGTAGTTCGTTAAATTGATTTATAATACTTGACTCGCTGAATGCAACCACTGGTTCAAGTTCCTTAAAATAAGGACTGTTAGTGAGCGCACCACCGACTAAAACATTTTTGTAACGTTTACGAGTCTGTGGATCTTCGTATTCTTCATAGAACTCCGGTGAGAAATACTTGAATGCTTTTTCTTTAAGCATTTTTCTTCCTTCATCCGTCCATTCTACTACTGCAAAAAGTCCGTTCACTCCACGATCGATCAGTTCTATGAACCATCCGATTGCAGGGAGTTCACCTCCACTCATACCATTATCATGGCCTGCAGTGATAGGTAAGTCTCGACGAATCTTTGCTTTGAAGTTCCTGATAAACTCCTTCACGTCATCTGATGTGATCTCCATCTCTCCATAGTAGGGATGATCCCACTTGCCGACTGGAACAATGTGCATTGTATCCGATAGACTGGATTCATTTGAATCACTTTCGTCCGTGAAAAGACGAATTGGAAACGCAATCCGCTTTTTATCTTCATGCGTTTGTTTGTCTGTAGCTTTTCGCTTCATACATTTCTAGTATACATAAAAACAAAAAATAACGCCAGAGCGTTATTATATTGTGGAAAACTATTTTGTGGACCTGTGGGGAATCGAACCCCAGTCTTTCATATATCTTCAATAATCGTCTACGTTGCCTAGTTCAAGTTAAGTTAGCGCTCACTCAAACAAAATGGAAATACCAATTCACTATCGTCACTTTTATATAACAACTTCTCAATCGGTAAGCGACAAACCCTTGTGAAGCCGTCCATTAAGCAGGTATCAGTGACCTTTGAAGATCATCAATTGTTGCGAAAAATGGAGATACAATTGCTTTGTTTGCATTTGTGTGGTGATCCTGTTTTAACTCTTTTGATCAAAGAGTGCAACGCAGATTATAAAAGAACATTATGAAATCGAAGCCGTGTCAAGCCCATATAACTGACCGCACCCATTACGATGTCATGTACCAGTCATCAGTCTAGTGCGGACTTTGAACCGCAAGGCACAGAATGTTGTATACACACCCTGACTTCCTACGGTTTCATTATACCATTTTTGGCAAGTGGTGCAGTACGATCATTCAGATCATGTGTACATCTATTTAAAAACGAAACACGACTTTTTTTGATAAACGAATGAAACATGTGTTTCAGATCCCTACCATGACGAACTTGCATTGATTTTTTCATACTACTTTGATTTTTCTTGTTTCTTTTTACGTTTCGCACGTTTCTCAACTTCTTTTCGTGCATCACTATCTTGTTTTGTTTTTGGTTTCTTTGGTTGAATCAAGTCATTCACTGCATCACCGAATCGATCACGAATTGTTTTCGGTATTCCGCCGATCGGTGGCAATTCTTCTTCTTCGAGAAGAATCTCAACCCATATTCCACGACATCCACTGTGAAAGATTGTGTTCTTTGCGAATGGATCATCTTTTTCAATGATACGGCCGTCAATCGATAAACAATAGTTACATGTCTTTGAATCAAGTATTTCAGAACGTTGCAGCGCATATATATCATCTTGATTTTCTTCGAATACAGTGTTTCGGCCGTGATTGATATATCCCGACATTATGATTTGTGAAGTGTTTCGAGTGAGATCAACAATTTTCTTTGCGACTGCCGCATCTGCGACACTCAATGCTGAAATTGTGCTTTCACCTTTATTCAATGCTTCAACCATTTTTGTTTTCGAATCGTTTGTGATGTCTGATAGGTGCATGTCTGCGATAGCATCTGATTGAACATCAATCAAGTCAAGAATTGCTTTTGAGTTCTTTGGCGCAGTGACACCCATTTCATTCGCAGCTTTTATTTTTCCATACTCATAAGATTCTTTCATCGAATCATTGATAATCTTCGAGTATGACTTCTGAACTTTCATTGCTGCATCTTTGATTGCTTGTTTGTCACCTTTCTGAACAGCTTTTGTGAGTCTGTTCATGTACTTCTTACGTTCGACACTCAATAACTTTCGTGTGTCTTTGTTGAACGATTCTTCGAGTTGATCCATTTTTTGCTCGAGTGCTTTGAAGTCAACCTTTTCTTCTGCGAATGTTAGTTTTCGAAAAGACTTGAAATCGTTTTCATTCTCTGCGAATGAATACTTTTTGATTGACTTCATTTCTTTCAATGCTTCTGTTTTGATCATCGAAAACAATACGGAATGATCGTTTGATTTCATCTGACTGATTCGTGCAACGTTTCGGTTCAGTATCGCGTATTGAAGTGCAGGTTCAACATTCTCGATTGAATGTTTAAGAGATGCGCTTATTTCTTCTCTTGTTGGATATACTTTTTTTTTAATTGACTTTTTCTTATCTGACATTCCGAGTTCATCGATGATTTCTTCATTTTCATCTTCTTCATCAGTTGTGTCCTCAATAAGTTCATCATCACTTTGATCACGTTCCGGAAGATCCAATATTTCACGGAAGTATTTCTCATCCGCTTCACCTGCTTTGATTCCGCCTGATTTCGTAAGTGATGAATATGCATCTGAAAGTTTTTTCACATCAACTCGTGAAATACCTGCGAACTTTAATTGTGGATATGTATCAACGTTGTCGAAGTTCATGTCAACGAGTTGCGGTATAGCGAACGTATTGAATACATCTGCGATACCACCTGCAACCGCTTCAAGTGATTGCAAAAATAGACCTGATTGATCTTCTGAAAGGGCTCTTGAACCAGAGTTCGTTGCACCAAGCTCAAGAAATGTTGCAAGTACACCTTTGACAATTTCACGGTTATGATGTCCGATTGAATCTTTTGGATCTCGCAATGTTTTCGCCATCATGTCTTTGAAACCGATTTCATAGTCATGCGGTTCAACGATGAATGCTTGTTGATGCGCTCGCAAGTTCTTCAAAATAGTTTCTGCCTTTGCACGATCCGCTTCGGTGTAGTTTTCTGGCATCTTTGCATACGGAATACCAAGACCTTGACGTTCGAATGCAATCGCATCGATTTTATAAAAATTGTTCTTGATATACCAGTGTTTATATGCGGCGCGTAAGATTGAAGTACCCCACCAGTTCTCACCTTCCATTTCATTGACGAATACACAAAGTTTCGACATAGGAATGTCGACAAGTTTTCCACTTTGTTTTAATTGTTGAATACCAAGATCACCGTTTTCAAGTTCCCACTTCTGAATTGATTTCGGAAGTCGTGGCGCAAACTTTTTCCAAACAATACGATCAACACCGTCTATAGTTCTTATCGTGAAAACTTTTTCAAAAGCCATGACACCAAACGGAAGTGAAAGCAACGCTTGACGAAGAAGATCATCCCATGTCATTGTCATGTATTCAAACAATGCTGATTCAACAAACTCTGCAATGTCTTTATCTTTTTGATCATCTGTTGCAGATTGAACAAACCATTTCGCACGTCTGATCGGAAGTGAAGTCGCGAGCACAACTGATTTCACAGTTCCGTCTGATTTTCTCATTTCATCATAGACATTGATTCCGCGAATGTCTTGAAGTTTAGAATTGTATTCTTCTGTTATAACTCCATGTAAGATTTCAGTTCCGGAGTCACCGATTTCAAGAGTCTTTTTTTGAACATCATCAGAAGAACTGAATATGTTTTGACCGTTGATTTCAAAGCCGAATATTTTCATATATATATTGTACTATCTTTTAATTAAAAACGCTCGTCGATTAGTCCACCTGTGATTGTTTTTGATCCACCCTCTTTTTGTTTCTCTTTGTCGGTGTTAGATTTCGGAAGCATTGAAGCAACTTTTCCCATTGGCCAGTGTTGAAGCGCACACATCGTTGCATCTGGAACGTGATCATCTTTCTTCATCGGCTTATCAGTACCTTCTTGATAACGATACCTCTTGTGTTGCCAGATCGCTTCTTTGTCTGATTTCGGTATAAGTATTTTATTTCTTTGAAAGTGCGTTCTGTAGTTTCCGACCATTGCAACTTTCTCTTTCGAGAAAACAACTTCAATGACTGTACATTTATGTTCTGAATGTCGAAACTCTTTCGTTAGTGCGGCTTGAAGTTGATCGTTCTCAAACTTTCCTGCACTGTCGGCGTATATAAAACGAATCATGTGCTTTTTTACTTGCACGATTGCATCTTCTATGATAACAGACAACGGTGTCTGTGTGTAGTTGTGGTTGTGGATTTGTACCTTCACGTCATCGACATGTTTCATAAGTGAAACCCACGATGTCATCGAACTGAATCCCCAGTCAAGACCTGCAATCACAACTGCATTCTTTTTGTACGGATATTTTCTTAAGTTCTCGATGATTGCTGCATCAACATCTTCGGGATCGTTGATCATACCTGATGCAGACGGCCGTGATCCCATGTACTCAACATCAAACCAGTCGATTGAGTTCTTTTCACGAAATGCTTGAATAACGTTATCGATATGAACCCACCCTTCAACATCACCAGTTCTTCCTTTCGCACGTTTCTTGAGATCTGCGAAGTCCGGTATTTCACGATTCAAACGTTTGTCATCCCATATACTCGAATCAAACGGTTTCATTACATCGAATATATCCCACGAATAACGTACATATCCGAGTTCGTTTGCATGATCCCACACCTCTTGAAAGTATCCGAATATCTTGTGAAACGTTGATGTCATCACTACGAGCGGAAACTCTGATGTGTTGATCATCGGCAACGCTGAAAGAATCAAGTCATCCTTAGTTTCACACGCTTCATCAATGAAAAGATTATCGGGGTGAGGTCCACGAATCTGTTTCGGTGATGCAGCAACCGCTTTGAAGTAACCGCCAAGATCAGAAACACTGTTTTGCATCAGTGGCGCTTTCGGTAAACCGTTGATAATTGAGTCATGTGAATAAATATGACCTGCGAAATAGTTGTATACACCTTTCGCTTGTTCAAGTGATCCTCCCATATCAACAATTTTTCTGTTCTGAAAATACCATTTAGCGAATCCGATCGCACCGAGTAGTTTTGATTTTCCACCACCACGCGGACCCTTGATGATGAATCGAGTCGCTTTGTTTCCTTTCATGTCTTGTTCAAGCCATATCAATGCGAATATATCAGCAATCTTCTTCGGAAAACGTATCGAATCGTCAGTCAACTTCAAAAAAGTGATCGGCTTTGCGCCATATCTTTCTCTGATTTGAGTCGAACTCGTGAGACTTATTTCCTTGAACTTACGAATTGCCTCGAGCTGATTCCGCTTTTGTGATGATGTCGGTGATGATTGCATAAAACTTTTCACGTTCTTCTTTTGGTAATGGTGCTATCAATGCACGAATATCGTCCATATCAAACTTTTCTTTCGATGTTTCGATGACTTGTTTCTTATCCCACCCCTCAAAATAAGCAAGATACATTTCAACGTCATACGACATTCCGTATTTCACACATCTTCGATACAGTGCTGCAAGAACATTCCCTGTCTTGTCTTTTCCCCAGTCACTACGTCTCGCACCGACCGCTGAAAGAAAATCTTCACGTTTCTTCCAGTTAGTGAGCGTATCTTGATGAACACCGAACTTTATTGCAAACGCTTTCAATGTAGGTTCGCTTTCATATTTTCGAAGTTTTTCAATGAATGGAATATCAAGAAAGTCACATTTGTCGGGATCTGGTAAAGAGTAAAACTCGACAAACTTATGATATACCTCGCTTTTGTATAGTTCAGTTGTGTTTTCTGATTTTGTTGGAAGTATTTTTTCACCCCCCACCTCATCCAAAATCTGATTTTCAGAACGATTTTTGTTCTCATTCTTTTTCATTATGGCTCTATAATACTATACATAACACTTCTTGTCTTGCAAAAAACAAAATCGGACTGCACAACTAAAATCTGAAAAGTCGGAAAATGAATCCGAAAACTAAAAACTTGAAATGACATCGATATATATACCCCTGTCCTCGTATAATGAATTACGCGCTGTATATACACGTCAACACAAAAGGCATCAACACCACGTCGACACCTCTCGTCACTACCCTCTGATCGCCTTCATCGCTTCCGCTTTAGTCACTATGTTCTCATACATGTCACCCGATAAATATGATGCTAATAGTAACAATCTTTGATTCATTTTGTTTCTGTCTTTTATAGTTCTTTTAATAAACTTGTACTGTGCTCTGTATGCTTCGAGCTCTTGTTCGTATCTGAACTGTGGATCGTCATAGTATCGTCGCCACCACGTCTCAACGCCGATTGTGGCCTGTTGCTCGATATGTACTGATTCATGCACTACAACGTCGTCTGAGAGCTTGTAACCGCAATATACGGTGTCACCATACGTCACCACAGTCGGACCCCACTCAACACTGTATCGTTTTACGAGTTCATCCCAATTCGGCGGTTTCTGTGTTGATAACTTCATAAAATTATTTCTGCTTTGTTTCGGCCATACACTTTGTCATACATTGTGGATCATCATTGTCTGTGCATTTTGCATAACATCGAGCACTATCTTTTCTATATTTTCGTTCTTTTCGCATTTTTTCTTCACATTCCTTGCATCTGGTACGCAATAGTTCTTCACATGATGTGCATCTCAAACCGTTTGCGAGCTCACGTCTTGTGTACTCGACTTCTGTTGCAGCTTTCCGCATCATGTTTTTAACAAGTAAGATGTCCGCCTTGTCTTTGTGAAGATAACCTGCTCTGACAACACATTTCACTTCAACTTTGTTCACCATATATACACCATACGGCGAACCCTTGACACCTTCCTTCGCGAAATCAACAAGTGCTTCGGTGACTACGAATGAAAACTGATTCGGACGATAATGTTTCCAATATATTTTTTGCCCTTCTGCATTCTCCATATACGCGTTATGTTTCGGATATTTTGCATGTGGCCGTATTTTCGGTTCTTCATCGATTCGTTGTTGTTTCTCGACAATATACTGAATCGATTTCAATTCGCCCATGAGATCAGTCTTTGTGACTTTGACTTCGAACTCGTGTGTGTATCCAGTTTTTCTTAACGCGAATACATCTGCGACACCGGACACACCCTTTCCGCCGTATTCAGTCACAGCGCCTTCGTACTGCAATCGATACATGACGTGTGACAATATATCTGCTTTGAGTTCTTGTGATTTCATTGTTCTTTACTCATGTTTTTACAATTCATTTAATAATTGTCGATTGTTTGGTTTCGGTTCGTAAGATCTCGACTTGTCTTTATACAAACCATTCACGATCTGATCAAACTTCTCTTTACTGCACGAAAACGAACATTTGTTTGATGTGCATTTGTGAATCTGTATCACTTGATCTTCTTCAAGAAATGCATTGCAAAGAGCGCATTTGTTGTTTTTCAATCGTGACCACAAAAGTTTCTTATTCGTTGTCATAATCGATTTCTATATTGTGCTTTTCCATTAAACGTGCAATCGGATGCGAAGCCCACTGACCACGCCCACGATCAACAAAATCGACTAATATCGATCTGAATGCACCGATCTCGAAGATCCAATTGTCATCTTCACCTTTTCCGTAAAATCGCGAATAGTTTCCGCTTTTTTTCGGCAATCCACATATTATCAACATGTATATTTTTAATAAAATTGTTTTCATGATTTTATACTTTAGTTAGATCTTTTACTGAAACATAACAACTAAACATTCCTTTTATTTTTCTCATCACTTCTGTTGCTGTCTTTGCTTTAACAACAATTATTTCTGTTTGTATATTAACCACTCCACCTCCACCTCCACCTCGATCTCCGTCATCAGTGACCTTAGACATACCGTTATATATTTCTACTTTTGCAATAAACTCTTTCATATTGTTATATTTATTATTTTATAATATGCTTAATAGCAAGATCGACTTCTCATTCAATCTCGCTATAAACATACTATCGTACGAATTGACCCCAATACTGAAACATAGGGAAGAATTGCAATCTTCCATTTTCAATCAGTTGTCGTGCAGTCTCTATCATGTTGTTACGATAGAAATCTGTTTTCGTTATGTCTGAACATCCATGAAAGAATGTGCAAACTTCTGAAAGTCCTGCTTCGTTTGTAATTGTGTCACCTATTCCAACGGTTACCGTTTGTTCTTGAGTCAATCCCCAAGGTTGAGTAATCTTGTAAGGGTTACCATTGCTATGTGATAAAGTTCCATCCGAAGCAAGTGCTGTACCTGCTACAAAAAACAATGCTAGTCCTAAAATAATACTTTTTTTCATATATTTGTATATTTTAATGTCTTATAAATCGACTCTAGTTTATACTCATCTCGGAGACAATTTTCAATAAAGATCTTCACTAAATAATCTACTATCAACTGTATTCTTTTTGACTTGACCTGCATTCAGTGCGATCTTGTACGCTTCATCTCGATCAACGTACTTGTTTTCACTCGTGATGAAACCTTGATCTAAACTCACACACTTTTCTGACATTTCTTTTCGTGTCATCGTATAAGACAATTCATCGTTCATTGCTCTTATAGCATCTGCGTGTCTGTTACCTCGCCACACTTTCTTTTTGTATTTCACCGCAGCGCAGATCACAAGTTTCTTTTTAGTCATGATTCAATATATTTTCTTTAATGTTCAACGCGATAGCTTTCATCATGTTCGGCATCACCGAGTTTCCTATCCGCGCCCACTGTTCTTCAAACTTTCCGATGAACTGAAAGTCATCAGGAAATGATGATAATCGTTTCAATTCTTCAATCGATAACGTTCGCGGTTCTTTCCAGTGAAGATGAGCTCCGAATCGTTTATTTCCAACGGACACAGTTTTCGGTACTGTCGGACATGGCTTATATGGTGACACTTTCACGAGATTGAATGCGTGTCCTTTACCTTGCGGATGCACTGTTTCGCCATTTTTACCGATCTGCATTCTAGTCCACAGATCGTATGTGAACCAGTTTTTGTCCAATACAGTGAATGTCTTTGATACAACTCCTTCAAGAGCTTTTTCTGTTGATATAAGATTCAGACTCGCTTTCGGGAAACTAGGTTCAATCTTCAAGTCTTTTCTGACTCCAATGAAGATCAAACGTTGTCGTGACTGCGCCACATTGTAGTATTTTGCATTCATCGACTTGACCTTTACATTATAATCGAGCGATTTCAAGTCCTTTAGAATCTCGTTGAACCGTCCTTTCATGTGGCCACGAATCATACCAGTGACGTTTTCCATGACAAACACTTTCGGTGAAAGTCCGTCAACCATTCTCACAAAGTCTTTGAATAAGTCGTTTCTGCTATCATCGATTTTGCGTTTTCCACTTATTGAGAATCCTTGACATGGCGGTGATCCGTCAAAGACATCGAGTTCACCTTTTTTCAATTTCGTGACTTCAAGGACTTGTTCGACTGTGACGTCTTTTATATTTTCGTGCAAAACCTCAACTTCTGGAAAGTTCAACCTAAATGTTTCAACTGCATTCGGATCGAAATCGATCGCAAGCAATTCTTCGAATCCGGCCAGTTTATAGCCGAGTGAAGAACCACCACATCCTGCAAAAGCTGAAATCACTGTCGGTTTTTTAGTCATTGAACTGGAACTTACACTTCGGACATTCATGATCGAACTCCATTTCACCGATCTCTTTTTCTTTTGCGCTTGTTTCTGTATGTTCTAATGCATATCGTTCACCGATTGCATCGAGTGAAGTTGAATATCCTGTATCGATGCGATAATCTCTCAATTCACCAAGATCATCGAATGGTGCAATCAATTCGCCGAGTGCATCTTCATCGTAACGACCTGCACGATCATTGTCTGAAAGTGCATATTCAAGACGAGTTTTGTCGTCTGGTGCATCTACAATCGAAACCCATATCGCGATTTTTTCGAGATCATTTTTTTGTTCTTTGTGGATCTCTCGAAGTGCTTTCAGTCTCATGTTTCCACCGAGCACAATCGCATTTTCACCGTCCATTGTGACGATCAACGGCTTGTATTCACCAAGTGATACCAATTGATTTTTCAGTCGTTGCAATTCATCTTCATCGATGACACGCGGATTCTTATCCCAACCGATCAATTTGTTCAACGATATTCGTGTTTTTTGATCTTTTTCACTCATGTTGTTATTTTGTTTCTTCTGTGTCGTCGTCTTTCTTTTCTCCACTTAACGGAGATTCAATCGCAGGTGCGACAAGAGATTCATCACTCCAAGATTCTGCAAGTGCATCTTCACTTTTTTCAACTTCTGTGAGCATAGTTTCAAGAGTCTTGACATGAAACTTTGATTCAATCGCAGCAGGAAGTCTTTTTTCACATATCGCTGTTATTGACAATTCTTTGTCTTGACCTGTTTGCGGATTCGTACCGACAACAATCATTGCCTTAGGATGCTTTTCTCTACGCGCCACAGCTTCATGAAATGACATCACTCGTTCAATATGCTTGTTTCGCCAGTAGTTCAATTGTTGAACAATTATTTCTTTATAAGTAAGTACACCGTGTGAATTGAAGTCAAACACTTCATTTCCTTTTCTTGTTTCTTCGATATTTCCTTTTGTTTCTGTCATGATACTATTTTTTAGTTGTTATTTTTTAATGTTTTTTTCGCACGTCCACGATATTTTTTAGACATCGGATATGCAATCATTCCTACTTCTCGATCTGCACTATCTTCTAACGGTTCATGTCGTTTTCCTTTCACATGAAAACGATATTGTTTCGTTTTCTTGATCTTTGTTTTATATCCAACGTGTTCAATTTTAGGACTTCCGTTTGCTTTGAATCGTTGAACATTCTTTATGACTTCAACGAACTTTCCGTTTCTGTATTCTCTACCGACTAAAACGTTTTTTTCTTCAACCGATCGATATTTTTCGATACGTTCTTCTTCTTTTTTAGTCGGAACGTTCCTATTTATATACAATCGTTTTCTGAAATCTTTTCTTTGAGCTCTTTTCTTTGCGAGTTTTTTATGTCGCAATCTCATGTTTTTCATTTTCTGTTTTTTGGTTATTATTCAACATCGATACTGACTTCCAATTCGACCCCTGTGATTATTACTGGATCATCTTTTCCAGACATCACAATTTCTTTGTTTTCCGACGCTTTTTTCAATGCTTCTTCCATATCTACAGCAATAACATTCATTTCTGTTTTATCTTCGTTTTCGTTCTTAGTGTGTCGGAACTTTACTTTATATAGATTTTTTACTATTTTTGACATTTTGTTCAATTAGTTATTTATAAATATATCACCACGTCGACCTTTGCCTGTTTATTATCCGAAAGCCGTGATGCAAATGATCCGTCAAGATATTTGTCATCACCGAATATTGAATCCGCTATCGCTCCGAATATATTTTCAGGATCACCGTGTGCGTGGTTCTTCCACTGAATCGCGATTTCCATTCTACCCTTGCGATCTCTTGTTGTATTAAGTGGCTTTTTTGTTAGTGCAGCATTACGCATGAACTCTCTGTATTCTGGATGATCTTTCACTGCCTTGAAAAACGTTGCGAGAACATACTCTTTGTATCTCACATATTTCTGTGCTTTCGGCGTCCAGTGTTGTTTTCCTGTCATCTTCAATTTCGGCAATGCATTGTCATGATTCCCTCGATCGTTTCCGACTATTGTGAAAGTGATGTGTTCGCTATGCTGCAACATGTTCAGTTTTTTTATTTAACGACATCTTTTTTGATAATTGTTCAATCATTTCAGACATCGATCGTTCTGGAATATGCGAACGTTTTACTTCAAACAATGTCGAACTATTTATTGATGCTGAAAATGAATCGAGATCTTTCCAAAAGTTCGGATCGTTTTTCATTGTGTTTTGAAGTCCATTGAATATCCCTGCTGAAAAGAATGTCGCCATTGACGGAGTGAACTTTTTGAATTGTGGTGAAGCCAAGAAATACAACATCAATTGTTCGAGTTGATCTTCTGACAATATGGCCATTTCAAGAACTCGTTTTAAGTGTGCAGTATCTCGTGGATTCCATACTGGAGTAATCTTTCTTGTTTTCTGTGTGGTTTCGTGAAAGAACTTGATCATTCTATGATGTGATGATTGAGTTTTTTTCGGTGCTGTCGGTGCTTCAACATCATCAAAATGAAGAAGTGAATACAAGTTGCTCGTTCCGTCGCGACGATCGATCTGAATCAATTTACACGCTTCAAGTATTTTCAATGATCGAATGACTGTACTTTTACCAATATGAAGTTTCGTTGCTAGTGTCAACAATGACGGCCATGACTTTTGATCAAGATTTCCTGCATACGATGCAAGTCCAGAATATACTTTGAAATCTGATGCTGAAATATAAGGACTGAACAAAACAGTTTTATGTGTCCATAACCAGTCGCCTGATCTCAAGTCTCTTATTTCAATTTTAGGGTTGTTAGTGCTCATGACCTTTTTTAACATTATATCAAGCAAGTAGAGAGTAGTCATCACCTGTTATCAACAATTTTGTGTATAACCTGTGGAAACTAGAATAATGATCCCGCATGAACATCGAAATCAAACCATTCTGATGAATCATATTCTTCAACTGTTTGTCGATGATCTTCCACTGGATTCCTACCTTTTTTGATAATCTGTTGAACATATTTTGTGTGACTTTTCAATGCTTCATCGAGTGTGACCGTCTCTTCAAAACGTTCTTCAATTCGTTTTCGCCACACTTTGACCATTTTCGGAACTGGTTCACCTTTCAACGCTTCAAAACCTCGCTTTGTGATAACCCACACTCCCGACACTCGTTTTCCTTCTTTGTTTTTTAATTGTGTGATCAAACCAAGTTTTGCAGACTGTGTTGTTCTACACTTAACTGAATGCGATGTCGGCAATTCTGGAACACGAACTTGATTCGCAATTGTGAATGAAATATCTTTTCTTGTTTTTTCGCGGACTTGTTTTGCCATTTCAAGAAGTAACAATGCATCCCAACAATCGAGAACATATATATATTCTTTCATCGATGCTTCACAATTCGGACATTTCGCTTTGTCTTTCAGTTCCGGAAATACTTGAACAAGATGTGCTTTCAGATAATCAATATCGTCGATCATTTGAGGATTCTTCTTGATCAAGCCGACAATGACTTTCACAAACGAACCGATTTTTCCTTGATGATAATCAACTTTTTGACTCATGACACATAATGACTTGAAAGGTACTTTCTCAATGTAGGTCTCAACCACCACGGACCCCCTTCAATAGTTGTCTTTTCTTTTGTAATGATCAAAGTATCTCTGTTACTCAATTTCACTCGATGTTCTTCGTTATTGCATTTATCTTTTACGATAACAGTCGCAGAAAAGATTTTTACTTCCTTTGTATTTTCTTTGATCATGTTGATCACTTCTGAATCGTCACCACCTGTGTGATAAAACATCAGAATCGCTTTCAACATCGGTGTACTCAATTCAAGTAATTGATGAAACCACGTCGGACGTGCAACGTATCGCAATTCGTCAATGACTTCTACACGTCCAAGATCTGCTATATTTTCAATTTGTCGCATGATTTTATTCTTTATCATCGAAGTGACCGTATCGTTCAAGTGCGCCTTCATACGCGAGAATCATTTCCTTGATCTGATTCAATTCGATGTCTTTTAACTTCAACTTCCATAACAACGTTGACTTTGTAAACTCCGAAAGTTTTTCTGCTGTGATTTTGCATTCAGTTCCGCCAATTGACGACAACGTGAACTTCGAATCTTTTCCCGAACCTGCGAAGAACATCAATGAAATATCGACATTCAAAGTTTCGCTGTCTTTTTTGAACTTCGAAACTTTTATTTCACCGATCATTTTTACTGCATCATCGAAAGTCATTTCGCCTTGATCTGCCAGACTCAATATATGTCCGATTTGTTTTATTGCTAGATCTAACATTTTTTTGTTTTAGTTGATAATATTTTGTCGATTTTTTTCACTGATTCCATATCATATACGCTATTGCAAAACGCTTCGACTACGACACCCATCAATTGAGGTGTACTCATCTTTTTTGCAGCTTTTTCAAGTGCCAGACTATAATCGAGATGCGTTCCGTCACCACCCCATGAATCCTTGACGCGTATCGCTTCAATTCCGCGACGTTTACATATTGGACGTGTGACTGTTGATCCGACGTTTTTCACTTTCATTTCGTACAGAACTTTCACCATTTTTTTGTCTTTCGCTGCGGATGACTTTTCTACTTTCGCGACAATTTTTGTGATCAACTTTTGATGTGCTTCCGCTTTTTTCTTCGTTTCTTCTCGTTCATCTTGACGTTGTTTCTTTTCTTTCGCACTCAACTTATACGTTGATCCTGCGTAGTGACCTGTATTCAATTCTTCCTTTTCAATAGTGACGACATATATCATTCCGAGATCACTTCCTTCAACAACAATCGCATTCTGCGGATTCTTCGAAGTCTTTTGATCGGCTTTGCTTTCTAGTCTTGAATAGTCATTCTTTGAAAGTACACCCTTTGTTTTTGCATCACCCCAATCAGTCGAGATTTTAAGCAATGATGTTTTCGCATCTTTCGCTTCTTTGATCTTCATCTGAATATATGCGGCCATTTTTCGAGCAAACGCAATCGGATCACGATATTCATCATCTGCTTTTTTACCGAATAGATCTACTTGCTCGCCGTCGAGATCACCTTCATCAAGAACCGATTTTATTTGTTCGTCATCTTTCCATGGTGGACTTTTCATCAATTCTTTGAATGTATTTTCTTCAAGTTGATCAACGAGTTGATCGCGAGAAAAATGATATTCCTGAATATACGGCGTTAGGACTTTCTTTTGTTTTGCTTCATCAACCCGAGCAATAATCACAGCATGTGTGAGAGGCATCTTTTTTTCTCGCACAAGTTTTTTTGCTTTCTCTGTTAGGTTCGTGAGCACCATTCGATCACGAACGTACTTTTCTGATTTTCCGACTTGCTGTGCGAGTTCTTTTATGTCGTACTTTGTTTTGTTTCCTGATTCGATCAATGTGCGATACGCTTCACCTTCTTCAAGTGGATGCACATCTTTACGTTGTAGGTTTTCAACGATTCGTGCTTCACGCGCTTCGGTATCAGTCATCTTCACGACACGAGCAGGAATCTTTTTCAATCCGACTTCTTGTGCCGCTTTTAATCGTCGAGCTCCGGCCACAACTTCAAACTTTTGACCTTTGGTTCGAACTAGAATCGGCATCAACACTCCTTTTTCTTTGACACTCGCGACAAGTTCCGCGAATGATTTTCCACTGTATCGATCATCGGGGTTTTCCGATGAAACAACAATGCTTTTGATTTCAATGTCTTTCATATCTTTGTTTTTATTTTTACAAACTTTTTGCAATCTTCACACATGCGACATGTTTCTGATTTCACCATTCTCGGTTTCCTGTTTTCAACACTACTAACAGTAGTGTTCACGGTGCTCACCCATACAGTGTTTTTATGTTCGCATAACCATTGTCTTATTATTCTTTTCATGGTGTTTATTTTTCTTGTTCTTCTAACTTGCGACCCATTTCTTCATATCTTTTCCAATACTCCGGCCACGTTGACTTGATCAATGCGAGATTCACATGATCAGCAACTTGTGCGGTTTTCGCCAATGCTTTGACAAAACTTCCACCGTATTGATTCATTGCTTCAACTGTCCAAAGATCTCGATTAGTTATCATATTTATTCGAGGTTAAATGCTTGTAATCGAACGTCACCGTCTTGTGACGAGAATATGCAATCACCTTTTCCAGTCAATTTTTCTGCACCGCCTTCATCGATGATCACTTTACTATCTGTCACCTTTGCAGTTCTGAATGCAATCTTTGTCGGAAAGTTCGCTTTGATCGATCCTGTGACAATATCAACACTCGGACGTTGAGTTGCGATGATCAAATGTATTCCTGCAGCTCTCGCTTTTTGTGCGAGCATAAGAATATATTTTTCAATGTCTTTGCTCATGTCAATTCTTTCGACATCGATTTTTGTTTCACCTTTTCGCGGACCTGATGAATAGACTTCATTTGTTTCCGTCTCTATTTCGTGAATGTAGTTTTGCATGATCAGATCACCGTACTCATCTATGAATACAAACTTATACGGCATGTTTCCGTCATATTCTTCAATACTTCGAACTTTCGCTTCTGAAAGAACTTTGTATCGATCATTCATTTCTTTGATAAGACTTTTTAGTCCTGCGTGAATATAAATGATGTCACTTGCATATTCGACAACATTTTTGTCATCTTGATGCGGTGCCAGTTCAACAATCTTCGGATCGAAAAGATGCAATTCAATATCTTTCTTCGGTGCTTTGTTTAATTGTTTGATCAGTGATGACATACACACAGATTTTCCTGAACCAGTCGCACCTGCAATCAATATGTGTGGCGCTTGTGTCATATCGAAATGAAACGTTTCACCCATAACGTCAACACCGATTGCGACGTTCGTTCCTTCTGGAATCTTCTTCAACGTCGGAAACGTACGTTCTGATCGAGGTACTTCGAAACCGACCATTGATGTGTCTGGAATAGGTGCTAGAACGCGTATTCCACTCACACCGAGCACTTGTTCCACATCTGCGACATAACTCGCGATACGGCTCATTTTGAGCCCAATCGCAGGAGTATATCGGTATAGATCGACTGTGTTTCCTTCGATTTTTGAATCGAAGTCCAACATCATACCGTACTCCATCATTTTGACCTTGATTTTTTCTTCATTTTTCATTTTTGAGTAGTTTAGATTCTTTGCAGATACGAATTGTTTTTCGACTGTTTTCATCAGTTTTTCCATATTCGCAGCGTTCTGCAATTTTGCTTTTAATAAATCAGTGATGTTTTCAACTTTTTGTTCTTTCATCTGTTCGGCCAGTTCTTCTGACACATCAAGACGATGAATATATGAAACCATTGCGAGCTCGTTATCGAACATCGCTTGAATGTTCGGAACGTACACCATTTCGCCACCGATCCCACGAGTCACGTCATCGTAGAGTCTGAAAAAGAAATCAAAGAACTGATGATTTTCTTCGAAGATGATTTCGTATTGTTGAACTTGATTTCCACCTTTACTGTTTTTTGTATGTTTCACTTCTTCGTAGATCATTGAGTACGGTGCTTCACCATACTTTGCGAATACGAGCAGATAATAAAACACAGCTTGAAGTATTTTTCCGCCGTCGATCTTGTCGGGGTTACTGAAAGCGTATGCAGTTTTATAGTCGACAACTTTCAGTTTTCCGTCCTCACGAATGATCTTGTCACTATATCCTTTCAATTTGATCGGCAATGCGAGTCGTTGACCTCGCCATTCAATATCAATATATTCTTCAAGCAATTCTTCAACTGAAATCATTTCAATATTTTTCGAATCGTACGGCATTTCACTGACGTATGCATTGAATGCGAATGAGAACTTATCGAACAATTTTTGTTTGTTCGGAATCGTTGTTTGATAGTTGATATAGTTTTCATTGTATAACTCGATGAACTCCATACCTGCTTTCAAACCTTGCTCAATCGCTTCTGATTCATTTGTGACAACGATTTCATCAACTCCGCCATAGTACACTTCCATTGCTTTGTGAAATGCTTGACCGAGAATTGCTGATGCATTCATCGCGGTATCGAATCGATCACCGTTTATATAATTGATCTTGAACAATATCGGATTCGTACAGAACTTCACGAACGAAGAATATGAATAGTGATCAAGCGGAAACGTTGAGTTTTCGTCTTTCGGTTTCCTACTCGTTACTTTTGGTAGATCCAGTTTTATCGTCACCGATTTTCTTTTCGTCTTTTTTATCGGCGTCTTTGTTTTCGTTTTCATCGTCTTTTATTAAGTTACCCATTGTCATGGATTTTGATTCTTTGTTTGCATTTTCGAGTCGACCTGCGATAACGGAATCTTGATTGTCCGCATCGATTGCTTTGAAAATCGTTTCATTTTTAGGTATAAGTTTTGCTGCTTGTTTCAATACAGTTTTCTTCCACATCCACAATTGCGGATCATTCTTTTCATTCCATGGTGAATAATCTGACTTGAATGATTTCGAAAACTTTTGTCCGATGTGCATGATTTCTTTTTTGCTCATCACTTTCGAAACCTTTCCACCTGCTTGCAATTCAACAATAACGTATGCACCTTTTGCGTTACCTCTGATGTCACTGAATATATCCGGTGAATGATTGATTTCACCATTTTTATATTCAAACTGATCTTTGTCATACACAATTTCTGCGACAATCGATCGTACACCTGCACGATAGAAAAGCGTGACTAAACCTTGATAGCCAAGCTGAAATTGCGCTTCATTTTTATATGGAATGACGTATGCTTCACCAGATACATCTGACGGCATAAGTTCGAGTTGCGCCATTGTCATGAAACTATTTATCAATGACACTGGCGTACATTTCAAAAGACTTTGATTCCTTTGAACTGATGACACTACACTACTTAGAAACTTCAATGCTTTCTTTTCGTCTCCGAAATAGTTATTGATTTGTTTTTGATAGTTGACCGCAAGAACTTGTTTCAGATCTTTTGTATCTCGTATCGCAATTCGATCAATATCGAATACTTTTACTTCTGTGCTCATGACCTTATTTTTTTATTTCTTACAGTCGAATCGTACCGTTTTCGACTTTAGCAAGAAAATTGATAATGTTTTGACCTTTCATTTGATACCGTTTTCCTTTTCCGTCTCCGATGATCATCGTTTTCAGATGATCCTTGTTTCGTTTGTCTGCGTTGACGAGATGTCTATATCGACGAATGTCACCGTTGCACCATGGGAACAAGTTTCCTTCGACTAGATCAGAAAGTGAATACCACTTCTTCGGATCTATCTTTTTAACTCTGACCATACTTGTATAGTATTACTGATAATATATTCATTGTATTTCATTTGTTATCCTACGTCAACAATAGTTATCAACAATTATTCACCGATTCGACTTGCGTATGCAATCAACTTCATTTCTTCGATGTATTGTTCTATGTTTTCAGTCCATGCAGGACATTCACCACCTTCATAAACGCAATACGTTCCGTTCATTTGTGCGATCGTTTTATCTTTATATCGTGGCGTTTGCAGCAATATCGCAACATCTTCAATCGCATCAAGTTTTGTCGTATATTTCTTGAAATCACCAGATGTATTTTTTATCGCACCGCAGTTGTTTCTCGACGAACCTACTCCACGCGTACAGAATGACGTCTCGTGCGCCACAATGGCCACCACTTCCATATAACGATCGAGCTCGACTATTTCATCAACATACGGAATCATGGCCATAGCATCGTTATTTTCGAGGTACGCTTGAAGTGATGCTGACTTCATCGCGTTTGGTGCAAAACCGCCACCGTCCAATTCTTCAAGACGATCAACTGCTTCATCGAGTACGTTTTGATAATATTCACGCTCTGCTTCTTCATTGATTTTCAATTGAAAATCTTCTGTCTGAATGATCCGTTCGATCACTTTTTGTTTCTCTGTTTTTGTTTCTCTTGTTTCTGAAAACTTGTCGAACAAACCAACTTCAACAATTCCTGTGATTCCTACCACGACAACGAATAGAATTGCAATATTAGCCCAATGCGTCGAACGTATCCATGAATCAACCCTTTGAATAAAATGTTTCATATATTGATTTTAACTTTCAAAATCACACTCGACCACATTCAATGTGCATAACTTGAAATGACTCACTTGACTTTTCAATTGTTTGTTTTCTTCTTCCAACTCACCGACTTTTGATTCATATATCACCACAACTGCAATCATCACAGTAAACATGATCAATAAACCAATCATCGCACTCACCACCATTCTTTTAACTTTTTTTAGATCATTATTCATTTTCTTTTTCTGTTTTATTTTGCGGATTCTCATCACACTCATCTTCATGTTCTGCATGAAGATCAGTGTCATGTAAACGTTCGCAATACTGACAAAATAACATGCTCATGACTTTTTATTTATTTACATCTTCGACATAAATGACATTGCTTCCACTCGACACTGAAAGCGGATCAACGATTTCATCTTGTCTTTGATAATCGATATGACTACCCGACCACTGAAACCCGTTGATATTTCGTGCAATAGCTCTTTTGATCGCTTCTCGTTTCGCAAACTTCTGTTCATCATCGATGAGCTTGTCATCGGCAACTGGTATATAAAAATCTTTTGTGATTTTCACTTTAAGATGAATATATCCTTCCCTTTCTTTGAGAACTGCAACTTTCCCTTCTGCTGCCGGATCTTCTTTATATGTTTTTTCACTCATGGCCTTTTTTTAGAATCAAGATCGTCGACTAAACGTTCTCTTTAATGATTCTTGTTTGTAATAAGAAACAATCTCGATCAGTATTGAATCCGTCATCTGCACAATATGTCATGAATGACGTTTCGTTTTTTTCCATTTCTGCATACACAATCTTTCGCACTTCTTCTGATGTTTCTTTTAATTGAATACAACAACTTGAACAATGTGGTTGACGTTCTTTGCAAAAACAATCTTTTGCTTTTGGAACTTCTACTATCGCATTGATCCATCCCGATGCAGTTCCTTTTCCTTTAGTAACAGAAACATTTTTGTTTCCGTATCGTTTCGCGAGAACTTTGCGAATAAGTGATGATATTTCTTTCGTTGATAGATTTTCTTTTACCATAACTTTTTTGTTTAACGATTAAGCTCGAACTCGTCTGTATCCTACAACACCGTCTTTCGTGTCGACGTGTCTTGTTTCAGTATCTCGACCCCACTTTATAATTGCTTGTACTCTCTTGAATCCCTTTTCAGGACGATTTTCTTTTGTATATCGTCGCTTATGTTCTGAAATAACTTTTACGATCTCAACTTGAATCATTTTGTGTTTCATAGATCTTCTTCAATTATTTTAATAATGACATTCACTTCTCAACTCACACGATATTTTTTTGATTACGAGTACCCTTGAACTCGCTTTATAGGAAACAGTGTTCGTGTGAGTTGAGAAGTGAACGTTACGACCGATGATTCATTACGGCCAGAGACGATAGATATTTTTTCAATATCAACTCAAGCGTGTTGCCCTCTGGTTACGATTGCAACTTCCTTGATTGCTTTTGCGAATGAACCAGACCATTCGCTAGTCATCTCACCCCCGCCCGTAATGAATCATCTTCTATATTTATAATATATGGCATAACTCTTCATAGCAATTCATGACTGTTGATAACTTACACCAAAAAAACGAAGTAGAATATACTCCGTTTTCGATAAGTCAAATGCACGACGGATATTTCAACAAAAAGACGGCCATGAGCGGTATCTATTCGTCAAAACATCCGTCGTGCATTCGATTAAGATTATTTTTCAATTGTATAATCTCGCAAGAAACGACGTCCAAGATCTGCAATCGCCCACAAAATCATTGTTCCCAAAAATGCAGTTACACCCATGTCATTGAGTTGCGCTTCAACTGCACCAATATTTGCAACCATACCTGCGAGAAAGAAAAGTCCGAAACCTCTCATTGTTCCAAACCAATCGTATGTAGAAAATGAAAAACTTTTTGATTTAGTCATTGTCTTTTATATTACATTGATAATGTTTTTCTGAACCACCTTCTTTGATGATGATTTCTGCATCAAAGTTTTGTGGTTTTTCGACCTCATTCTTAACAAGAATATCATATTCCGGTGATTCAGTTCCGAAAAGTTTACACACTCCTTTCACGATTCCCATTGCAGCTTTTTCATATCCTTTTTCGCCGTGCAATATAGCCATATCTTCGGAGTTAGTAAGAAAACAAACTTCAATCAATGAAGCCCACATCGAAGTTTTTCTTATCCAACCAAGAGAACCGACTGCTGTTTGTGTATCTGGTTTCGCACCACGATCTGGAATATTCATTTCTTTTGCGACACTCAAAGAAATTGTTGATGCAATTTCTTTTGAAGTATCGGAATATCCGAAAAATGATTCACTACCTCTTGCATTTTTATCACTCAAAAAATTGAGATGAATATCAATTGCAAGTCCGTCATTAAGTGACGGTGCTTGTTGATTCGCCCATGCAATACTTTTTCGAAGATCTTTGTCGTCTGGTACGATCAACACTTCGAATCCAGCTTTTATCAAAAAATATAAAACTCGATCACGAATCTTCATCACTTCGATCGCTTCTTTCACATTATTCCAAGAAGCACCTGAATCTTCTATGTGTGGAGTATCTGGATCATCCCAATGACCTGCATTCAAAATGATTCGTTTTTTTGTGTTTTTTAATATCATGATATAAGTATAGTTTTTGTTTATAGTTTATAAGTATAGTTAGGGTGTCACTGTGACACCTCAAGCGGTGTCATTTTGACACCACCTCGGTGTCATTCTGATACCAGTTTCATATTGAACCCACATGATATGAACATACTTATGAACAGTTTATCTTCGCATTCTATCGTTGTATATCGTCAATGCTTCCGTTGATTTTTTGATAAAGTTTCCACTTTCAACGATCGCCATTCGGCTTTCTTTTATTGCTTCTGTACTTTCTTTGACAAGATCTGTGACTGTGTGATTGTTTGATTGAATGAACTCCATGAATGACTGATGATTCAATTTTCGTTCTTCGCGAGCTTCGTCCATTTCTTCACGATGTCGCTTACTCAAAATATTGACTGTATACACAAGTGCAAGCACAGCGACAACGCCGATGCTTAATTGTGGTAAAACTGAAAGTATTACTGATTCCATAATGTTGATGTTTATTATCTATAAAAATATATCGTCGCAAAACCTGCACTCCATGCAGAGTTTTGTGTATCAGAACTTACTGATCCAGTTACGACTGAACCTCCTATACTTAGTGAAGCTGTTGCTTCATTAGGACCTTGTGACATGGTTGCGCTAATCATTCCTTTTCTGAAAACAATAAGTTGAGCTTGAATAGCATCTGGATCTCCAGATGCAGAAAATGCACTCATGACTTTCTTTGCGTCACTATACATAATCGCTTTATCTGTCGTCGATGTTGTAGACGGTGACGGATCAGTAAGTGATTCACTTCCCATATATTCATTACTGTAATGACGAATGATCAGTTCCGTATCTGAAATAGCTTCACCGACTCCAATTTCATACGTTCCTTCTGAAATACCTATTGTGCCGACTGTATCTTGAACAAAATATTTTCTGTTTGCAATTAGTCCAGTGAAACCTGCAACAAGTCCATGAATCTGAACTGTGACTGTCGTGTTTTCAGTTGCATCAGTGATCGCGAATCCGTCATACCAATGTAAACCGATAATGTTCGCATCTGAACGCCATACAGATTGTGAAGATCCTGTTGTTGGCTTGACTTCTGCAAACATTAAGCTGTGACTTGACCATGCTGAACCGCTATATTTTTTACCGACAAAGTTCGCATAATCATTTGCGATACCTAGAACACTTACGAAATCTGATGCATTTACTGCATCTGAACGTTTTAATACAATATGATATAAAGTGTTCGCGGCTAATGTGAAAGCTGATGCAAAAGTGAAAGTTGTTTCTTCAAACGCTGTCGCTATTCCTGACATCGCGACTGTATTTGATGTTCCGTTTGTGATAGCAGTTCCGTCTGGATCACCTGAACTATCACCTTGTATTTCAATCGTTAGGTTTCCAGTTGGTGATCCTTCTTTTTGTAAAAATAAACGAACATCAGTTGAAGTGATCGCGCTATATGGTTTTATTTGAACAGAAAATCTTGTATTTGCTGACACATCACCGAAATTGAAGTTCGTTCTATATTCTCTTTGAAAAATATCTGATACAAACAACACCGGAGTCGGAACAGGAGTTCCGTCGATTGTTTCACCTGCGATTTGATCATCTTGAACAATTTGTTTTATATCAGTAAGAAGTGCGTTATATTGTGCAGCAGTTGCATCGTCACCTGCTGAAATTGATGTTGCTGTGAATGGAAAACCTGACATGATATTACTTTATTTTATCCTCTTTTTTTAATGGAAGATCGACCAGTTCTTTTTTATTTTTTATTTTCACGGTTTTGTTTTTATACGTCACTGACTTCACATTCAGTTCATACCCGAGACGATTCAGAAATTGATACAACCATATTCGTGCAGGTTTATTTTCGACTTCTTCGTCGATTTCAACTGTGACTGAAAATGTGATTTCTTGTTTCGCCATATTAAGTGATTGTGTACTGACAAGCGACTGTCATCGATTCCGATGATGTTTTCACCCATGATCCAGTGATTAAGTGAGTGAACATCTGACCAGTATCAACTGTCGCAGTTCCATCGATGAATGTTCCAAACTCCTCGTATGTTCCGTTCGTATCTGATTTCGAATAAAAGAAATCAATGAAAGCGATATTTGATGATGTCGATGCGGATGCAACTGTTTTTCGAAACACTTCCGTTCCGAGAGTTGTATCACCATTCGCTGCCGCAGTTGCACTTGATCCAAGAGCACCATAGTTGATGATCGTTGTGTATGTTGTGTCATTTGCAAGACGTTGAGCAATTGCTGCACGTCCGACTGTAACGACAAGATTCTCGCAAACAAACTCGCGTTTCAAAAATAATCTTTTCATTTCCGCAACAAGTTCAAGATAGTGATCTCGATGTTTTGGATACCACGCTTTCGCGATATGATTTTCAATCTTTTTTTCAAGTGCGTTTGCTTTTTCCGAAGTAGTATCGTAAACAGATACACGCATGATTCCTTTTATATTAAAAATGTTATTTGACGTTTTCATATATTTGTATTATGACCATTCAAACTTATTCCACACAGCTTTTATATCTGGATCTATTGTATACGGAGCCCATTTGAACGGCGGTGTCACTATTGTTTCGGCCACAACTTCGCCGACTGCAACTGATTCTGTGACGTCTTTTGTATTCGGTTCAAGTGTAATTGTTTCACCGATACTGATGACATCTTCAAACGCTTCGATGCGATCAATTTCTTCTGTTGTGAGAACAACTTTTTCTTCACCTGCTAACCCTTCAAGGAACTCGCGAATACCGATCAAACGTCCACCGAATGTTACATTGTAAGTATACTCGATATTAGAGCCATCTTCCACTAAAGTTATTGACACTTCCTGTATAAGATATTCTGTATCGGTACTGATTCCCCAAGTCGGCAGATTCACTGTAAGAAGTTGACCTGTGGTGAATATAGAACCTGCCGTCAAAAGACCCGTACTCGTCTGAAAACGGCCTGTGACAAGCGGATTGCCCCATTCTGATATTTCACTCAATGCGACCTCTCTCGCTTCCGATTTCGACTCTACATCCTGCCTGTTGATAACGTGCTCATGTAATCCGTCACCACCTTCAAGCACAACCATTGATGCAATCGACGGTGCTGATTTCAATTTAACGATCACCGGAACTTCATATTTATATGTCACTCGAACAATATCGTCTGTATCATCTGGTGTTGTAGTTGTTGCTGTTGCACGAACATATTTTTCTTGAAAATTGAACATGAAATCATTTCCAGTGTCATCGTCGAGCGGATCAACACCAAACGTTTTTGTCACGAATCCTGAACCTGTGTCGAGCTCAATACTCGTCATCGTTTTTGGTTTTTCTCGCAATATCCATTCACGAGCTTCACCGTCACCTTTGAAATCTTGAACAAAATCTGATGTGACTTCTTCACGACCACCTCTGACAACAATCGAGTTTCTAACTTGTGACGTATCACATTCAATCGATATTTCCGAAAAGTTTTCACTTGAATCTGTGATTTGTTCTGGCGCAAGAGTTGATTCTCTACTAAAAAAATGAACGTCTTTCTCATAATCGACAAACCATTCATAACCTGTTGTTTTCGACAATTTTTCAAACGATTTTCGAAGTGATATGTGATTGAATGAAATCGTGTTGATTGTAGGACCTGTTTCAACATTCACTGATGTGAATGCATATCCACTATCGACGTATGTCGAAATAAGATCTTCTACGATAAACTTCAATGTTTTACTCGTATATGTTTTTTGAGCTGATTTGTTTATTAAAATATAAGTATAGTCTGTCGCTTCGATTCTATATTCAAACCTTTGACCTTCACCTGTTTCAACAGGATCAACACGAGAAATGAATCCTGCAAACAGAAAACGAGATCCGTCTTTGAAGATGATTTCTTTTCCTTCTTCAGGAGTTGAATGACCTTTTCCGTCGACTTTGACGATAGTCACACGCAATTCGTTTGCAGCATTATTCAACCGTTCTCTTATCACGGCACTTCCTGTTTTATATTGTGGCTTGAAGTCTGAACCGCCGATTGTGAGAGTTATGGCCATGTTTATATTGCAAGTTTATGGTTCATGTTTAACTGTCTGAAATATCGATCCATTTCTTTTTTCAATACCTCGATGTCGGATGCATCTCTGACGATAGGATTGTTGAAAGTTACATTGAAAATGTTTCCGTTACTACCTTTGACTCTAGATGCAGGAATCACTTGTTCTTGACCGTGTGCGATTATAGGAACTGGTTGTCCAGAAGGACCCTGAACGATACCGCCGTGTTCTTTGAATACACCGCCGATTGTTTGTGCGACTCCACTGAAAGCGCCACTGATTGAACGGCCGACACTTTTGATTGGTTGAGTCACAATCGATTTCATTTTATTAAACAATGCAATGACTCGATCGATCTGATCTGTTATAACACCGACAACTGAATTGATTTTTTCTTTTATCGCATCCCATATTTCAAAGAAAGTTATTTTTACACCATCCCAAACCTCATCCCAATGATTCGCGAATGTATCAACTATTTTCACAACATTCATGACTGCAAAACCAAGTGCTGCGAGTATACCGATCACGAGTCCGACTGTCGGAGTAAGTAAAGCAAAGAACGAAATGATTGCAGGAAGTATGATTCCGAGAGTTCCAAGAATTGCGACAAGTGCTGCAAGTGCTGCACTGATCAATATTATTCTTTTTGTCAATTCTGGATTCAATTCAACCCATGCGAGAACTTTTTCAACGATCGGTACGATTCTTTTCAGAAGATCATTCAATATCGGCGCAAGTGTTTCACCGATAGCGATTTGTGTATCCTCGATCGATTTTGCGAGTTCTTTTTGTGTTTGTGTCAAAGTACCTGTACTTCGAGCATAATCACCGACCGCATTTTTTGATTGTCTGAATGCAATATCTAACGTCACTTGTGCTTTTGCTTGACGTAGTGCTTCACCTGTGAGCTCATCCATTCCGTTTTTCAGAAGTTCGGCTTGAACATCTGCTTCTTGAATAGCGATTCCGTATGTTTTTAGACTTTCGCGTTCACCGAGCAATGCTTTTGTCAATGCACTTGATACTGCTTCGGCTCCACCTTGTGCGTTAGTAAATGATGCAAGATCAACTGCGAGTGTGTTCACCTTACTCGATAAGTCGAGCGCGGCTTTCCCAGTGAATCCGAAACCTGTCAAAATATCACCTGTTGAAGATAAAAGTCGTTTTGATTCGAGTCGTGACAAACCGTAACTTTTGTTTAGAGTGTCCGCCATTTCTTGCGCTTCTTTCGATATGTCTTTGAAAACAACTGCAAACTTGTTCGATTCTTCTTCAAAATCTCTCGCTTTTTTTATAGCACTATTCGCACCGACTGCAATCGCAGCAAAAGAAGCAGTTCCAGCGACCGCCATTTTTCTGAAAGTAGGTTGTAAAGCGTCAATTCTTTTTTTGAAACTGACTGTTGTTTTTTCTACTTTCTTAATCACCTTTGTCGCTTCATCGCGAGCATTGATGACGATTTGTAGTGATTCTTCTGATGATCCGAATAGAGCCATATTATAGTTTTTTATTTTCTTTGTTCGTTTTTATCGCTTCGATCTTCATCATTTCAATCGCGACACGAGTGAACCAACTCGGCTGTTTCATGTATGTGAAATAATCCCAACCGAATCGCCGACATACCTCAACTATAATCAGATCGCCAGTTATATCACCCCTTGTGTATCTGGCCAGATCTTTGACATGTCGGCTTAGGATTTTTTTTCCGTAAGATCTCGAACGTATTCCATTACTACACCGTAGTCTGTTGCTTCAAGATCTAATACGAGATCGACGATTGTCATTTTCTTTCCGTCGATTTCTTTTTCTGTTTCACCGTCAACTTTGACGATTACACATTTGATTTGAAGATCTTCACGTTTTGCAAGCATTTCGCCTGAAAAACCAGAAATGTCGCCGACACCTTTTTCGTCGGACTTAACTTGTAAACTATCGAGAGTAGTCTGCTCGATATTTCTTAGATCACGACCTGTGACGAATGTATACGCCTCAATATCGTGTTCACCTGCTTTGAATGTTGTTGTTTCTCTTGTCATGGCCTTTTTAGTTAATTATTAAGCTGGATCGTAGACTGTTGTACTTGCATTGTTTATGAGATTTGTGACTGTCGCTGTTAGCTCAAGATCAGTTGCATCGTACTGCACTTCAAACTCTTGTGTCAAAACAAGAAGTCCGTCGATATTATATTCAACTGGTGGTTTTGTAAGAACAAGATCACCGATTCTGAATGTTATTTTTTCAGTTGTTGTTCCACCCCCTACAACTGGACCTGTTAAAGCAACAACTGCTGCGTTCAATGTGTTTGCTTTATATTTTGCAAGTTCGGTTGTGTCCTCAAAATGCAAACTATATGAACCTGTGATCGATAAACGACTCGGAATCAAACAACCTGAAACGATTTCATTTGATCCCGATAGAAATGCTTCATCGATTTGAATGTTGTTGTTTATATTAAGCGAAAATGCTTTCAACGCTGTTGCGCTTGCACTGTCGGCATTACTTAATGTTGTGCCGAACTTCACTGTCATTTGATGATATGCGAACTCTGTTTCTTGTGAATATGATTCACTGATTGTATCTGTTGAAGGGAATCCACCGATCAATTCTGCTGTCATTGCAGCGTATTCATCTGATACTTCAAAATTGAGTGAGTTACAAACAACGTTTGTATATTGAGTTGTTTGAATTGCCCCTTCTTCTGCGGTTAGTGTTGCAGTTCTGACACTCGCGTTTGTATTTTGAATCGTGAATGTGTGTGTGTATGTTCCATCAACGATTGATGCGCTAGATACACCTCCCATTGCGAGAGATAAGAAGTACGGAACAACTGCTGTGTTCGGTACGACTGAAATTGATCCTTCTGAATATTTTCTTCGGATCATACTATTCGAAGTTTCATTTCTGATACCTCGAGCAGATTTGAACATTGACTTCTCTGCAACTGCTTGCATAGAATATCCAGTCCATGGAATGAAAACTGCTTCTGCAACTGCAACGTTTGGTGCAGCAAGAGATTCAATTCCGAGACCGATTTGAACTTGTGTTCCTGATGTTTTAGTCATAATAAATGATGTTTAATGATAATTATTTCTCGTCGTCCGACTCATCGTTCTTTTGAACTGATTCACGACTTTTTGATTTTCCAACTTCTTCAATCAAAGGATGTGCAAGAATTGCTTTTTGTGCATCTTTGTTTTCTGGAAGTTCACGTTCTTCGTTTTCATTGATACCCCAACTATATTGAGGAAATGAAATTGTCTTTTTACTGGTTACTATTTTCATATATATATTCTACCTGTTTTGAATAAAATGCGCCACAAAGTCAATACGCGCTTCTGTTGACCATAGTTCTGGCTCTCGATCTCTCAATGTTTCACCATAGTCGACTCGCGTGATAGTTGTGAGATCAGTTCGAAGATTTTTTGATGCATCGACGACTTGATTTGTCCTTAAAATATCAAGTATAGAGCTATCTTTCAGTGCGTAAGTAGTTGCATCTCGCCCTTCACATATATCATATAACGAAGCGATTCCCTCGACGATATGTGCATCGTTCTCATTTGTGGACAACTCTTTTCGTATATCAGTGATAATTGTCATACGCATATTGACTCCGTGTTCATCTTCGACGTTTGTCGTTTGAGTCACACGAGTTTCAAGTTTTGAAATAATCAAACAAGGAAGTTGAGAAGTACCGATTCTGATCGGATCACCTTGAAAAACCGCCTTGAAAACGTTTGTTTTTGCCTTTACAAGATCAATATATTTCTTGATGATAGGATCTTCGTATTTTGTAACTGATGTTGTCATGTTATTGCATTATTTTATTAAGATGTGTGTGAAATATTTTGACGACTTGTTCACGTTGATTGATTCCTAGTTTCATCATAACTCGGCGCGGAATCTTACGTCTCGGCTTGTTCGATTGATGATATTTGAAATGTTGCGTGTTGTTGTATATTGTTGCTTGATTTGATGTTACAAGTGATCTGAAACCTCGTCGCATTCTTCCTGTTCGTATCAATGGATCTGACGGAAATCCTGACCTTGCTTTTGCTGCAACTGTCGCAGGACTCAATCTCGCCCATTTTTCACCGATCACTGCACCTTTTGTCGCGAATACATCTCTTGTATATACTCCGATCAAATGTTGCGCCGATCTTTTGAATGGTTTTGAAAAATCTGAAACTCCTGTCGATATTTTTCTCAATCGTCTTGAAAGTTGTTGTTCACCTTCTATATTCCATTGTAACTGAAAAGCCATATCTAGTCATCGATTAAAATGATGTCGAATCCTGCTGTGACCTCTGCTGTTGCAGCAGATACTTTTGCCGCGATCTCAAGATCTGTTTTTGCAAGAAATGGAACTGGTATGACATGATCATGGAAAAATTGTGCTTGATATAAAACATCAACTTGTTTCACTCTGAATGCTTTGCCAAACAATCGAGCCATGACATGAAACTCTGTTTCTTTGTCTTTGTTTGTTCCACCCCATTTTTCAACAAGATAACCTGTTTTTCCTGCAGGTATTGTGTATATTGACATCAAAGTCTGGTTATGTCCGATAGTTATTTTTGCTCTCACTTTTGTTGCTGTATCTGGTACTCCTGCCGTCAATGTATCATCTTCATATATATATATATCACCGACAAAATCTGTTGCACTATCATTGTATGCACAATAGACCCTCAAAACTGTTTCAGTTGTTCCGATTCTTGTTTTTGTTTGACCTGCAAGAGTTACTGTCAATTGTTGAATATTATAATTGGCATCAAGTGTTTCAACGATCACATCTTGTGTATCGCTTGCACTCGAAGAAGAAATATAGTATGCGACCGCAGTTGTAGTGTATGTATATGCTGTCGCATAATCCCATATCGGTTCATAAGTAGTTCCGACAGAAGTGCTGTGTCCGAATACATGCACATGTGTATGTGCATCGACAACTCCTTTTGCAATCTCTAAATAAAATGGTGCGATTCTATTTATCATATTGTTTTATTAAAACGTGTCGTCGATTTTGAACTTTACATCTTCACCACTTCCTGTATCGATCGAATCATCAGGATACCCATTCAAAACACCGACTTTTGCTTTGACTGCGAGTTCACTTCCGTCTGTACCGATCAATCGTCGTTTTCCTTCAACAATTTGTTTTAGAATCGCACGAGCTTGACCGAGCCATTTCACACCTTCGCCGTCTTTTCCAAACTCTTCAAAATCAATATATCCTGCTGCAAGCAATTCGCATATCTGGCCAAGTAGTGCAGGAACTTCTGACAAAGGCAAGTCGTATCGAGAAAAGATTGCTGAATCGATTTCATTTTCTGCTTGTTTTCGTTTAGTTTCGATTCTCACATCTGAATAGAATGTATTCCCTGCAAGACCTGCGTGTTTTCTGATCGCAAAAACTGTCGCGTATCGTTTTGATTCATCCGCTTCAACCGCAGTCGCATCATCTTCAACTGTTTCATCGAGTGTTGTGCTGTTGTAGTATGTGGCCTTAAAAAATAAATATGTAGTACCGGAGTATTCCAGTCGCGTACCTTGTGGATCATCGACTTGAATGTCTGCAGGTGATCCGTCGCCAGTGAGTTCAGTATACGATCCTGTTTCAGTTAGTGATCCATAAAACTTGCGTTTATTGAATCGATACATTGTAACTGGATCACCTTTTTTGTGATTGAACTTCAATGTTGTGACAGTGATTTGTGTATCTGAATCTACTGTTGCGATTTGTTCTAGTTCGCACAATTCAGATCCTTCATATCCGATCGCAACATAATCATTTGCAGTCAAACCGTCGGTATTTTCTAAAGTAATAGCAACACTTGAACCTGCACTAACATCCGCGCCAATGATCGCACGTTCTTGCTTGATAAAATCTTCTGTTGGTGCTAGTAAAAATCTCATATATTTATTCTATCAAACTTTTCTTTCAATGTCTTGAAGTTATAAAATTGTATGATCAGACTTCGTATCGAGTATAGTTTCTTCTGATTCATGTTTCAATATGGCCGTTGTTGATTTGTCGGGCTTACCGAAAATCATTGTGATTCCTTTTCTGACATGAAGTCCGAGTACAGTCACTATTGCATCAACAATCGTTATATTCTCGACAAATGCTTTGAAAAGTGTTGCTTTTGTGACGATAGTATCAACGATAGTCACGACTTCTGAAAATACTCGACTGATCACAAACGAACCCAATGTATCAACAATTGTGACGGTTTCCGCGAAAGTTTTTTGCACTTGTTTTGATATAGTATCAACGATAGTCACGACTTCTGAAAATACTCGACTGATCACAAACGAACCCAATGTATCAACAATTGTGACGGTTTCCGCGAAAGTTTTTTGCACTTGTTTTGATATAGTATC
>CAZDEC010000028.1:0-37662 GCA_964504295.1 uncultured Thioalkalispiraceae bacterium
CAGTGCCGCATCAATTATTGCTAAAGTGGCGCGGGACACCGAAATGGTGGCGCTAGACAGTGAGTATCCGGGCTATGGTCTGGCCAAACACAAAGGTTACCCCACCGCCATGCACCGACAGGCTTTATTGGACTTAGGGGTCACCGAAATTCATCGCCGATCCTACAAACCCGTTCGTGACGCACTTGAATTGTTGGCCTAAAAAGGCAATTTAAGCTGTATCGTTTTAGCTGAATCCAGTAAGCTAAATAAACTAAATTTATGGTAAGAAGATAAAGCTTAAGAAAATCGGTGGCTATACCTCGGCCTGGGAACTGGAACCGTTCACTAAAGACACGCAAAAGAGGCCTCCCTGGCTGCTCGACTGCCGCGTCCATGCGGCAGACGGGCTTTTAGTGAACGGTTCCGGTTCCCAGTCCTTGCTTTGATGGCTTTTTGAGCTCTGTTTTTTTATCTTGATTTTAGGCTAGATGGCGTTGTTTATAGCGGCTTTTACAGCTCATATACAACATGAATAAATTTAATTAACCTATTGTAAATAATAGCTATTTCCTTATAAATTAATATAAAAATGCCAAAACAGTTTGTCCATTTAAATGTTCATTCCGAATATTCCCTTTCCTGTGGAATGGTACGGATAAAGCCACTTGCAGCGACCACGGCCGAGATGCAAATGCCGGCGGTGGCCATTACCGATCAATCTAATTTGTTTGCTATGGTGAAGTTTTACCGAGCAAGCATGGCTCAGGGCGTAAAACCAATTATTGGCGTGGACGCCTGGGTTGAAGAAACTGAACTTGGTGTTGGTTATAGCAAATTGCTTCTGTTATGCCATAACCAGCTCGGTTACCAAAATTTAACCAAGCTTATTTCACTATCATACCAGCAGGGCCAAATCCGTAATCGACCCATTATTAAACGTGAATGGCTTGAACAGTATGCCGCTGGTTTAATCATATTGTCTGGCGGTAAAGATGGTGATATTGGTCAGGCTATTTTGGCCAATCGGCCTGATTTAGCCGAACAGTGTATTCAGTATTACCAGAACTTATTCCCTGACCGTTTTTACCTCGAACTGCATCGAACCGGTCGGGTCGGAGAAGAGCAATATCTTCACGCCGCAGTGGCGCTTGCATCCAGATTCGACCTACCAGTGGTGGCAACCAATTCAGTCCATTTTATTAATAAGGTTGATTTTGAACCACATGAAGCCCGTGTTTGTATTTCCGAAGGACGTGTTTTAGACGATCCACGTCGACCTAAAGATTATACCGAGCAGCAATATTTTCGCACTGCCGATGAAATGATCGAACTGTTTTCCGATTTACCCGAAGCCATCGAAAATACCATTGAAATAGCCAAACGTTGCAATGTTGAATTTGTTTTTGGCAAAAATTATCTGCCTGACTATCCTGTGCCAGAAGGCATGACAATTGGTGACTTTTTAAGAGAAGAATCTGAAAAAGGATTGCTTAAAAGGTTAGAAAAAATATTGCCCCCCGAGGGTGATCCAGAAATGGAGCGAGAATATAAAGAACGCTTAAAAATAGAACTCGATGTTATTATTAGCATGGACTTTCCCGGTTACTTTCTTATTGTTGCCGATTTTATTCGTTGGTCGAAAGAGCAGGGGATACCCGTTGGCCCCGGACGGGGTTCGGGTGCGGGTTCCATTGTGGCGTACGCTTTAACCATTACCGATCTTGACCCAATAAAATACGAATTACTGTTCGAACGTTTCTTAAACCCTGAACGGGTATCGATGCCGGATTTCGATATCGATTTCTGCATGGAAGGCCGTGACCGTGTCATAGATTATGTTGCACAACTTTATGGCCGTGACAAGGTATCACAAATTATTACCTACGGTTCGATGGCAGCCAAGGCGGTTATACGTGATGTGGGTCGGGTCATGGGACATCCTTATGGTTTCGTCGATCGCATCGCTAAACTTATTCCCTTTGAAATAGGTATTACTCTCGATAAAGCAATGGCACAGGAAGACGTCTTGCAAAATTTGTATGACGAAGATGAACAAGTGGCTGAATTACTCGATATGGCCAAGTCACTCGAAGGTCTTTCACGAAATGCCGGTAAGCATGCCGGTGGTGTGGTGATTGCACCATCTGCCCTAACCGACTTTACGCCATTGTACTGTGAACAGGACAGCAGCAGTATTGTTACTCAATTTGATAAAGATGATGTCGAAGCCATTGGCCTGGTCAAGTTTGACTTTTTAGGTTTACGTACGCTCACTATTATTAATTGGGCGGTGCTGGCGGTTAATGCGCACAATGAAAAAAATAATATTACACCAATTGAAATAGAATCGATTCCTTTAGACGATACAGCCACGTTTGATTTATTAAAAGCGGCTCAAACCACTGCCGTATTTCAGTTGGAATCCAGTGGTATGAAAGATTTAATTAAACGCTTGCAGCCGGATGACTTCGAAGACATCATTGCATTGGTAGCGCTATTCAGGCCGGGGCCATTACAGTCTGGCATGGTAGACGATTTTATCAATCGTAAACATGGCCGTGCCGAAGTGGTTTATCCACACCCGGATCTGGAACCCATACTTAGCCCAACCTACGGCGTTATTCTTTATCAGGAACAGGTAATGCAAATTGCCCAGGTGCTTGCCGGTTATAGCTTAGGCGGTGCCGATTTGTTACGCCGCGCCATGGGTAAGAAAAAATTTGAAGAAATGGCCAAACAGCGTATCAGCTTTACCGAAGGTGCAGTTGCACGTGGCGTCGAAGAAAAAACCGCGACCTATATTTTTGACTTGATGGAAAAATTTGCCGGTTATGGTTTCAATAAATCGCATTCAGCCGCGTATGCACTGGTATCGTATCAAACGGCCTGGTTAAAAACGCATTATCCGGCGCAGTTTATGGCTGCTGTGTTATCAGCCGATATGGATAATACCGATAAGGTTGTTACTTTAATCGATGAATGTCTAACAATGGAGTTGGTTGTTAACCCACCCAATGTAAACGAATGTCAATTTCCTTTCGCTGCACACGACGATAAAACCATTATTTATGGTTTAGGTGCAATTAAAGGCGTGGGTGAAGCGGCGATTGACGATGTGATACTGGCAAAAGAACAGGAAGGGAATTATAAAAATCTGTTTGATTTTTGCCAACGTATCGATGGTAAAAAAGTTAATCGACGTACCTTAGATGCCTTGATTATGGCGGGTGCACTTGATGTTTTTAAACAAAACCGTGCAACCTTGCTTGCCAGTTTACCGAAGGCCTTAAAAATTGCTACACAACACAGTGCCGATATTGCTGCCGGGCAGAATGATATGTTCGGTGTTAGCCAGGCAGTTAATGTTGCCGATACTCAATATGAAATACAAAAAGACTGGAGTGACCATCAACGTTTATCCTGTGAAAAACAAACCCTGGGTTTATATTTAACCGGTCATCCCATTGAACAGTATTTACCCGAGCTTAAAGAAATTGTTACCGATAGAATAATCAATCTTAAACCCGCCAATAAAACAATATTAGCGGCTGGACTTATTATTGGTATGCGAGTTATTAATACCCGTCGTGGTAAAATGGCAATACTTACTTTAGACGATCGAAGTGCGCGTATCGATGTTGTTTTGTTTAGCGAAAGCTTCGAAAAATTCAGCCCGCTAATCTCTAAAGATAAAATCGTCATTATAGAAGGCGAGGTTAGTGTTGATGACTACAGCGGCGGCATACGTATGAGTTGCAATAATTTATACAGCATCGATCAGGCCAGAGAACATTTTGCAAAACATATCTTACTTAACTTTGAAGATACGCAATTGCATAATGGCTTAATAAATGACTTAAAAAATATCCTACAACCATTTCAACAGGGTAGTTGTGAAATTTTAATTAGCTATTCACAACCCGAAGCAACTGCAAAAATAAGTCTTGGTGAACAATGGCGTATACATCCAACAGATGAATTGTTAAACAGGCTGATTGATTTAAATGGTGAGGATAAGGTTAAGGTTGTTTATGATTTATAAGAGAAGCAGAAATATTTCTGAAATAGATGACAGAATTAACAAGCTAATATTTGTTCTAAAGAGGCTCAACTCGGTATGATATTAATGCTCTCAAAACAAAAAGTATGGTTAATATAATTAAGAAATATAAAAACAATATTATTGCTATAGTGATTAGTTTATTTATTGCTTTAGTGATAGTGGAAGTAGCGGTGCGCATATTTTTTCCTGAGTCACGTGATCATATTATTCCGGGCGGCTTATTTAATATGGACAAGGATCTCGGCTGGAGTTTCAATAAAGGGGAACAAAGCCGGCATCAAAGCAGAGCTTTTGATGTCAAATATAAAATTAATAGTCTAGGCTATCGTGACAGTGAACGTGTAACTAAGAAAAAGTCGGGATTAAAACGTGTGCTGGTATATGGTGATTCACAGGTGTTTGGTTGGGGCTTGCCGGTGCAAGACAGATATACTAATCTACTTGAGAATCGTCTAGATAATATTGAGGTATGGAATTTAGCTGTACCGGCTTATGGGCTTGATCAAGAGCTTCTATCTTTTGAGCGTAATGCAAAAGATTTTTCGCCTGATGTTGTTGTCTTCCTCGCATCGCAGTCCACATTAGGCCGTACGCGCTATGGTTATAATTATAAAAAATACAAACCACAGTTTGTGAAGGAAGAATCTGGTAAATTTAATTTAATTCCAGTCCCCGAATCTAATCGCGTATTACTCGAACTCTTATATAAGAGTATAGGTTGGTTATATATACCTTATTTTATAGAAATTCGAATAGAAATGTTTAAATCACAATTTGAGACAAAAACACGTCGAAATGAAATTGCTGATCCACTTCGGGAAATAAACAAACATATATTGATAAGGGCAAAGCGTTCAGTCGCTGCTCTAGGTGCTAAAATGGTTGTCATAGGAGAGCTGCCGGATTCAAAGCGAAAAGAAATGGATGTTTTCAGCAAAGAGTATGGTTTTACCTTTATACCATACGAGTTAAAAGGGCCAATAGAAAACTGGATACTGGCTCCAACAGACCATCATTATAATCTAAAAGCATCAACTGCTATAGCTGATCAACTTGAACCTGTATTGAAAAAATTATTAAATTAAGAATTTTTTGAAGGTAAGACTATTTAAGGCTTTTATCAATGGGATACCGTTCCATTAAATAGCATAAACAATCCTGCCGAATAATTTTTTTATCAAGTGTTAGCATCGCTGGCATAACCGGTTTTTTTGTTAATATTTTATGCTCGTGATATTCGAATAATTCTTCGGCTATGTTGATGCCGTCGTTATTCCATGCTTCCAAATGAAAACTTTGTTCTTTGTCTATGTTGCCAATCTGTGTGCCGATATTAATTTCTTTAAAGTTCATATGGTCGATATTTTTATCAAAATATATCTGGCTGTGAGTATTGTTAAAACTAAAGCTAGCCTGATCCGGGATTTTCACAATAGCAATGGTGTGAAAAAGGTCAATATCCTGTTTTTGTATAGGCTGCTGTGGTATTTCTGATAGATGCAAGGCGGCATCAATATATTCAAAAGCATGGTCGACAGCTTTAATCTCACCAACTTGACCACATTCTATTGTTGTAGATGGGCACAGGTCGGCAAAGGCTTGTGACTGCACGCCTATCGGTCGGGTGAAATAAACAATGGTTCGGCTAAACAGGCTGGCGAGATGAAAAAAGGCATCTTCAGTTTTATTAATGCAAGCGTAGTGCGGGTTTATACCGGTATTATTATGAATATCGATACTTGCAAAAACATTGCGTAGACGCATATCTTCTTTAATTTGTTGCATCATGACTGATTCAGCTGAGCTAGCATATTCTGTACCCGGCCAGGTACGATTGTAATCAGGCTGATTTTCCAGACGACGCAGCTGCTCTTTTGCTGCGCTGATGTTGCCTATAAAAATACTCAGTGAACGTGGTAATTCTTTGTGGGAATATTTTTCCAGTAATTGTTGAACCGCTTGCAAGCCGGTAGTTTCATTACCATGTAAAAGGGTTGAAATGAAAAGTGGTTGTTCTCGTCGACCTTTTAAATGTATAAGTGTTGGCCCATTCAGTATTCGATGTAACTTTGTCGCATCTGTTGAGGTAAAGTTTTTCGGCAGTGTGGTTAATGTTGTTAACATATATTTTCTTAAATCGGCCAGCCGTGTACCGGCTCGGCAGAATCCTGCATTTTTCGATATGCGGCAGACAGCTGTTGCATGTTACAGGCATGTTTTGATTTATATTGTCGCATCCAGCTAGTACCATGTTGTTTGTTACTTGTACGCTGCTTAATTATATTTAAATAATACTCAATATCCTTTTCACTTAGTTGTAGTTGGCGTAAACCTTCTTTAGCATGGGGTATGAGTTGTTGTTCTATCAGGTTTTTCATTTTTCCATTGAATCCATCTAACCATTTAACATGTGCATTTAAACTGTTTTTTGCTGAGTTATAAAAATTATCTTTTGCGGTGCTAAAAGGTATTTCTTTTTCAGGAGGTGATTCCAAATTGGATAAATAGTTAGCTAAGCCATAGAAGAAAGCGCCGTTTGCTATACTATCCGCAATGGTTGGACCTGCGGCGATGACGCGATGTTCTATTCTCATATGAGGTTGCATTGTTACTTCATCAAAACCTATTAGCGGCCGATTCCAGCGCCATACCGTACCATTGTGTAAACGTAAATATTTTAATTCCTCGTCTTTAGATTGGTAATTTACAGGAAGTAATATAGGATAGTGTTCTATATTTTCCTGATAGACTTCCATCATAGATTGTCGAGCATAGTCCATACCAAAACTGACGCGTCGGGTAGGACCAAAGGCGGCATCATTAAAACCACCCACTTCAACCGCTTGTTCAAATAAAGGAATACGTGTTTCATCCCATAAATCTTTACCGAATAGATACGGTGAATTTGCCGAAACGGCTACTGTAGCGGCGGAAGCAATAATACTGGCATTATAAGCACGTATAGCTTTTTCGATAGGCACTTGCCAATGTAACTGGAAGGATGTTGTTGCCGATTCCAGCATAACATCATGATGTATTGTTTTTAAATGCTCATGGCCGTTTATATCCAGGCTTATCGGTTTACCCTGGCGTTGCGCCATAACCTGTTTGTTTAACGCATAATAACGTTTCATCTTAGACATATTTGCAGGCACTAATTGCGTATCAGTTACGCTGGGTAAAATTCCAATCATCATTAATGATGCATCGAAGCTTTCTGCAACCTTTTCACAATGCTGCCAACTTTTTTCAAGCGATATGTGTAAACGGGATAAAGCATCGTTGTGCAATTTTTCGGGGTCACCATTGAGTTCAATCGTAAAACGCGATAATTCAGGCGAGACGAATGTATTATTTAATTTTTTTAGAAAGCTGTCATTGAGGGGAACAGGCTTTGCGTTTTTATCGACTATCCAGGCTTCTAGTTCAAAGCCGGCTTTGGCTGATGCCGAGGATAATTTTTGCTGAGCAAACAAGTTAGATAACAGTTGCGTTTCAGCTTGCAGGTGTTGCTTGAAATTACTGAAGTCATGCGGGCTAAATTCGACGGCATTTATTTCTTCACCCATTGATTTTTTCCTTACGAGTTATGTATTTAGCATAGACTCATATAAAATGGTTTCCAGAGAAGAGTGTAATTGATTGGTACGAAATTGATTTGCATCTAAAGATGCGGATTATTTTGCCTAACTCTCGACCAAATTACTAAAAGTACTATATAATAGTGTAAACAGATTCGTTAATTGAAAAAATAGATAAAAATCATGAACTTAAACTTTTTAGACTTTGAGCAACCCATTGCAGAACTAGAGGCCAAAATTGAAGAGCTTCGTTATGTCGGCTCCGATAATGAAATCAATATTGCAGATGAAATTACCCGCCTGCAAGGCAAAAGCCGTGAACTCACAGAGTCTATTTTTTCTAATCTAAAGTCGGCTCAAATCTCACAATTGTCGCGCCATCCTCAGCGCCCTTATTTATTAGATTACATCGAACGCATTTTTACCGATTTTGAAGAGCTGCACGGTGACCGAGCTTTTAAAGATGACTACGCTATTGTCGGCGGAATTGCTCGCTTAGATGACACACCGGTTATGATTATTGGCCAGCAAAAAGGCCGTGATACAGCAGAAAAAGTGAAGCGCAATTTTGGCATGCCACGTCCGGAAGGCTATCGAAAAGCACTGCGTTTAATGAAAATGGCAGAACAATTCAAGCTCCCCATTTTAACCTTTATTGACACTCCCGGCGCTTACCCTGGCATTGGTGCAGAAGAGCGCAATCAAAGTGAAGCGATAGCACGCAACTTACTGGAAATGTCCGAGTTAAAAACACCCATTATTAGTACCGTTATTGGTGAAGGCGGTTCGGGTGGTGCATTGGCCATTGGTGTTGGCGATAGAATTTTAATGCTGCAATACAGTACTTACTCGGTTATTTCACCAGAAGGTTGTGCAACTATTTTATGGAAGAGTGCTGATAAAGCCAATGAAGCTGCCGAAGCAATGGGTTTGACAGCTGAGCGTTTAAAAGAACTCGACCTTATTGACGGCATTATCGAAGAACCTTTAGGTGGCGCACACCGCGATCACGATGTGGTTGCACATAACCTGAAACTAAAACTAGTTGAACAACTGGCTTATTTAAAAACAATTCCACTCGATAAATTACTCGAAGACCGTTATCAACATCTAATGGCGATTGGTAATTACGAGGAACAAACGCATTAATGTTAACAGTCGAATCTTTCTGGCGCGACTTTTCAACACTCCATCTACCGCATAAGCAAGTTGCTAATGTAAACTATTTACTTGCTTATAGCGGTGGTTGTGACTCACATGTATTACTCCATCTCTTAGCAGAATTAAAGTGCTCAAACTTCATTAAAAATATTAAAGCGATTTATATTAACCACCAGTTGCATGCCGATTCAGCTCAATGGGCTGAGCATTGTATTCAACAGTGTGCGCAGTATGCTATTGCATGTGATGTTGTTAAGGTAAATGTCGATCAACAGTCAGGCACGGGGCTTGAAGCCGCTGCACGCAAAGCACGTTATGCAGTGCTCGAAAAATTGACGAATGAGAATACCTGTTTATTGACCGCACAACATGCCGACGATCAGGTTGAAACGTTTCTATTACAAAGTTTACGCGGTGGCGGTGTAAGAGGGCTGGCTTCAATGCCGATGCTAAAGCCTTTTGCCAACGGTTATTTATATCGGCCATTACTGCATGTTAGCCAATCTAAAATTAATGAATATGCTCAAGTAAATAATTTAAACTGGGTCGATGACCCATCCAATGATAATACGAATTATGACCGCAATTTTTTACGTCAACAGGTTATACCAATCTTAAAAAAACGCTGGCCTGCATTGAATAAAACGTTTCATCGTCTTACGCAACATCAGGCGGAAGCGGCAAGCTTAATCGAAGATTTAGCGGTGATAGATTTAGAAAAAATTCAAAGAAATAATAATTTAATTTCAATCGATTTATTAAAAAAATTATCGCTAAGTCGACAAAAAAATGTTGTACGTTACTGGATTGCAAACCACAATCAATTAACCATGCCAAACTCAACGCATTTAATGCGAATTTTAAATGAAGTTGTGGTAGCAGCAGATGACTCTCAACCGAGCGTAAGTTGGAGTGACACCGTTATTCGGCGCTTTCAGGGCAATTTATTTGCAGAAAAAAAGCAAACTGGCACAATATTGAACGTAGTCGAAAACTGGCAACCCGCGCAGACTTATAATTTATACAGTATAGATTCTGCGAGCAACAGTGCAGTAAATATTATGACAAGCTCAACCATTGGCAAGGGCTTGAGCGTTGCAAGGTTGGCGAATAAAAACATCTCGATTCGGTTTCGCAATGGCGGCGAAGTTTGCTGCCCGCAGGGCAGAGGGCCGCATCAGCACAAGCTTAAAACTTTACTCCAGGAATGGCAGGTACCTCCCTGGTTGAGATGTCAGATCCCACTTATTTTTGTCGATGAAGTTTTAGCTCAAGTTGTGGGTTACTGTGTGTGCGAACCATTTGCGGCGAATCCAGGTGAGCCAGCTTATGATATTATGCTTAAATAATATCAGCAGCGCATAAGAAATTTTGTGCTTATACCCCGGACAGTATTCTATATACCAGGCCTGTTATCCTGGATTTAGGTTTTCCTATACCGGATGCACCTTAATCTACAGTCATTCATCCCGCAGCCCAAAAATTTCATAAAAATTAAGCATTTGTTGCCCTGGAATGATTGCATCAATATCAGAAAACGCGCAAAATACAGTGCCAGAATAAATGCTCTTCTCTTATTCTAAAGAAAGAATTTCTCGCTATTTTTGTTATAAATATTAACATCTTAGCGAATTACCATAACTCAACACTTAAATACCCGTAAATATTATGGGTGTTTAATATGGATTCATTAGGATTTTTATGACGAAGTATATATTTATTACCGGCGGTGTTGTTTCTTCTCTCGGGAAGGGTATCGCCGCAGCATCTCTTGCTACTATTCTGGAATCTCGTGGACTTAAAGTCACCCTAATGAAGCTCGACCCTTATATCAATGTTGATCCGGGCACGATGAGCCCATTCCAGCACGGTGAAGTTTTTGTTACCGACGATGGCACCGAAACTGATTTAGACCTGGGACATTACGAACGTTTTATTCGCTCGACCATGAGCAAGCGCAATAACTTTACCGCCGGGCAAATTTACGAAAATGTCATTCGTAAAGAACGCCGAGGCGACTATTTAGGTGGCACGGTTCAAATTATCCCGCATATTACCGATGAAATTAAAGAGAAGATTCGTTGTGGTGCCGAAGGTTTGGATATTTGCCTGGTAGAAATTGGTGGTACCGTTGGCGATATCGAGTCACTGCCGTTTTTAGAAGCTATTCGTCAAATGGGCGTTGAAGAAGGGCGGCATGGTGTAGCGTATATGCACTTAACCTTGTTGCCTTATATACCAACTGCCGGTGAAATTAAAACCAAACCCACACAACACTCGGTTAAGGAATTACGTTCCATAGGTATCCAGCCCGATGTACTGGTTTGTCGAGCTGACCGAGATATTCCAGATGAAGAGCGACGAAAAATCGCCCTGTTTACCAATGTGCCAGCCGATGCCGTTATTGCCGCACTCGATGTTGACAGTATTTACCGTATTCCTAAATTGTTAAATGAACAAAAGATGGATGATATTATCCTCGATAAATTACGCATTGATGCACCGCCAGCTGATTTATCTGATTGGGACAAAGTGGTTCATGGCCTGTATAACCAGAATCAAACCGTTAACATTGGCATGGTGGGTAAGTACATGGGTCTTACCGAAGCCTATAAGTCATTATCCGAAGCACTTGTACATGCCGGTATTCATACGCAAACAAAAGTTAAAATCACTTATATCGATTCAGAAGAAATCGAAAATGAAGGTACAGCCAGTCTTGAAAACCTTGATGCTATTTTAGTACCGGGTGGTTTTGGTTTACGTGGTGTTGAAGGTAAAATTGCCACCGTAAAATATGCCCGCGAAAACAAAATCCCTTATTTAGGTATATGCCTGGGCATGCAAGTTGCAGTGATTGAATATGCACGAAATGTTGCCGGTATAAGCGGTGCACACAGTACCGAGTTTAAAACCGATGCCGCTGACCCGGTTATTGGTTTAATTACCGAATGGACGGCCAAAGATGGTTCGGTAGAAAAGCGTGATAAAAATTCAAACCTGGGAGGCACCATGCGCTTAGGTGGCCAGCGTTGCAAACTGGTTCAGGGTTCCAGGATTCATCAGTGTTATAACAAAGACGAAATTGTTGAACGGCATCGCCATCGTTATGAGTTTAATAATAAATATTTAGATAAATTAGCAAAAGCCGGGCTGGTATTTTCCGGTAAATCACTCGATGGCAGTTTGGTAGAAGTGATTGAAGTTGCCGATCATCCCTGGTTTGTTGCTTGCCAATTCCATCCGGAATTTACATCAACCCCCAGAGACGGGCACCCTTTATTTACCGGCTTTATTTCTGCGGCACGAAGCTAAAAAAATAGTAGAAGATTTTAGTAGTAAAAAAAGCAATAAACGACTAAATAAATGAAATGGTTCATTTGTTTTTTTGCAATCAAAGATGAAAGATGAAAACGAGAGAGATTAATGTCAAAGATTAAAAGTATTAAAGCAAGACAAATTATAGATTCACGCGGCAACCCAACCGTAGAAGCTGATGTTACATTAGACAGTGGCACAATGGGGCGTGCCGCCGTACCATCCGGTGCATCCACCGGCGCACGCGAAGCCATCGAATTACGTGATGGTGACAAGTCACATTACATGGGTAAAGGCGTACTAAAAGCGGTTGGCTTTATTAATAAAGAAATTGCCAATGCCTTAGTCGGGCAAGAAGTAAGCGACCAGCAAAATATCGACAACATCATGATTAAATTAGATGGCACCGATAACAAAAGTAACCTGGGGGCGAATGCCTTACTGGCAGTATCTATGGCATCGGCACATGCCGCCGCAAACGATAAAGGTATTCCTTTATACGAATATTTAAAAACAGGCAACGACTTTAGTTTGCCTGTGCCAATGATGAATATTATCAACGGTGGTGAACATGCCGATAATAGTGTTGACCTGCAAGAATTTATGATTATGCCGGTCGGTGCAAAAGATATTGCACAAGCCATTCAAATGGGCTCCGAAGTATTTCATACTTTAAAATCCGTTTTATCGGTAAAAGGCTTAAATACTTCCGTGGGTGACGAAGGGGGCTTCGCACCAGACTTACCATCGAATGAATCGGCTATTACCGTTATTTTAGAAGCAATCGAAAAAGCTGGTTATAAAGCAGGCGAAGATATTATGATTGCTATCGATGCAGCCAGCAGCGAGTTCTATGAAAATGGTAAGTATAATTTAAAATCCGAAGGTAAAATTTTAAGCGCCTCAGAATTTATTGATATGCTGGAAGACTGGGTTAATAAATACCCTATTATATCCATCGAAGATGGTTTAGCAGAAGATGACTGGGATGGTTGGGCAGAATTAACCGAACGTTTAGGTAAAAAAATACAGTTAGTTGGTGACGATTTATTTGTTACTAATACCGCTATCTTTAAAGAAGGTATCGATAAAAACATTGCCAACTCTATTTTAATTAAAGTGAATCAAATTGGTACCTTAACCGAAACACTCGCCGCCATTCAAATGGCAAAAGATGCAGGTTATACTGCTGTGGTATCACATCGTTCCGGTGAAACAGAAGATACCACCATTGCCGATTTAGCCGTTGCCACTGCTAGCGGCCAGATTAAAACCGGTTCAATGTCGCGTTCAGACCGCGTCGCTAAATATAACCAGCTACTGCGTATAAACGAACAACTGGGGTCAGCTGCTAAGTTCCCAGGTAAACAGGCTTTTTATAATTTGAAATAATATGTCAACTCGTTACCTCGCCATTGCCTTAACCGTTCTGTTCATATTATTACAGTATGACTTGTGGATTGGCGAAGGTAGCCTGACAGCAGCATGGAAGCTGGATAATTCCATTAAGCTGCAACAAAGACAAAATACCCGCTTGGCCGATCGCAACAAAGCCCTGGACGCCGAAGTTAAAGACCTCAAGTCAGGCATGCAAGCAATAGAAGAGCGCGCACGCAGTGAACTGGGCATGATAAAAAAAGACGAAACCTTTTTTCAGGTTATCGAAAAAGAATAACCACATTATTTTATCAGTGGATGCATTCCTGGTAACAGAGAATAAATATAGTAGTGAGTAATACAAGCAACCCTAAAATTTGGTCCGTAGTACCCGCTGCCGGTGTCGGTAGCCGAGTGGGTGCAAACATGCCCAAGCAATATATTCGTGTAAATGGCATGAGTATTATTGAGCATACATTAAAGAAGTTAGCCGCTTGCAATGCAATAGAAAAAATCATCGTTGCATTGTCAGCAGAAGATGAATATTTTATTAATCTATCAACTGTTAATGAATACCCTATACATATAGTTGAAGGCGGAGCCGAACGCAGTGACTCCGTTTTAGCCGGGCTAGAATATTTAAAAAAAATCGCCAACGATAACGATTGGGTGCTAGTACATGACGCTGCCCGGCCATGTATTTTAATTGACGATATCAATCGTTTAATCAGTAAATTAAAAAAGCATAAAATTGGTGGTATTTTAGGTTTGCCTGTTCGCGACACCATGAAGCGAGTATCTAAAGGTACAATGCAACCCGAAATCACGGCAACGCTGCAACGCGAAGACATGTGGCATGCATTAACGCCACAAATGTTCCGTCTAGGCACCTTATATAACGCATTGCATGAATGCAAAAACACAAACTTAGTCGTAACCGACGAAGCCTCTGCCATTGAGCAAATTGGTTTAAAGCCACTAATGGTCGAAGGCCGTGCATGCAATATTAAAGTGACTCAACCGGACGACTTACAACTTGCCGCCTTCTATTTAGGCCAGCAGGAAACAAATTAAAAGAGTATAAAAATAATGATGGACATTAGAATTGGTAATGGATTTGATGCGCATAAATTTTCTGATGATGAATCAGATGGTAACAATATTACCCTCGGTGGTATCCGTATTCCCTATAGCCGAACATTGGAAGCCCATTCCGATGGCGATGTCGTATTACATTCTCTATGCGACGCCATACTCGGCGCTCTTGCCAAAGGTGATATTGGTAAACACTTTCCTGATAAAGAAAGTGAATACGAAAATATCGATAGTCGTATTTTATTGCGACATGTTATTGTATTAATGAAAGCCGACGACTATAAAATACAAAATATTGATATTACCATCATTGCTCAAACACCAAAAATGGCACCGCATATATCTAAAATGAAAAAAACTATTGCCAAAGATTTACAAACCAATAAAACCAATGTCAATGTTAAGGCCACTACAACAGAGGGTATGGGCTTTGCCGGGCGTAGTGAAGGTATTGCCGTTCAAACCAGCGTGTTGCTTATAAAATAATATACTGCTGCCTCGTTAAAACAACAGATGGTGAGTTATCAATAATGTCAGGGCATTTTCAATCATTGGCCTATGCTTATGGCCAACCTTCAGTTTCTGCTTTTTTCAAACAATCACCATTCGATTTTATTGTTAACGAACAACTCAGCTTTGAACCGTCAGGCAAAGGAGAGCATTTATTTTTAAAAATCGAAAAAAACAACCTGAACACCCTGGATGTATGCGAGCGTATTGCACAATATTTTCATGTTCAGTCGCGTAATGTTGCTTATGCCGGATTGAAAGATAAAAATGCAATTACTACGCAGTGGTTTAGTTTTCCTTGCCCCATTAAAGCTAATCCCGATATTAAAGGATTTAATTCTGATATCATTAACGTTGTCGAGTCTGTGCGTAATTCAAAAAAACTAAAACGTGGGGCAATTAAGGAAAATCATTTTAAAATCATCCTTCGTAATATACAGGGTGATAAATCTGAAATTGAAAAAAAGATTCAATGCGTGATAGAAAATGGTGTCCCTAACTATTTTGGCATGCAACGTTTTGGTCGAAATGAGGATAATTTAAGCAATGCAAAGAAAATATTTTCAGGAAATTTAAAATGCAGTCGAAATAAAAAAAGTTTGTATCTGTCTGCGGCGAGAAGCTTGTTGTTTAATGAAATTGTGTCTAAACGCGTGGAGAATAATACATGGAATAGTATTATTTTTGGTGATGTTGCTGTTCTCAATAATACACGAAGTTTTTTTGTTATCGAAAATTCCGATACTGAAATACCGCAGCGCTTGCAACAGGGTGATATTCATCTTAGCGCACCTTTATGGGGTAAGGGTGAGCCATTGTCTTTAGGCGACGCCAGGCAACTTGAAGAATTAGTTGCAAGCTTAAACCCGGAATTTTCAGAAGGGTTGGTTGATGAAGGCTTACAGCAAGATCGGCGTGCAATGCGCTTACTTGTATCTAATCTTACCTATCAATTTAATGATAACGCTCTGTCATTAAGTTTTTCTATCCCAAGCGGTGCTTATGCGACATGTGTTTTGCGAGAAATATTCAACCTAAATGAGTAATGTCATCATTGTATTTTTTCTATTCGGGGTATAACTTTAGCTGGTATATTTTTTGACGACTTATAATATGGGAAAAAATAATAATGGGGTGGATACTTAAATCTTTGTAAGTAATTAAGTTTGTACAACGAACTTATTGTACTGTCCTTATCTCATAATAGATTTTTGTTGTAGGAATTCCAGCCAATATTTTAAATAGAAAAATAAGCTGTGATAAAATGTATATTCATTTGTGATTAAAGCGTGATAATTACTTGCCATCCTGTATTGCGTTAACCTCACTAATTCTAAAGATTATTGAGTTAACGACATTCTTTTAAATTACAGGAGTTTACAAATGAAAATATTTCCAATTGCAATAGTGCTGGCATCTTCGCTTGCCTTTTCTAATGTTATGGCTGATGATAATAGATTAAATACATATCATGTAACCATTACCAATACTACGGCTAACCATGTCATTACACCACCTGCAGTTATTGCGCACAATTATAAATATAAACTTTTTACTGTCACAAAACCTGCGTCAGCAGAGCTTGCAATTATGGCAGAGAGTGGCAATGTAGCACCATTGTTAGCAAAAGTTGTAACTGATTCAAATGTATCGGCAGCTATGTCGAGCCTGGAACAATCACCACCTGTTATCTTGCCAGGTAAATCAATCACGATTGAAATTAAAGCACCTAAGCGAACGTACTTTACAATTGCAGGTATGTTAGCAACATCAAATGATGCGTTTACATCGGTTACATTAAAGGGTCCTAAAAAGAACCATTATTCAAACGGCTATACTGTGACTTACGATGCTGGTTCCGAAGACAATAATGAACTTTGTATTGATATTCCAGGTCCACCATGTGGCGGAACTAACGCAACTATCGATGGAGATGGTGAAGGCTTTGTAACTATTCACAATGGTATTCACGGTGTAGGTGATTTAGTACCTGCCAAGTTAGATTGGCGTGGTCCAACGGCGAGCGTTAGAATTCACAACGCTGGTAGATAATCTCGTAGTAACGAATATTAGATTAATATAAGAACCAGATTGCTTCGCTGCTGCTCGCAACGACAAGAACACGGTCATTGCGAGCGTTAGCGTGGTAATCTGTTTAATTTAGAAAAAATTATTTATTTTGATTGCGCAGTAACAAATAAATAGCCCCCGTGCCACCATCACACGGTCGCGCAGAACAAAAAGCTAAAACCTCATCGCGTTGTTGTAACCAATGATTAACCAATGTTTTTAGTACCGGAATTTTACCGACTGAGCCATGTCCTTTGCCATGTACGATGCGTACTTGTTTAAAATTATTTTGTGCGCAGTATTGTAAAAAGGCAACCACTTCAACACGTGCTTCTAATTTAGTTAAGCGATGTAAATCCAGCTCGGCCTGTATGCTAAGTTCACCGCGTTTTAATCGTTTAATGACTTTTTGTTGCAAACCGTGGCGGGCAAAAAATAATTCATCGCCGGTGGCAATGCTGCTGAGGTCTTCGGGGTCGCTTAACATGTCGACCAGGACTTGTTGTTCATCTTGGATGGATTGTTGTGGACGTGTTGAAGGTTTATTTTTTTTATGCTGCATACGATTAGGCTGCGCAATGGGTTTTACCCCCTTCATAGCTTCTTCAAATGGATTATTATTGTCGTGATTGGATGTCATCAAGTGAGGGTACACTGGCAATGTCAGGAAAAAAAGTCGATTTAGCTAATTAATCAGGAATCCGTGCTGTTTTTATTATTAGGCCTCGAAGAAGTCGGTTTTTTCACGTATAGTTGGCTCTTTATTGTGCGACTAACGTATTGAAAATACTGGTATATTAAAAATACAGGCATATGGCAACATGGGTTTTTTTGATTAATGCATATTATTATAAGTAACGATGATGGTTATGAAGCTGCTGGTATTAAGGCGCTTGCCGAAGGCCTGGCGCAGCTTGCCAAATTAACCGTTGTTGCACCCGATCGAGATAGAAGCGGTGCGAGCAATTCCCTTACCTTGGAATCGCCGATTCGTGCCACAACCATGCCCAATGGTTTTGTGCGCGTTGACGGTACCCCTACAGATTGCGTGCATTTAGCCATTACGGGTTTAATTAAATCGGAAGCCGATATGGTAGTGTCAGGTATTAATGCCGGTGCCAATTTGGGGGACGATGTCCTTTATTCCGGTACGGTAGCTGCCGCGATGGAAGGCCGGTTTTTAGGTTTACCCTCTTTAGCGGTTTCGCTTGCCGGCCATGAAGGCAAGCATTTTGAAACGGCAGTTAAAGTAGTGCAACGTCTTATCGAACAAATTCATTTGTCGGACTTACCGATTGATACTCTACTCAATGTAAACGTACCTGATTTACCCTGGGCACAAATTAAAGGCATGCAGGCAACACGGTTAGGCCATCGGCATAAAGCTGAGCCGGTTATTAAAGCAAAAGATCCACGTGGACGAAATATTTATTGGGTGGGGCCACCAGGTAAAGAAAAAGATGAAGGAGAGGGCACCGATTTTTATGCCATTAAGCATGATTATGTTTCTATTACTCCAATTAGAGTCGACCTAACCCAGCACAAAAGCGTTTCTAAAGTAGCCAGCTGGTTAAATTGTGAAGCTCTGCAAAAAAATTAAACCTTTAAAAATATAATGAAGAGATGTAGTAATGTCGGTTGTTAATTTACAAGGTATCGGTATGACCTCGCAACGTACCCGCGACCGTTTAATTGAGCGTTTGCGTGAGCAGGGTATTAAAGACGAAAACGTTTTGCAGGTTATGCGCAGTATGCCTCGACATATTTTTATTGATGAAGCCTTGGCAAGCCGTGCGTACGAAGACACCGCTTTACCGATTGGTAGCGGCCAAACGATTTCTCAACCTTATATTGTTGCTCGGATGACCGAGGTTTTATTAAGCGGCCAAACTAGTCTCGGCAAAGTGCTGGAAATAGGCACCGGCTCGGCTTATCAAACGGCCATTTTAGCCAAGGTTGCAGAACAGGTTTTTAGTATTGAGCGCATACAACATTTTATTCCACGCGCAAAAAAAATATTAGACCTGCTTGAGCTACGCAATGTTAATTTAAAATATTATGATGGCTACAAAGGCTGGGGATCGTTTGCGCCCTATGAAGCGATTATTGTCACCGCAGCGCCGGATGAGGTTCCCGTCGATTTGCTTGAGCAATTAGCCGATGGCGCTCGCCTGGTAATACCCAGTGGTGAAGATGGCCAACAACAGTTATTATGTATAAGCCGAGACGGCGATGAATTTGTTAAGCAAAGCCTCGATATGGTTAGTTTTGTTCCCTTAGTTAAAGGCACCCAATTGTGAAGTTATTTAGTTTAATGTACGACCGTGCATTGGTTTATTCTAAACATCCTAAAGCACCGCTTTATTTGTCTATTTTAAGTTTTATTGAGTCTTCATTTTTTCCGTTTCCACCGCCGGATGTGATGCTGGCACCAATGTGTTTGGCCAAGCGTGACAAAGCCTGGCATTACGCATTTTTAACCACCGTAACCTCCGTTTTAGGTGGCTTATTTGGCTATTTAATTGGTGTTTACGCGTTTGAAGTGATTGAACCAATTCTTAAATCAGTTGGCTATTGGGATAAATATGAAACGATTAAGTACTGGTTTACTGAATGGGGAATTGGGGTTATTTTTATTGCTGGTTTCTCGCCTATACCTTATAAACTTATCACCATAACATCGGGTGTTGTTGGAATGGCGCTTATTCCTTTTATTATTGCTTCAATCGTTGGTCGAGCTTCGCGTTTTTATTTGGTTGCAGGTTTAATTTACCTTGGTGGAGAGAAAATGGAAGCCAATTTACGTAAACATATCGATACGATTGGTTGGCTAATGGTGGTTCTTATTGTTATTGCGTATTTTGTTTTGAGGCATTAATGCAAACAGTCCGATGCTTAAGAATTTTGTTGTTCTTAATTTTAAGTGTCAGCTTAAGTAGTTGCTCGCAATATTTAAAATCAAACGCTAAGTCTAAATCTTCAGGTTCAAAAAAAGCACTTTATCAACCACCTAAATTTCACCGTGTTATCAAAGGTGAAACTCTTTATTCCATCGCTTGGTATTACGGTTACGACTACCGGCAAATTGCCTTATGGAATGAGATTGACTATCCCTATATTATTAAGCCGAATCAGACGATTCAGTTGTATCCCTCATTAGTGAGACGTGCATCACAGAATACCGAGATTTCACATGCAAAACGGGCGGCTTCCCGAGAAGATCAGGCTAGGCAAGCACGGCGTCAAGCTCTTAAACGGTCAAAACAATCTGCACGGCAAAAGCGCGCTTACTCTAAAAAATCGACTAATCGTAAACATATAACTAAAAAATCCAATCGAACATCGTCGCCTAAATATGCTTCAAAAGTGAAGTGGAAATGGCCAACCCGAGGCAGAATTGTATACCGTTTTAGTCACAAATCAGGTAAAAAGGGGCTCGGTATTTCGGGTAAAAATGGGCAGCGGATTGTAGCTGCAGCGGCTGGTAGAGTTGTGTATAGTGGCAGTGGACTTCGCGGCTACGGACGGCTTATTATCATTAAACATAACGACACGTATCTGAGCGCTTATGCGAATAACAAAAAAATATTAGTAAAAGAGCAAGAAAAAGTAAAGTTAGGACAGCATATTGCCGATATGGGTAGTAATGGTGCTAAAAAAGCCATTTTACACTTCGAAATACGTAAAAATGGCAAGCCCGTTAACCCGGTTCGTTATTTACCTAGGTAATTATAATATTAAAAATATTGAAGATTGATTATCTAGACGATGACGGAAATGGAAAAAAAAAATAAAACAAAACAGGAAGGAAGTTTAATGGACGCGACTGAAGTAGAAGCTACTCTTGACACAAATCTCGATGACGATGCAGAAGAAACAGAACTTGTTCTCGATGATGATGAAGTTGTTGAAGAAAAAGCAGCAGAAGAAAAACAAAAATTTAAAGCTGGTACTGCGACAAATGGCCAGCTTGATGCAACAAGAATTTATCTTAGCGAAATTGGCTTTTCGTCTTTATTAACAGCAGAAGAAGAAGTTTTTTACGCGCGAAAATCCCTCAAAGGCGATGAAAAATCCCGCGCTAAAATGATTGAATGTAACCTTCGCCTAGTCGTTAAAATTGCACGGCGCTACTTAAATCGTGGTCTGGCGTTACTCGATTTAATTGAAGAAGGTAATTTAGGTCTTATTCGTGCGGTAGAAAAGTTCGACCCGGAACGTGGCTTTCGCTTTTCAACCTATGCAACCTGGTGGATACGCCAAACAATCGAACGAGCCATTATGAATCAAACGCGCACCATTCGTTTGCCTATTCATGTTGTTAAAGAAATTAATATTTATCTACGAGCTGCTCGGCACCTGGCGCAAACGCTCGACCACGAACCCAGCCCGGAAGAAATTGCTGAAATGCTCGACAAGCCCATTGGCGATGTTAAGCGAATGCTGGGTTTAAATGAACGAATTACTTCGGTGGACTCACCAATAGGCCATGATGGCGAAAATTCGTTATTAGATGCCATTCCAGATGAAGCCAATAATGACCCTATTCTTTTGCTCCAGGATAAGGATGTAAAAGACAATATTGATGTCTGGCTTGAAAAATTAACCGACAAACAGCGTGAAGTTGTTGAACGTCGGTTTGGTATCCACGGTCACGATATTTCAACATTAGAAGAAGTAGGCAACTCGATTGGAGTGACTCGCGAGCGTGTTCGTCAAATTCAAATTGAGGCTTTGCGTAAATTACGAGAAATTCTCGAAAGTGAGGGTTTTTCGGGAGATGCGCTATTCAAGGAGCAGTAATTAGATACTTTCATCATTCGTGAAAATACCTAGTACATTTCAACTTCAGAATTGTTGAAAACACCTGTTATTAGTATATAATGTAGTATATACATCGTTATATTAGCAGGGTGTTTACCATGAGTGCAGCAATTAAACCGGTCGTAAGCGAAGAAAAAGTGCTGGCGAAGGCCTTTATGAATGCAGGTAAGGCGCTGGGGCTTTCTCAGGCTGATTTAGGACAAATAATCGGTAAAGATCGCAGTAATTTTCGCAATAACATCGACCCGAAAACAAAATCGGGTGAATTGGCGTTGTTGTTTATCCGCTGTTACCGAAGTTTGTTTGCGCTAGTGGGTGGCCAGGCTAAGGATATGCAGCATTGGATGCAAACTGAAAATTTACATACTGGTGGGGTTCCGGTCGCACAGGTCAAGTCAGTTACCGGCCTGGCAAATGTGGTTGAGTATCTCGATGCCATTCGTGCAAAAGTTTAAATAGCTCGTTGTAATAGATAAATGGATATGGATATCTGGCAAGCGACGCAAGCGCAACAACATATTACGACTATTAGTGACGATTTTTATCGCATTGTCGAAAGTCAGCAGCAAATAGCGACAACCCGTATTGTCGACAGCCTTGAAGAACAGGCTATTTTAGAGTTTTTGCTTGAAACAACAAAACCACCTTTGTCAGAAAAGCCTAAGCAACTCCATTATTTGTTATCCACGCCTTTTCGTTACCCGCCGTTAAAGCATGGCTCACGTTTTGGTTCGCGGTTTGAGCCGAGCTTATTGTACGGTTCTAAAAGTGTCGAAACGGTTTTAATTGAATGTAGTTATTATCGTTTTTTATTCTGGAACGGGATGGCTGAACCACCAAAATCCAAAAAATTTATCACGGAGCACACGTTGTTTTCTGCTCGATATTATTCTGAGCAGGGTTTGCTATTGCAAAACACGCCTTTTACAGAGCATGCTGAACAGCTTCGAAATCGGGCTAGTTACCAGTGTACTCAGGCATTGGGTGTGGCAATGCGCGGCGCGGGGGTAACGGCATTTGAATATTTTTCGGCGCGTGATTCGAATAAAGGTATTAATATTGCGTTGTTTGAAGCTGAGGCCTTAATTGTTAATGAACCTTTATATAAGAGTCAGTGGATATGCAGCACCACGTCGAATAATGTGCGCTTTGTTAGCCGTGACGATAGTAAAGTTTATGGTTTCAACATTAATGAGTTTTTGGTTGCAGGTTATTTACCGTGTGCCGCAATTTAAATCATTAAAAATCCCGCAATCACGTACCTGTTTTCAGCAACGAGCACGTTAAACGTGCGGCAGGCCGAAGCGGTATTCATCACCTCAACACCAATACCCGCTCGATGAAAAGACTGCAATACCTGTTGGCTCGGGAAGCTGAGTTTGGCGCCGGTGCCAAGTAGAACTAGTTCAGGTTGCTGCTCGATAAGCGGCTTAAAGCATTCCGATGTTAATTCAGCCACGTTATTATAGAGCCAGTTATCTAGAATTTGATTGGGGCTAAGAATAAAACTGCTGGTCATACGGCGAATTCCATCAGTCTGATCAGCATCTGCCTGTTGACTCGATAAGGCAATATTAATTTCCCCACTTGAGTAGCTTTGAACTGATAATTTTGTTGTGGTTTCGAGGTTAAATTGGGTCATTTCAGTTTGTACTCGCCTTGTTTGAATCGGGTCAATATATTAAAAAACAACGTTTTATGTTGAGCGCATTTTACGGCATAATGCGTCGTTTATTCTATTTATCAGCAAATTATTAGTAAATCACAGGATAGCCAGTTTTGATTGAAGATTTCCCCAGAATTCAGCGTTTACCGCCTTATGTTTTTAACATTGTTAATGAGTTAAAAGCCGATGCGCGTGCCCGTGGTGAAGATATCATCGATTTTGGTATGGGCAACCCCGATCAGCCGACGCCGAAGCATATCGTCGATAAACTGGTTGAAGTGGCACAGCGCCACGATACCCACCGTTATTCACTTTCTCGTGGTATTCCGCGTTTACGTCGGGCTATTTGTAAGTGGTATAAACAGCGCTTTGATGTCGATTTAGACCAGGAAACCGAAGCCATTGTTACCATTGGTTCAAAAGAAGGTTTAGCTCATCTGGCGATGGCAACAGTCGGGCCGGGTGACGCTGTTTTGGTGCCTAATCCAGCGTACCCCATTCATCCTTATGGCTTTATTATTGCCGGTGCTGATATCCGGCACGTGCAGATGACGCCTGATACTGATTTTTTTGAAGAACTTGAAAAAGCGATTAAAGACTCGTGGCCGAAGCCAAAAATGTTGGTGCTTAATTTCCCCGGCAACCCAACCACACAATGTGTTGAATTAGATTTTTTTGAAAAAGTGGTGGCAATTGCCAAGGAACATCAAATTTGGGTTGTACATGATTTAGCTTATGCTGACATTGTGTTTGACGGTTATAAAGCGCCTTCTATTTTACAGGTACCCGGTGCCCGTGAAGTGGCGGTCGAATTCTTTTCACTTTCTAAAAGCTATAATATGCCTGGTTGGCGTGTCGGCTTTATGGTGGGTAACTCAACCCTGGTGGCGGCGCTTGCACGAATGAAATCGTATCTGGATTACGGTATGTTTACGCCAATTCAAGTTGCGGCTATTGCGGCTTTGGAAGGACCGCAGGAATGTGTGGCAGAAATTTCAGAAATGTATCGTAAACGTCGTGACGTTTTATGTGAAGGTCTATGCGCCCTGGGTTGGCACGTTGAAAAACCCAAAGCAACCATGTTTGTCTGGGCGCCAATTCCTGAGCAGTTTAAGCATTTAGGTTCTTTAGAATTTTCTAAATTATTATTAAAAGAAGCGAAAGTTGCGGTATCGCCAGGAATCGGTTTTGGTGATTATGGTGACGACCATGTGCGTTTTGGATTAATAGAAAATGAACATCGAACCCGTCAGGCCATTCGTGGTATCCGGGATTTGTTTCGAGTAGAAGATTAGATATAGAAAAATTATAAGGATTAACATTAACAACGTCGTTTCCGCGCAGACGGGAATCTAGAGAAGTTTAAGAGGTCAGGATTTTGAAACCAGTTAAAGTAGGTGTATTAGGTTTAGGTACAGTGGGCAGTGGAACGGTTAATGTGCTGCAACGCAATGCCGACGAAATTTCGCGTCGAGCAGGTCGTGATATTGAAGTAAGTTATGCAACTGCGCGTGATATCAATAAAAAACGTGATTGTGATGTGTCTAACATTAATGTCGTCGCCGACCCAACTGAAGTGGTTAGCAGTGCCGATGTTGATATTGTTGTTGAATTAATTGGTGGCGATACGCTAGCAAAAGATTTAGTTTTAAAAGCCATTGAAAATGGTAAACATGTTGTTACTGCCAATAAAGCCTTAATCGCAAAACATGGTAATGAAATTTTTGCTGCCGCGCAGGCAAAAGGTGTCATGGTTGCCTTTGAAGCGGCGGTTGCGGGCGGTATTCCTATTATAAAAGCCATTCGCGAAGGCCTGGCTGGTAATGCAATTGAATGGTTGGCGGGCATTATTAATGGTACAGGTAATTTCATCTTAACCGAAATGCGTGATAAAGGTCGTGACTTTGCCGACGTGTTAGCAGAAGCGCAGGCATTAGGTTATGCCGAAGCCGATCCAACGTTTGATGTTGAAGGTATTGATGCGGCGCATAAGCTAACGATTCTTGCTTCAATTGCTTTTGGTATTCCCTTACAGTTTGAAGAAGCCTATACCGAAGGGATCAGTAAAATTTCACAAGACGACGTGACCTATGCCGAAGAGCTAGGCTATCGGATTAAACACTTAGGCATTAGCCGTCGAACAGCAGACGGTATCGAGCTACGTGTACATCCGACCCTTATTCCTGAACGCCGTTTAATTGCAAACGTAGACGGTGTAATGAATGCCGTGTTAGTACAGGGTGATGCGGTCGGCCCAACACTTTATTACGGTGCAGGCGCAGGTGCAGAGCCTACCGCATCGGCCGTGGTGGCCGATATTGTTGATGTGGTTCGAGTGTTAACCAGTGACCCGGATAATCGTGTACCACATTTAGCCTTCCAGGCTGATGCATTATCGGACATTGCAATTTTACCAATGGAAAAAGTAGAAACTGCCTATTACCTGCGTATGCAAGCAGAGGATAAACCGGGTGTGCTGGCAGATGTGACCCGTATCCTGGGTGAAAAAGAAATTAGCATTGAAGCCATTATTCAAAAAGAACCAATGGCCGGTTCAGATAAAGCCAATATTATTATTTTAACGCATCGAGTGTTAGAAAATAATATGAATAATGCGTTGGCTGAAGTCGAAGCACTTAATACCATTCAAGGTGAAGTGACACGAATACGTGTTGAGAGTTTAGATTAAACATTTTAGCGCTGTCATTGCGAGCGATAGCGTGGCAATCTTAAACATAAGAGATAGTCTCATTAAGATTGCCACGCTATCGCTCGCAATGACAAGTTGTGTTGTTGGTAATATAAATTTAATAAAGTTTAAGTTTTGGAGAAAAGAAAATGACCATGCGTCCTCGTTATACCGGTTTAATTGACAGATATCGTGACCGTCTCCCTGTGCATGATGACACTCGTATTATTAGTTTAGGCGAAGGCAACACACCGCTAATTCGTTTAAATAATATTCCACGTATTATTGGTAAAGATGTTGATATCTACGTTAAATACGAAGGTTTGAACCCAACCGGTTCATTTAAAGACCGTGGCATGACCATGGCTGTTACCAAAGCGGTTGAAGACGGTAGTAAAGCTATTATTTGTGCATCAACCGGTAATACTTCGGCGGCCGCCGCGGCTTATGCTGCACGTGCCGGTGTAACTGCTTTTGTTTTAATTCCCGAAGGAAAAATTGCATTGGGTAAACTTGCACAAGCGATGATGCATGGTGCGGTTGTATTACAAATTAATGGTAACTTCGACGTGGGTATGCAGTTAGTAAAAGAAGTGGGTGAGGATGCGCCGGTTACGATTGTTAATTCGATTAATCCTTTCCGCTTACAAGGCCAAAAAACAGCCGCTTTTGAAATTGTAGAAGAACTAGGCTGCGCACCAGATTTTCATTGTATTCCTGTCGGTAATGCCGGCAATATCACCGCTCACTGGATGGGTTACTCAGAATATCATGAACATGGCATTGTGAACTCACGGCCAAAAATGGTGGGTTATCAGGCGGCAGGTTCAGCACCGTTTATACGTGGTGAAATGGTTGATGATCCTGATACGGTTGCAACGGCTATTCGTATAGGTCATCCACAAAGCTGGGATAAGGCCTGGAAAGTTAAAGAAGAATCCGTGGGCTGGTTCGATGAATGTGTGGACGCAGAGATTTTAAAAACACAAAAAATGTTAGCCATGAGCGAAGGAATTTTTTGTGAGCCTGCATCGGCCACATCCTTGGCGGGGGCCTTAATGGATATTGAATCAGGTAAAATTCCTGAAGGTAGTAAAATAGTTTGTACTCTAACGGGGCATGGTTTGAAAGATCCAGACACAGCGATCGCACAAAGTGCGCCAGTATTAACCGTTAAAGCAACACGTGATGAAGTGACTAAAGCAATTTTAGACAACATGGCTTAATAAATGACCTTTATTAGGCCTGTCATTGTGAGCGATAGCACGGCAATATTGTTGGGCAAACCCCGTTTAAACAAGATTGCCACGCTATCGCTCGCAATGACATAGTCTGGCTGTGTTAGTTTGATACTCTTGAAACTTTAATATGAACTCAAATAGCACGAAATCACAACGCAAAGTTTGTCGACGACAACAACCAGAAACGTTCCCTGATTTTTTGTCGACATTGCCACCAATTCTTGCACGCGTTTATAGCACACGTAACATCCACTCAGCTGTCGAATTAGATAATTCACTTAAAGCTTTGTTACCTTTTAATAATATAAAAGGTATGGATGCGGCTGTTAGTTTGTTGGTTGATGCGATGCAAAAAAATGCCTCAATCATGATCGTAGGTGATTTTGATGCCGATGGTGCAACCAGTACTGCTGTTGCAATACGCGCCTTGCGTTTAATGGGGCATCACAACGTAAACTATTTAGTGCCAAATCGTTTTAAGTTTGGTTATGGTTTAACACCCGAGATAGTGGATGTTGCACGACAATCCAATCCAGACATTATTATTACCGTTGATAATGGCATTGCAAGTATTGACGGTGTAGCACGCGCAAAAGAATACGGCATAAAAGTTTTAGTGACAGACCATCATTTACAGGGCGATACATTGCCTAAGGCCGATGCCATCGTTAACCCGAACCAGCTTGGTGATAAATTCCCCTGTAAAGCAACCGCCGGCGTTGGTGTTATTTTTTATACGATGATGGCCTTGCGAGTAGCCTTGCGTGACAATGGCTGGTTTACTGAACAACGTCCTGAACCTAATCTTGCCGAGTTACTGGATTTAGTGGCGCTCGGTACCGTCGCAGATGTTGTGCCACTGGAACACAATAACAGGATTTTAGTCTCGCAAGGTATTGCGCGTATTCGAGCCGGAAAAGTATCGGCTGGTTTAAAGGCACTGATTAAAGTAGCCGGTCGAAATGCAAATAAATTAAAAGCATCGGACATGGGTTTTTCGATTGCACCCAGAATTAATGCTGCCGGTCGCTTAGAAGATATGTCGATTGGTATCGAATGTTTGCTGAGTGATGACGATGTTCGTGCGCTGGCGATTGCATCGCAGCTTGATTCGTTAAATCATTCACGTCGTGAAATTGAAAATGAAATGAAACAGCAGGCGTTTAAGATTTTGGACGAAATTTTAAAATCTGAAATCGGTGGCTTTGTTGCACTTGAAGATATACCTACTGCTCTATGTTTATATCAACAAGGCTGGCATGAAGGTGTTATAGGTATTTTAGCCTCACGAATAAAAGATCACTTTCATCGACCGGTTATTGCGTTTGCTACTGCCAACGAGGGAATGTTAAAGGGGTCGGCTCGCTCTATTCAGGGTTTGCATTTGCGTGATGTTCTCGATGAAGTATCGAAGTTACATCCTGAGCTAATAGAAAAATTTGGTGGCCATGCCATGGCAGCAGGTTTAACCCTGAAACAGGAAAACCTGAAGAAATTTGAAGCAGCCTTTATAAAGCAAGTTGGTATACATTTAAGCGAAGATAAATTACAAAATATTTTATTAACCGACGGCAGCTTAAATGCGGACGAGCTTAATATAGATATGGCTGAATTGATTCAGGATGCAGGCCCGTGGGGGCAAAATTTTCCTGAACCTGTTTTTGAAGGTCATTTCGAACTTGTTGAACGACGCATCGTGGGTGAAAAGCATTTAAAAATGGTATTGCGTTCGTCAGGTGCCATTGATAATAATACAATAGATGCCATTGCCTTTAATATTACCGATACAAATTGGCCTTTAGAGGTAAGCCGTGTTAATGCTGTTTATCGATTAGATATAAATGAATTTAGAGGCAATCGAACAGCGCAATTAATGGTAGAACATCTTGAGCCACTTGTTTAAGTAAATATATTGACACTTTAGAGAAAAATAAAATGTTAGAAATTAACGCCATAAAAACCAGAATAAAAGAAATGCAGCAACGCAATGAAATACTTAGGGGGTATCTTTGACTTTGATTTAAAGTCGGAGCGTTTAGTTGAAGTTGAAAGAGAACTGGAAGCGCCTGAAGTTTGGAATAAACCTGAATATGCTCAGGGGCTAGGCCGTGAACGTTCCAGTTTAGAAAAAGTTGTGCATGGGCTTCAAACCATTGAAGAAAGCTTAAGCGATGCTATTGAATTACTCGAAATGGCACAGGAAGAAGATGATGCCGAGGCGGTTGATTCTGTGGTGAGTGATTTAGAAGAGCAAGAAAAAGTTTTAGCCAAGCTGGAATTTCAACGTATGTTTTCTGGGCAGCTTGATGTCAATAATGCCTTTTTAGACATTCAGTCAGGTTCCGGTGGTACCGAAGCACAAGACTGGGCCGATATGTTATTGCGTATGTTCTTACGTTGGGGAGAGCGCAAAGGTTTTAAAACTGAGTTAATGGAAGTATCGGACGGTGATGTGGCGGGCATTAAAAGCGCGACCATTAAATACACGGGTGAGTACGCCTTTGGATTATTGCGTACCGAAACAGGCGTACACCGGCTAGTTCGAAAATCACCATTTGACTCTGGCAGCCGACGACATACTTCATTTGCATCTGTGTTTGTTTATCCTGAAGTCGATGATAATATCGAAATTGAAATTAACATGTCGGATGTTCGGGTAGACACCTACCGCGCCAGTGGGGCAGGCGGTCAACATGTCAATAAAACTGACTCCGCTGTGCGGCTAACCCACATTCCATCGGGTATTGTTGTACAATGCCAGAATCAACGTTCACAGCATCAAAATAAAGATAATGCGATGAATCAGTTACGTGCAAAATTGTACGAAATGGAAATGTTGAAACAGAATGAAGACAAGCAAGCCATGGAAGACTCAAAAACAGATATTGGCTGGGGCAGTCAAATTCGTTCGTACGTGTTAGACCAATCACGTATTAAGGATTTAAGAACAAATATCGAAACATCCAATACGCAAGCGGTGCTTGATGGTGATATTGATATGTTTATTGAAGCGAGTTTAAAAAGTGGTTTGTAACGTTTTAATGTCATTACGAGCGATAGTGCGGCAATCATCTGGGTTTCTATCTCACGCTATCAAGATTGCCACGCTATCGCTTACAATGACATAGCCTACATCTAATTAATTTATAGAATTTAAAGCAGAGAAGTAAAATGTCAGATAAGAAAACGCAAAATAATAAACAACAAACCGTTGATGAAAATAAACTCATCATCGAACGCCGTGAGAAATTAAAAGTTCTTAGAGAAAACGGCAATGCTTTCCCAAATGATTTTCGTCGCAATGTTATTGCCGGTGAGTTGCATGCTGAGTATGGCGAAAAAACTAAAGAAGAATTAGAAGCAACACCTATTCGCGTTAAAGTCGCAGGCCGAATGATGGCGCAACGCATCATGGGTAAATCCAGCTTTGCAAGTTTGCAGGATATGTCGGGCACCATTCAATTATATGTTCAACGTGACGACCTGGCCGAAGGTTTTTATAATACTCAATTTAAAAAATGGGATCTTGGTGATATTATTGCAGCCGAAGGCACGATGTATCGAACCAATAAAGGTGAGTTATCTATAAAGGTTGAAGATATCCGTTTGTTAACAAAATCACTACGTCCTTTACCCGATAAATTTCATGGTTTAACCGATCAGGAAATTCGCTATCGTCAACGTTACCTTGATTTAATAATGAATGAAGACTCCCGTAAAACATTTCAAATGCGCTCAAAAATTGTTTCGCATATTCGTGAGTTTTTAACGCAAAAAAATTTCCTCGAAGTTGAAACACCCATGATGCAAGTTATTCCCGGTGGAGCAACGGCAAAACCGTTTACAACTTACCACAATGCCCTTGATATGGATTTATACCTACGCATTGCGCCAGAGCTTTATCTAAAACGCCTGGTTGTAGGCGGTTTCGAAAAAGTGTTTGAAATAAACCGTAACTTCAGAAACGAAGGCTTATCATCTCGACATAACCCCGAATTCACCATGATTGAATTTTATGAAGCCTATGCCGATTATAAGGATTTAATGGACATTACCGAAAACATGCTGCGTTCCATAGCAGAAAATGTAGTGGGTACAACAAAAATTAAATATCAGGATGACGAATACGATTTTTCAAAACCGTTTGTACGTATGACGGTAAAAGAATCCATTATGCACTTTAATGCCGATATCACCGAAACTGAATTAGACGATATAGAAAAAGCAAAAGCCATCGCCGCTCGCTTGGCTATCCCTTTAAAAGATAGTTATGGCCTAGGGAAAATCCAGATTGAAATATTCGAAAAAACCGTTGAACAGCGTTTAATCGACCCTACCTTTATTACCGCCTACCCAACAGAAGTATCGCCACTTGCAAGACGCAATGACGACAATCCTTTTGTAACCGACCGTTTTGAATTTTTTGTCGGTGGACGTGAAATAGCCAATGGATTTTCCGAATTAAACGACGCCGAAGATCAGGCCGAACGTTTTAAAGCGCAAGTGCAGGAAAAAGAAGCCGGTGACGATGAAGCCATGTTTTTTGATGAAGACTATGTGGTTGCCTTAGAACATGGTTTACCACCAACGGCAGGCGAGGGCATAGGTATCGACAGGCTGGTAATGTTATTTACAGATTCGCCATCTATCCGCGACGTATTGTTGTTTCCGCATATGCGTTTGTAGTGGAGTGTCTTTATCACCAGCTGTGTACCCATCAGTTCCAAAAAATGAAACATGAAGATAGCCAGTTTTATGGCTTTCTACTCGCAACGGACGATGATGATTAAACCACTGGTATCGTGATTGAACAAAACCTGGCGTTTTTTAACTAGAATTAATTCTAAGTATCAGACCATATTATTCCGGCGTAAAAACAAAAGTAATATTCCCATAAATAACAGCGCTAAACTGCCAGATTCTGGTACAGACACAGAGCCACCCCCAGAATTCCCACCTCCTGTATTTCCACTACCGGAACCCGAGCCTGACCCAGTCAAGTCATAAATATCCAAACTCTGTGCATACATGGTATAGCTCAGTCCACCGTTAATAGTACTGCCATCAGCCTCAAACAACTCAAATGTTATTGAAGCTTCTTTCAGCTTAAACAAACTGGTGTCTAGCAGCGTGGTTGGTAAATCAAAGGAGTTAAACGGTGTACCATCGAAGTTTGCTAGGGAAAAAGTGGTAGCTGTTATTTCCCAGTAGCGGCTCTGAACCGAAGGTGAATTAATGGAATTAACAATAAGCGGTATTTGAGAACTGCTAACATTACCTGTTGGTGAACTCGCCAGACCCCAGCTATCGATCACCGGTGGAGGATTGTTTGCCTGAAACAGTGCATTAGTAACATTGATTACGCCTGAGTCTGTACTGAAACTGGCAATACCATTGGGCGTAGTCGAGAGTATCGGAAGCGCGCCCGGTGGGCTGGATAAACCATAGGTTGGCAAGCTAACGTTTAAGTTTGTAATGGCATTGTAAACACCGTTACCTATGCCGGGCGTTGGACAATAAATAAAACCAAAAAGTGGGTCACTGCAAAAGCCAGTGTCGGGGGTTGTCGATTCAAAGGTGACTGATCCAGAAACCGTCGAACCAGGTTGAAAAGGCAGGCCAAAACCAGATGGCTCACCACCCCCTAAGCCTGGCGGGTTGGAATAACCCAGTTCCCACGAAAAATCCCAGCTAACTGGTGCCGCCTGAATAGAAAATGGTATGGAAAACGAAGCAGATAGACAGATTAAAATTAGTATTTTTGTAAGTTGATTCATGTTGCTCCCTCCAGTTCTTACAATGCAAGACTAAAATATTATTGAAATGACTATACCCATAGATATCCCTAAATTTTATTATAGAATCCGAGCCTTCACTATCACCCAAACGGGTTAACCTATAAAATAGATGGTTATCATTTGAACAATATTTTCAAGTCGTAATAACTGCTTGTTTAAACAGATGGGAGATTATCGATATTTTTCAAATTAGGTTTCGTATCCAGCGAAAAACGACTCTACTTTTTGTTCATCCTTAGCGAATACTCTTTAAGCCGATTCAATTTAATTTATTTTGCTGTCGGTAAGTGTTGTTCGTGCAGGGCAAGATCATTATAGATTGAACTAAATTACTTATCTCCGACCAGATCTCCAAGCAACCCGTAGGAGCTAAAAGTAATGAGCCATTTCAACACCATCCCCAATCCACGTATTGACTGCTACAAGCGTCACGCACTGACGGATATCCTTTTTTTTAGTATCAGTGTGTTGTTCTGTGGTGCCGAGGGCTGGGAAGAGAAATATAAACCGTGACAGATTTATTTAATGGGCTTGAGCTTAAACTTTCTTATATTCAGATGAGGTTATTGATAAAAACTTAATTCGAAAGCGCATTCTGCATCGCCGTAATTTCTTCACTGGTTTCATCCATTTCGATAACATTAACATCGGCGGTTAAGCCCATTTTTTGGAAAGCTGGTATTGTATTCCAGTCGGCTTGAGTGAGGGGGTGAGTGCTGCCGATTAAACTTTGTAAGTTTGCTACGGTTATCACGTCAACATAATCAATATCACCACCAGAATTTCGTGTTAAGTCTTCATGTTCGGCGGCAACAGCAACAAGTTCGGGGGGGAAGTTCCATTTAGCGAGTATACGTTGGCCAATACGGCAATGTGTTTTAGAAATAATATCGTCTAGCAGTTCAGTATTATCTAAAATTTCGGGGGCGTCTTCTACACGGCTTAATATGGGCAAGGCGCCAATGTCATGCACCAGCCCGCCGAGTAACGACATATCAGATTTTAAATTGGTGAACTGGTTTGTTAGTGCGCTGGCAATGGCTGCCACTTGTGTACTGTGTTCCCATAAGTGACGCAATCGAGAATCAGTTGCATCGGAGGTGGCCTGGAACATTTGCTCCATCACGATACTGGTCACCAGGTTGCGCACCATGTTGCTGCCCATTCGAGTGACCGCTGATTCCACTGTTTCGATGGTGCGGCTAGTTCGAAGTAACGGACTATTCGATATTTGTATTAATCGAGCAGATAAGGCTGCATCGGTGGTTATTACTTTGCTCACGTCCGAAAGAGATTGTTCCTCATCGGCTAGTGCATCCCTTACGCGTAGTGCAACTTCAGGCAATGTGGGCAATACCAGGGTTTCATTGTCTAAATCACAAAGTAAATCGTCAATAAATTTTTCTGCTATTTCTTCTGACATCCATCTCTACCCATTTTTTGAAACACTATTTAATTAGCGGCAGAGAAAGTGCAATCTTAAGGATTTATTCCTCGATATTATAAGGTAGTTCTAGAATATTAATACTGGGGCCAGACTTGTCTAACAGGCATATAGGCTGATTTTCAGTTGCACTGATACGCAATACGGCTAAAACGTGGTAAGTGTTCGTTGCTGTAGCAGCCGAGGAGACTATTTTGCCGATACTTTGTTGATTATCGCCACTTTCATATAAATCTGTGCCAACTGTAATCGGATTTTGTGTTGTAATTTCAGCTAGATAGAGTCGTTTTTTAAGTTTACCGAGATATTTTGTGCGAGCCACAATTTCCTGACCGGGGTAGCAACCTTTCTGAAAATTAACGGCATTAATGAGTTGCAGGTTGAGCATTTGTGGCACAAAGGCATCGACAATATTGCTGGTAATTTCGGGAATGGCGGCGTTAATTCGCTGTAAATCCCAGGCCGCTTGTCCTGCCGGCTGGCAGTTTGTTTTTAGCTTATTCCAGCTTGTCATCGCGTCGCTATATGGGCCAAATATTTCATATCTATCCACTGTGCCGGGCAATTTTTGCAGGCTTATTTGTTGGTTGACGATGGCCTTATCTGCATTTTCGGGTAAATTGTTTATGCCTAAGGCTGCGCTAATATATTCTGCTGCTTGTTGACCTGCAACACCAAAATGAAAATATTGTTCAGTCACATCGTCCATTTGTACATCGCTGCGCATAATAAACATTTTTAAACGTTTAAGCGTTTTTTCGGCAATTTCGCTGGGTAGACTTAAATAATAAGCCTCGGCGATACGAAAAACACGAAATAGAGCCAATGCACGTCCTTTAGGGCTGCAATAACTGCTCATTTGTGATTCGGTCTCACTGACATGGTTAATGTCATTACTTAATTGACCTTGTAAAAAGTTGTTTGCATCCGCTCCACTGACTTTTATCAGCGTGTAATAAGACAGATCACAAAGAATGTTTGCGTGATGACCATATTCAATTTCTTCTGCCGGGATATTATTTTCAGGTGTATTAAATGACGACACACAACCATTGTCGATTGTTGCGCCTTGATCTGATAAAAATGCTTGCCAATTTTCTAACATAACTATCCTGTCCGCTTAACGGCTTTTAAATGCGTAAAATTCAGTCAATTTTAAACTGCCTGAGATGATACTTTCAAGGTACTGAATTGGTTTAACTATTTACTGGACGCATGGGTGATTTGTTCTACACTTACAAGACAAATGGACGCCCTACATAAAAAACATCAGTCTAATCACAAAAGACCCAAGCACTTAAACCTGGTTAAAATCAAAATGCCGGTGACGGCGGTAGTTTCGATATTACATCGAGTCTCTGGAATTGTACTGTTCTTGTCAATCCCCTATGTTATATGGTTATTATCGTTATCGGTCACAAACCAGGACGGTTTTAATGAGGTTGTTACCTTATTTACCTCCGGCTGGGGACAACTTGTCAATATTGTACTTCTCTGGGCGATTAGCCATCATTTCTTTGCCGGTTTACGTTTTTTATTGCTTGATATCGATTGTGGTATTAACCGCGAAGAAGCCATTATCATGGCCTGGCTGGTTAATCTGTTAGTCTTCGTTACCCTGGTTTTTCTAATTATTAAGGTGGTGTTATGAGCTGGCAGGCACAGGGCTTTCGCGCATGGTTTGTGCAACGCTTATCTGCGGTTTATCTTTTAGGCAGCTTATTATTTATTATTGGTTTTCTTCTGTTTAATCCGGTTACTTCGTACGAAACCTGGCGCAGTCTTTTTTATTCTCCCATCACCAACATTCTTGTTTTGTTATTTTTTATTGCCGTCATGGTGCATGCCTGGATTGGTATTCGTGATGTGGTGATTGATTATGTTCACTTTGCGATGGTTCGATTATTGATACTTATTTTGTTAATGACCTTCTTAATGGGAATGACAATTTGGGTAACCTACATTTTATTTACACTGGTGAAACTTTGAGTATATCGATACGAAAATTTGATACCCTGGTTATTGGTGCTGGCGGTGGTGGTTTGCGCTCAGCGTTACAATTAGCGCAGGCTGATGCAAATGTAGCGGTTGTGTCTAAAGTTTTCCCGACACGCTCACATACGGTTGCCGCACAAGGTGGTATGAATGCCGCACTTGCCAATGTATTACCAGATAACTGGCACTGGCATATGTACGATACCATTAAAGGCAGTGACTACCTGGGTGACCAGGATGCAATTGAGTATATGTGTCGAGCGGCCTCACATCTGGTTATAGAGCTGGAACATCAAGGCGTTCCTTTTTCTCGTTTAGACAACGGCAAAATTTATCAACGGCCGTTTGGTGGTCAAAGCCAGAATTTTGGTGGTGAACAAGCGGCGCGAACCTGTGCGGCTGCGGACAGAACCGGCCATGCTATTTTACATGCCCTGTATCAACAAAATATAAAAGCCAAAACACATTTTTTTGATGAATTTTTTGCGATTGATTTAATAAAAGATAAAAAAGGTTTTATTATTGGTGCGCTTGTGCTGGAAATTGAAACAGGTGAGCCGCTATTAATTGAAGCCAAAACCACCTTACTTGCCACCGGTGGTGCAGGGCAATTATTCAGAACCAACACCAATGCCAAAATTAATACCGGCGATGGTTTAGCAATGGCGCTGCGTGCCGGTATTCCATTGCAAGATATGGAATTTTTCCAGTTTCACCCAACGGGCATTGCCGGTCGAGGCATGTTGATTACCGAAGGTGCACGAGGCGAGGGTGGTTACCTGGTGAATAAAGATGGCGAACGTTTTATGGAGCGTTATGCACCGCATGCAAAAGATTTAGCCAGTCGC
>CAZDEC010000029.1:0-36860 GCA_964504295.1 uncultured Thioalkalispiraceae bacterium
GGTACTCGCCCCCGATGCACTTATCACCGAGCTTGATATGTTAGAAAAAAGCGGCGTTAACACTGATGGCCGTTTATTTATAAGTGAAGCTTGTACTTTAATCCTGCCTTATCATATTGCACTTGACCAGGCGCGCGAAATTGCACGCGGCAAAAAAGCCATTGGCACAACAGGGCGAGGTATTGGCCCTGCTTACGAAGATAAAATTTCGCGTCGTGGTTTAAAAGTCGGCGACATGCTACACCGTGAACGTTTTGCTGCGCGCTTAGGCGAAGTACTCGACTACCATAACTTTACGCTTAAAAATTATTTTAAAGTGGATACGGTTGATTTTCAGGAAGTACTGGATTTTGGTCTGGAAGTCGCTGAACGCATCCGCCCCATGGTATGCGATGTAACCGGTGAGTTGCATAAAATGCGTGCCGAAGGTAAAGATATTATGTTTGAAGGTGCCCAGGGTACCTTGCTTGATATCGATCATGGTACTTATCCTTATGTGACGTCGTCAAACCCAACCGCCGGTGGTGCCGCAACCGGTACTGGCGTCGGCCCAAAAGATATTGATTATGTTCTTGGTATAACCAAGGCGTATACAACACGAGTAGGGGCAGGCCCATTCCCAACTGAACTTTATGACGGCGAAGAATTAAATGATCCGGTAGGTGCTTATTTAGCAAAGCAAGGCCACGAATTTGGTGCAACCACGGGTCGAGCACGTCGCTGTGGCTGGTTAGATGCGGTTTGTCTAAAACGCTCAGCACAAATTAATTCCTTAACCGGTATCTGCTTAACCAAAATGGATGTTTTAGACGGTATTGAAACACTGCGCATAGCAACTGGCTATGACCATAATGGTAAAAGCGTTGATACGCCACCCATAGGTGCCGATGCCTACGAAGAATGTAAGCCGAAATATATTGAAATGCCTGGCTGGACCGAAAGTACCGTTGGCACAAAATCATTTGACGAATTACCAGAAAATGCAAAAGCGTATATTAAAAAAATTGAAGAAGTTATTGGGGTACCAATTGATATTATTTCGACTGGCCCTGATCGAGCAGAGACAATTGTACTTCGAGATCCGTATAAAATTTAATGTTTTATAATTAGGGTATAAAAAATAGATCGAAAAATACAAAAAAGCCTGCTAACGACAGGCTTTTTTGTATTTTAAAAAATTAACCACAACGAGCACGGCGCGCACAACGATAGTCATATCAAAAATAATATTCGAAGTGTTTGCCGTAACCGTTGTGGCTAAAAAAATATTAAAATTAAAATGAAAGTAAGCGAACTCATCGTAAAATATATTGAACGTCTCGGTATCGAAACTATCTTCGGTATGCCCGGCGCACATATTTTACCTGTCTACGATAGTTTATATGATTCCTCCGTTAAAACAGTGTTGGCAAAGCATGAACAGGGTGCGGCCTTTATGGCTGGTGGCTGTGCACGTGCTACAGGTAAAATATCTGCCTGCATTACAACGGCTGGGCCAGGGGCAACCAATCTGGTTACGGGTATTGCTAATGCCTATGCCGATAAATTACCGGTATTGGTTATCACCGGTGAAACATCAACCCATATTTTTGGTAAAGGCGGCTTACAGGAAAGTTCAGGTGAGGGTGGCGCTATTGATCAGTATGCTTTGTTTAAAGGTATTACCCGATACAATAAAGTAGTAGAACGAACCGATTATCTGGTTAATGTATTGAACCAGGCATCTAAAATATTACTTTCATCCAGCTCTGGACCGGTCTTGCTCAGCTTTCCCTTTAATATTCAAAAAGAAGAAGTGGATAATTCGTTACTCGAACAAATAAAAACAAAAAAACATTTTTATTCAAGAATCGCGCATCAGCAATCGTCACAAGCCTTTGTTGATTTAATCAATGCCGCACAAATGCCGGTTATTATTGCCGGTCATGGTTGTATCGCCTCAGGTGCAGAAGACCTGGTAACACAATTAAGTGAACGAATGAATATTCCTGTTACCACCAGTTTAAAAGGCAAAGGCGTTGTTAATGAAGATTCTAATTTATCACTGGGGAGTTTAGGTGTTACCTCGTACACCAATGCGCATGACTATATTCAAAAAAATGCCGATTTACTTATATTTTTAGGCGCTGCTTTTAATGAGCGTACCAGCTATCTCTGGGATACGAATTTACTTGAAAATAAAAGAATCATTCAGGTTGATAACAGCGAAGAACAACTTGAAAAAGTTTTTACAGCCGATATCGCCATTAAAGGGGATATAAAAGAAGTATTAACGAATGTGCTTAGTGACATCGAGGCTAAAAATTTAAAACCAAAAGAGTCGGCGCCTTATACTAAATTCTCGCAACAAAAAGATGAGAGTGAAGTCGTTAACAATTTTTCGATTTTTAAAGAGAAATTTCCACTTGTGCAGGCATTTTTTAAAGAGCTGGAAAATGGTTTTGAACAGGGTGTGATGGTTTTTGATGATAATGTTATCTTTGCGCAAAACTTTTTTAATGTTTCAAAGGGTAATCGCTATTTTTCAAACTCAGGTGTATCTTCATTAGGTCATGCCATTCCAGCTGCGATTGGTGCAAGATTTTCTATCGAAAAACCTGCCTTTGCAATTTTAGGTGATGGTGGTTTTCAAATGTGTTGCATGGAGATTATGACGGCAGTTAATTATAATATTCCGCTTAATGTAATTATGTTCAATAATTCCACCATGGGGCTTATTAGAAAGAATCAATTTCAGCAATATGATAAAAGGTTCATAAACTGTGATTTCATCAATCCAGATTTTAAATATTTAGCGAAATCATTCGGTATTAATTATAAAAGAATTGAACAGGTAAATGATTTAGATGGGTTGTTTAACCAGTTTAATTTTGAGAAGGAAATTAATCTGATTGAAATTATGCTTGATAAAGATGCCTTTCCTACGTACTCATCGGGTCGTTAACAGAGTAAAGTTCAATGGAAATAACATTGAAACAATGTCCGTATCTACGAGAAGCTCTGCTCATATGTTCAGAAGACCATGATGCTTCACTATTAAAAGAACAAACGAATACGCAAATAGAAATCCCCCTTGCACTGTACAATAAAGTTATCCCACAGATTGAAAGATTAATCTGGCAGGATGGTTTTAGTGAACCGCAGCTCGCATTTTATCAAAGTCTTTGTCGAGAATTTGAAGGCCATTCATCAAGTTTTAATAAAATACGACATCATATAAATATTGTTATTCCAGTTGCTGATCGTCCGCAACACTTGAAGATGTGTTTGCAAAGTATTCTTACTTTATGTGATACCTATTGCTATGGTGGAAAAAATAAGCGTTACAATAAAGTATCTGTTCTGATAGCCGAAGACAGCCTTAAGCCTGAAAATATATCAAAAAACAAAATAATTTCTCATTCGTTTAATGATAAAGGACTAAAGACAAGCTATTTTAGTTTGCAAGAACAAAAAGATATTATTAGTGATCTCACCACTGAACAGAGACAACAGCTTGAAGGTATTATAGGCGAACTGGATTTAAATAATTTATCACACAAAGGTGCATCCATCGCCCGTAATATTAGTTATTTAAAATTACGCCAAATCGAAAAAAACAACAAAGCCAATGAGTGCCTGTTATTTTATTTTATCGATAGCGATCAAGAGTTCAAAGTTAATCTTATTAAAGACGGTGTGGAAATAAGTTCCTACGCGATTAATTACTTTTATTACCTTGATAAGATATTCAGTGATAATAATGTTTCAGTTTTAACAGGGAAGGTTGTGGGCGATCCGCCTGTTTCACCCTCGGTGATGGCGGCGAATTTTATTGGTGATATTAATCGCTTTGTAACTCGAATGGCAAAATGCAAACCAGATGCCGCATGCCAATTTCATCATCATGCTGCTGTGAGCGGAAGTGATAGCGCTTACCATGATATGGCTAATTTATTCGGCTTCGATAAAAAAACAGTTTATTTTGATTATCAATGTACTCTAAGTGGTGAGCATAACAATAACGATTGTTTTTCAGATTTCAATAGTAAATTAAATTCATTTTTTGATGGCGTTCATTTAACCCGTAAAACATTTTATCAATACCAAGATGTACTCGATAACATCGTGCCTGCACGAACAATATACACTGGCAATTATATTTTTACAGCAGAGGCGCTTAAATATTTTATTCCGTTTGCATCCCTTAAGTTACGTATGGCCGGACCAACCATGGGGCGACTTATTAAAAATGAACTTGAGCAAGGTTTCGTTTCGGCTAATCTCCCTATGCTGCATGGCAGGATTGTTGCGGCCGAAGGTCAATCTGAATACCGGCCTGGAATCAAGCATGTATCAAATTCTGTTTCGTTAGCGGGTGAATTTGAACGCCAGTTTTATGGTGATGTCATGTTGTTTTCCGTTGAAAAACTATCAGAGCAAGAGCTGGAGTATAACGTTGAAATGGTAACGAATTGCGTTATAAAAATAGAGCGTTTTTTACGTGAAAAATATTTAGAAAAACTTCATCTTGTGAATAAGAATTTAGAAAACCTAAAAATAATTATTTCAGATAAACAGGCGTGGTGGAATAATAATTCTCAATCTTCAAGCGGTGTGGATGAAGTTAAACGTTTTATTAATAATATTGAGAAGAATTTATCAGGAAATTCCCCCGCCATGAATTTACTTACTGCGGATAATGCGCAGTCAAAACGTACAACTTCGATTATTAATGCAATTATGCAGCTTGACTATGATAAAGCTGCCTGGTGTGAGGTAATATCAACATGAATGTTTTTATTCTGAATTCCGGGCGTTGTGGTTCGACTACTTTTATTCGTGCTTGCCAGCATATTACTAACTATACCGCGACACATGAAAGTTTATCGTCTCAACTCGGAGAGCAGCGCATGGCTTATCCACGGCAACATATAGAAGCAGACAACCGCCTATCATGGTTTCTAGGTCGGCTTGATAAGCAATACGCAGACAATGCAATTTATATTCATTTACAGCGTGATAAAGAAGCAACCGCAGAAAGCTTTATAAAACGGAAAGAATATGGAATTATGCAGGCTTATCTGCAAGGCATTCTTCAACATGAAAACAATAGTGGAGTAAATGTTCACGCTGTTGCTTTAGACTACATAGAATCTGTCACTGAAAATATTCATCATTTTTTAAAAGATAAAAATAATAAAATGAATTTTCAATTAGAAAATGCTCAAAATGACTTTAAGCTATTTTGGGAATTAATAGCAGCGCAGGGCGATTTTCAGGCAGCGATTAAAGAATGGGATGTTTTTTATAACGCGTCTGAACCGTTAACTTGATATTCACTCAAAATCCAGAATCGCACAACCGCGCTTGGTTTCAATATATTTATTTCGATATGGCGAATATAATTTCAGCCAACGTTTTACTATTTTAATTTCATCTTCACGCGCTGCATCATCCAGGTATACTCGACATTTTTGTGCAAAGGATGAATGCAACATTGGTAGCGCAGGAAAACGCGATTCTTTCTGGATAAAGCCGGGCGGGCCATCAATAACCAGTAAATCGATATTTTCAACAATTAGTTTGTCAGCCTGATACCAGGAATAACTTCGGTCATTAATCGTCATATCAATTAACGGCGTATCCAGAACATCGGCATAATCAGAAAGCTTAAAGTGTTTTAACTGCCTACGCGTATTATTAGCGTAGTCCTCACCGTTTTCCAGACTCAACACTTTCCCCTGCTGGTTTATTTCACAACAGCGGGCAAGCACAATCGTACTTACACCGCTGCTGCATTCCACAATAGTAGATGGTTTCGTATCTAAGCAATACTCAACCAGTAAAGCCAAAAAGTCCACAGCGGCTGACCAGTCTTTGGTGGAGTTTAGCCCGTTCAATTGGAGTTTTGTAAAGAGTTTTTCGTAAGATGACATTTTATGGTTTTTAAATCTGTAATGTCGCTTTGCAGAGAAAAGATCTTATACTATATTTAAAATGGTGCCGAGAAGAGGACTTGAACCTCCACGGGGTTACCCCCACATGCACCTGAAGCATGCGTGTCTACCAATTCCACCACCTCGGCATGGACGGGGACTTTACTAATAAGTGCATAAACTGTCAATTTTAGTTGAATATATCCCCCAATTTCTGTAAATAGCGTTAAACTAGCGGCCTTGAAATTATCATCGTCTATGCAAAAGACCTAATTGAGCCTGAATATGAGCAAAAAGAAAAACATCGACCCGCACGCCGCGCGTGAAGCCAAAAAATACGACCAACCTATCGCAAGCCGCGAGTTGATTATGGCGTATCTGGAAGAAGAGGGGGCACCTTTAAACCGTGACCAAATTGCGGAACATTTTGAACTGACTGATGACGATAGATATTTCGCACTTAAAAAACGCCTGCGTGCCATGGAACGTGATGGCCAGGTTATTTACACACGCAAGGGTGGTTATGGCCTGGCACATAAGATGGACCTGGTTTGTGGGCGTATACAAGGCCACCCCGATGGGTTTGGTTTTTTAATCCCAGACGATAACAGCGACGATTTATTTTTATCCCCGCGCGATATGCGCACCGTGTTTCATGGTGACCGTGCAATGGCACGCGTTGCCGGTGAAGACCGTCGTGGTCGCAGAATGGGACGCATTGTTGAAGTACTTGAACGCGCAAACGAAACCATGGTGGGGCGCTTCTTTATTGAACATGGTATTGCTTTTGTAGTTGCCGATAATAAACGCATAACGCAGGATATAATGGTGTCGGCCGAAGATTATAACGGTGCAGAACATGGCCAAATTGTCTCTCTGCGTATTATTCAACAACCGACTAATCATCATAAGCCGCTTGGCGCTGTTAGCGAAGTGCTGGGTGAACATATGGCACCGGGGATGGAAATAGATGTGGCGATTCGTTCGTACGATTTACCGAATCACTGGAATGACAGCGTTGTAGCAGAAACAAAAAAATTACCGAGTGAAGCATTAGAAAGTGAAATTCAAGGTCGTGTTGATATTCGTGACTTACCACTGGTTACAATCGATGGTGAAGATGCACGTGACTTTGATGATGCCGTTTATTGTGAACCCAATTCGAAAGGCTGGCGTTTAATTGTTGCCATTGCCGACGTATCTAACTATGTGCAACCCAATGCGCCATTAGATCTCGAAGCACAAAACCGAACGACCTCAGTATACTTCCCTGAGCGTGTTATTCCGATGTTACCCGAAGCCCTGTCGAATGGCTTGTGTTCACTCAACCCAAAAGTTAATCGTTTATGCATGGTTTGTGATATGCAAATTGATAAACAGGGTAAGTTGAGCAATTCTAAATTTTATCAAGCGGTTATGTATTCTCATGCACGTTTAACTTACGCAAAAGTTTCTACCATGCTAGAACAAAAAGACAAAGTCCTGCGTGCAGAATACAAAGATGTGCTGCCACATCTGGAAGACCTTTACACTATGTACAAAGCCATGCGTAAACAACGCACTAACCGTGGCGCGATTGACTTTGAAACAACCGAAGTTAGAATTGTATTTGGTAGTGAACGTAAGATAGATCGTATTGTGCCTGTATACCGTAACGACGCGCATAAAATTATAGAAGAGTGTATGATTACCGCCAATGTTGCGACCGCAAAATTTTTACTTAAGAACAATATACCGGCTTTATACCGAGTTCATGAAGGCCCGACGGTTGAAAAGCTGGAAGACTTACGTAAGTTCCTCTCTGAATTTGGTTTGCAAATTCCCGGTGGAGAAAAGCCAACGGCAAAAGATTACGCTAAATTAGTTAACCAAATTAAAGAGCGTGCAGATTTTAATTTAATACAGACTGTTTTATTGCGCAGTTTACGTCAGGCGGTTTATAGCCCTGATAATATAGGTCATTTCGGCCTGGCGCATGAAGCCTACGCACATTTTACTTCGCCTATTCGACGCTATCCAGATTTACTCGTACATCGAGCTATTAAGCATATTCTGAATAAACAGTCTGTTGACAATTATAAGTATGACCACAAAGACATGGTGCACTTTGGAGACATCTGTTCTAAAAATGAACGTCGCGCTGATGAAGCAACCCGTGACGTTAATGACTGGCTAAAATGCGAGTTTATGCTGGATAAAGTGGGCAATGAATACCTTGGTAAAATTAACACCGTGACCGGTTTTGGTTTATTTGTTGAATTAAACGATATTTTTGTTGAAGGCCTGGTGCATGTTTCCGGTTTAAATAATGATTATTACCACTTTGACCCGGTTAAACATCGTTTAATTGGTGAACACTCGAATAAAATTTATATGTTAGGTGGAGAAGTGAAGGTTCGTGTTGCCCGTGTCGACCTTGATGAGCGTAAAATAGACTTTGAAATGGTACTGGATGAATCAGAATTACAACGGGGTTCGCATAAACATCAATCTGGTAAGAATAAAAAATTTGGCAAGAATAAAAACCGCTACGGTTCCAGTCAGAAGCCGTTTAAGAATAAAGATAAGAAAGGAAAGTCAAAAAATAAAAAACCACGTAAAGATACTTTAGATGATCAGAAAAGCGATCAAGTTACCTTAATCACTGTGTCATCAAAAAATTCTACAAAGAAAAAAATAACCAGGAAGAAAGTGGCCAAGAAAAAAATAACCAAGAAAAAAGTAGCCAAGAAAGAAATAGCCAAGAAGAAAGTAGCCAAGAAGAAAGTGGCCAAGAAAAAAGTGGCCAAGAAAAAAGTGGCCAAGAAAAAAGTGGCCAAGAAAAAAGCGGCCAAGAAAAAAGTGGCCAAGAAAAAAGTAGCCAAGAAAAAAGTGGCCAAGAAAAAAGCGGCCAAGAAAAAAATAGCCAAGAAAAAAGTTACCAGGAAAAAAACAGCCAAGAAGAAAGTCGTCAAAAAGAAACGTAAGTAATGAATACGAATGATTTGATTTATGGTATTCATGCAGTACAAGCGGCGCTGGAAGGCGATGCGGAAGTTATCGAAGTTTGGTTAGAAGAAAAAAGACACGACAAACGGGTTGATCCGATCCTTGCCTTGGCAAAGAAAAATCAGCTTGAGTGTAAGCGGGTTACGAGCCAGTTTTTAAAAGACACATTACCCGATGCCCGGCATCAGGGCGTTGTTGCCCGTCTGGCCAGCGTGGCGGTAAAAACCGAATCAGATCTCAATCATTTACTCGATAAATTAGAGGTTGCCCCTTTTATTCTATTATTAGACGGCGTGACCGACCCGCATAATCTAGGCGCCTGTATCCGTACCGCCGAGGCGGCCGGGGTGCACGCAATTGTCGTGCCCAAAGATAAATCCTGTGGCATGACCGCCACGGTTAGAAAGGTAGCCTCAGGTGCAGCTGAAATTTTACCTTTTGTGCAGGTCACCAACCTGAGCCGCTGCCTTAAGGCGCTGCAAGATCGGGGCATTTGGATTATTGGTACCGATTTAGCCACTGATACCAATCTTTATCAGCAAGACCTGAAAGGCCCAATTGCCATCGTAATGGGCGCCGAAGCGAAAGGTTTACGCCGTCTTACCAAAGAAAACTGTGATTCACTGGTCAAATTACCCATGAATGGCACGGTTGAGAGCCTGAATGTGTCGGTGGCGACCGGGGTGGTGCTTTTCGAAGCGTTGCGACAGAGGATTTAATTGCTTACTGAAAGAAAAAAATATTTAACCAAGACGAACACGGCGAAAAAAATTCATTTTAGAAGTTTGTCGTTTGGCTCTATAGTGGGCTAGCTTTAGTGATCATTCCTCGTATGATCAAAATACCAATGCCCCCTGTCGAGGTAGATACAACAAAAGTAAACATTTTTGCCGTGTTCGTCGTGGCTGGCGTGATTAAGTCTTTGATTTTAATTGATTTTATCCTGTCCGGTTATCTCTCCTTTTCATTCAAAGCATCCATTGCAATTAAAGCCTAATTTAAGTAAAATTCGCCGCCTTAAATATTTTTTTTAAGTTCCTTGCTTCACTGGCTTGCCTGTATGGCATAGATTCCGGGAAGCTTTATTAACCATGAGGAGCATTTGTATGCGTCATTATGAAATAGTATTTCTCGTTCACCCAGATCAGAGTGAACAAGTCCCTGCAATGGTCGACCGTTATAAGTCGTCTATCGAAAAAGCTGGTGGCACTATCCACCGTCACGAAGACTGGGGACGTCGTCTTTTAGCTTACCCTATTCAAAAAATTCACAAAGCGCATTACATTTTGATGAATGTTGAATGTGGTCAGGAATCTCTAGACGAATTAACAACCACATTCCGTTTTAACGATGCGGTTATCCGTCATCTTGTTATTCGCCGTAAGAAAGCAATAACCGAGCCTTCACTGATGGCTAAGAAAGATGAGCGTGATGAACGCCCAGCAGCAACACCAGCTCCTGCTCCAACAGCAACACCAGCTCCAGCAGCAAAAAGCAGTGCACCTGAAAGCAGCAAATCAGATGCCGCCAGCACTTCTGAAGACTCAAACCCAGAAGCCGCCGCTTAATTAAGAAGGAATAAGAATATGTCACGTTATTTTCGTCGTCGTAAGTTTTGTCGCTTTACAGCAGATAAAGTAGAAGAGATTGATTACAAAGATATTGCTACATTAAAAGCCAATATCACCGAAAGTGGGAAAATTGTTCCTAGCCGTATCACAGGCACAAAAGCACGTTACCAACGCCAGTTATCAACGGCTGTTAAACGCGCTCGCTATATTGCTTTAATCCCGTACACCGACGCACATAGCCAATAAGCTACAGGTTTATTGACTATGCAGGCGATTGCAGCCTTTGTATTACGCGGTCGTAATCAGGCGATATTAAGCGTTATTGGTTTTGCGACACTGGCGCTATTTTTTACCCCGTTTGGGTTATTTAGCGCCGCATCCATTGGGCTTGTTACCTTGGTGCACGGTGCAAGACAGGGCTTAATGATTACCATTATAGCCTCTGTTTTTATGTTGCTGATAACCGGCATTTCTGGTCGTATCGGATTAGGTTTTGAGTATATTATTTTTTACTGGTTGCCTATGTGGTTTTTAGCAAGGTTACTTGGTCGTTATAACTCACTATCACACACGGTGATGGTTGCTTCAGGACTTGGTTTTATCGCCTCGATTGTATTAGCTGTTTTGTACAGTAATTATGAAGCCGAGTGGAACAAGCTTATTATCGAGAACTTTATGCCCATTTTTGAAAATGCGAAGATGGATATGTCGAAAGACGATATCCGATTGTTTTTGATAAACGTAGGCAAGTGGGTAGTGCAATATGGCGCGGCTTACTGGGTTTTAAGTATGTCGGCGAGTTTGTTTATTGCTCGTTGGTGGCAGTCGTTGGTTTTTCATCCTGGTGGTTTCGGGGAAGAGTACCGACAACTGCGGTTTGGGCTCATTAGCGCAATTGCAGGTCTGGCGTTATTTGCTTTAGCCTTTATTGTCAATACAGGTCTGTTAGGCGAAATATTTGTCAGCGTAGCGGCAATTATTGTGCTGGTATTTTTATTTCAGGGTCTGGCGATTGCGCATTATGTTGCAGCAGCACGAAAATTAAGAGCCGTGTGGCTGTTTATAGTTTATATCGCAATGCTGCTGTTAATGCCCTACGAGCTGTTATTGATAGCGTTAATTGGTTTAAGTGATAATTGGGTTAATTATCGGTCGCGAGTAAAACAGGTATAAGAAAGTTAACAATTTAAAGACAATGGCCGCGTTTGAAGCAGGCCATTTTATTAGAGGTATAAAAAGATGGAAGTAATTTTATTAGAAAAAGTCGCTAATTTAGGTAACTTAGGTGACAAAGTGAATGTTCGTCCAGGCTATGGTCGTAATTTTCTTGTGCCTAAGAAAAAAGCGGTTCCTGCAACTAAAGACAACCTCGCAATGTTCGAAGAACGACGTGCAGAATTAGAAAAAGCAGCTGCAGAAGCCTTAGCGGCCGCACAGACACGAGCAGAGCAAATCGCAATCGTTGCAAGTATTACCCTTAAAGCAAATGCAAGTGAAGAAGGTAAGCTGTTTGGTTCTATTGCCGTTGTCGATATTGCAAGCGCAGTCACTGAAGCCGGTGTTGAGGTTTCAAAATCTGAAGTAAGCATGCCAGAAGGTCCAATCCATGCGGTTGGTGAGTACGATATTGCTATTCACGTGCACAGTGATGTTGCGCAAAACATTAAGGTTATTGTTGAAGCTGAATAAATCAACGTCTTAGCTTGTATAGCTAATTAGCTTCATAATAAAACCTTTCTAAATGCTTCCAGTTAGCCCGGTACACTCGCGCCGGGCTATTTTATTTTCTCTTATATAGTAATTTTCTTATTTAAAAATTATTTTGAGATGCGCTCTTTTTGGCCGTCTTTTTTAGTAGCAGTGTGGTATTATTTTTTTGTTGCAGCGCTTTTTATTAACCAGATTCTTTGTTTATTTAGATCAAAAATTATTACTGTCCCGTTAACTTGATCTAATGTTGTTGAAATGCGAAGTAATATTCAAAAATAATAAAAGGCCGTCATACACCCGAGCATTCGGGTATCCAAAACATAAATAGAATTTTCACCTTAACGAGCAGAATTTAAAAATCATGCAGGAAGTTATTTTCCCTAGCGCGTCGAATGATCGGGCTGATAAATTAAAGTTACCGCCATACTCTATTGAGGCTGAGCAGTCAGTGCTGGGCGGTTTAATGATAGATAATAGCTCCTGGGAAGAGGTGGCTGACCAAATTACCGGAGACGACTTTTATCGTCGCGATCACCGTTTAATTTTTCAGGCCATTACAACCCTGGCCGAAAAAGATGAACCTTTAGATGTTATTACTTTATCGGAATGGCTCGAACAACAAAAAGAATTAGAAAATGTGGGTGGCCTGAGTTACCTCGGTGCACTGGCAAAAAATACCCCAACCGCAGCCAACATTAAAGCTTATGCAGCGATTGTTCGCGAGCGTTCTGTATTGCGACAACTTATTCGTGTTTCAACTGAAATTGCCGAGTCGGCCTACAATACCGAAGGTCGTAGCAGTGCCGAAATTTTAGACAAAGCCGAACAACAGGTTTTTCAAATAGCCGAGCAAGGCGCACGAACCAATCGTGGCTATAAAACGGTAACCGACCTATTAGGCAGCACCCTGGAAAAAATTCAGGTGATGTTTGAAAATGATGCCGCTTATACCGGCGTACCAACCGGCTTTGAAGATTTTGATGCAAAAACATCCGGCCTACAGCCATCCGATTTAGTGATTATTGCTGGTCGTCCTTCAATGGGTAAAACTTCGTTTGCGATGAACATTGTCGAAAGTGTTGCGGTTAAAGCCAAACAGGCCGTTGCCGTATTTAGCATGGAAATGCCGGGCGACCAGCTGGTTATGCGTATGCTGTCATCACTTGGCCGTATCGATTCGAATAAAGTTCGAACCGGTAAGCTAGACGATACCGATTGGCCGCGTTTAACCTCGGCGGTTAATATTTTAAATGAAGCGCCTATTTTTATTGATGACACACCTAGTATGTCACCCATGGAAATTCGTGCTCGAGCCCGACGTATTAAAAAAGAACACGGCAGCCTAGGTTTAATCGTCATTGATTACCTGCAATTAATGCAGCTGCATGGCAGCAGCGAAAATCGTGCAACAGAAATTTCTGAAATATCGCGTTCATTAAAAGGTTTGGCAAAAGAATTAGAGGTGCCGGTTGTTGCGCTGTCGCAGTTAAATCGTTCGTTAGAGCAACGACCTAATAAACGCCCAGTGATGTCTGACTTACGTGAGTCAGGTGCAATCGAGCAAGATGCCGATTTAATTGTCTTTATCTATCGTGACGAAGTTTACAACGAAGAAAGCCCCGATAAAGGCTCAGCCGAAATTATTATTAGTAAACAACGGAATGGCCCTATCGGTATGTCACGTTTAACTTTCTTAGGTAAATACACCAAGTTTGAAAATTATATTGGCAATAGCAGCGCGCCTTTCTTTGATAGCTAGTAAGTGAGGGCAAGGGATGAGTATGAATTTAGGGAAACTTGAAATCATAGGAAATACTTAATGAGTCGTATTGCCCGCGCTGTTATAAATCTTACCGCACTAAAACATAACCTTGGCATAGCCAGGCAACATGCTCCCGTACAAAAAATAATGGCCGTTGTTAAAGCCGATGCCTATGGGCATGGTATTGCGCGGGTTGCCAAAGCCTTAGCAGAAGAATTAGCCAATGACGATGCCTTTGCTGTTGCTTCTATTGATGAAGCCATTATGTTACGCGCTGTTGGTATAAGTCATTCCATTGTTGTTTTGGAAGGCTTTAATTCATCAAGCGATTTAGCATTGTTAGAACAGCATAAACTTACTGCCGTTATACATCATATTAGTCAGGTTATTCTTTTAGAGATAAACCCCGATGCGGTTAATCATTTAAAAGTATGGTTGAAAATAGATACAGGAATGCATCGCCTTGGTTTTGCACCTGACATTGTAAAAAAAATGTATCAGCGATTACTGGAAGCCGGTGTGGATACACGTATAGGTTTAATGACCCATTTTGCAAATGCCGATAATATTCAGCATAGTAAAAATACACAACAATTTGAAAATTTTAATAGCATCGTTTCAGGCAATCCTGCCGAAACAAGTTTAGCTAATTCTGCTGCAATATTAAGCTTGCCTGACGCGCATGGTCATTGGGTACGGCCTGGCATCATGTTATATGGTGTAAATCCTTTTATTAAAAATAACGATGATAAAGCTGTTTATGATTTAATGCCAGTGATGACCTTATCGGCAACCCTTATTGCAATCAATAAAGTATCTAAAGATGAAAGCATTGGTTATGGTAGTAGCTGGACTTGCCCGGAAGACATGAGCGTTGGTGTGGTATCGATAGGTTATGGTGATGGCTATCCACGTCATGCACCATCGGGTACGCCGGTGTTAGTTAATGGCGAACGTGTTGCATTAATTGGCCGTGTATCAATGGATATGATTATGGTCGATCTACGTGAGCAAGCTGATGCAAAAGTAGGTGATGAGATTGTCTTATGGGGTGAAGGTTTACCCATCGAAGAAATTGCAATAGCAGCAGGTACTATTGGTTATGAACTCTTATGTGGTGTTACCAGGCGTGTGCAATTTGAATACAAAGAAGAAATCGAATGCTAAGAAGCCAAATAACGGCATTAAAAGCCTCCTCAAAATACTCACTTGCTGAGTGTAAGCTGAGTTTGTTCGTCGACTTTTGCCTTGTTCTTTGGCTTCTTAGTATCCGAACATTTTCCTTTAATAAATATTGAAGAATTTAATGGCAAAAGCAAAACAAATATACAGTTGCAGCGCATGCGGCGTACAGGCGCCAAAATGGGGCGGGCAATGTACCGACTGCGGTGCATGGAACACACTGGTGGAAGTCACCGCAATGGCAGCGGCGGGTGCAACGCGTATGCCACGTTACAGCGGTTTTTCGGGTGATGCTAAAAATGGCCAAGTGCAAGTATTGGCCGATGTTCGGGCAAGTGAGCTTACACGTTATAGTTGCGGCATCGAAGAGTTCGACCGTGTATTGGGTGGCGGTTTAGTACCGGGCTCGGTGGTGTTAATTGGTGGTGATCCGGGTATTGGTAAATCAACTTTATTGTTGCAAATCTTAGTTGCTCTGGCTGAAAGTTCCAAAACGTTATATGTCACCGGTGAAGAATCGTTAGAGCAAGTGAGTATGCGCGCGCAACGACTTGGCCTAAACACTGAAAAAGTAAACGTACTCACTGAAACGCAAGTCGAAAGTATTTTAAAACTTGCGCAAGTAGAAAAACCGGCTGTGATGGTCATTGATTCAATACAGGCAGTATATACCGAGGCAGTTCAGTCAGCGCCAGGTGGTGTGGCGCAAGTGCGCGAGTCGGCGGCACAACTGGTACGTTATGCAAAACAAACCGGCACGGCTTTGTTTTTAGTCGGCCATGTAACAAAAGAAGGCGCATTAGCCGGCCCACGTGTTTTAGAACATATGGTCGATAGCGTTTTATATTTTGAAGGTGACAGTAGTAGTCGTTATCGTTTAGTGCGAGCTATTAAAAATCGCTTTGGCGCCATTAACGAACTCGGTGTATTCGCAATGACTGGCAAAGGCCTACGCGAAGTCACTAATCCATCGGCTATCTTTTTATCACGCCACGATGAAGTGGTGCCGGGCACGGTGGTAATGGTTACGCTAGAAGGCAGTCGGCCTTTATTAGTTGAAGTTCAGGCGCTGGTCGATGAAAGTCATCTAGGCAATCCACGTCGCGTGACCACTGGTTTGGAAACCAATCGCCTCGCCATGTTACTCGCTGTATTAAGCCGCCATGGTGGCATCATGATGCACGACCAGGATGTGTTCGCCAATGTGGTCGGCGGAGTGCGCGTAACCGAAACCGGTGCCGACCTTGCGGTGTTACTCGCCATTACCTCAAGCTTACGCAGCAAAGCCATCCCCGAAGACTTAATTGTTTTTGGCGAAGTCGGTTTAGCCGGCGAAATTCGCCCCGTCCCCAATGGCCAGGAACGTTTATACGAAGCAGCCAAGCACGGTTTTAAACAGGCTATTATTCCTAAAGCTAATGCGCCACGAGAAGCGCCGAAAGGCATGACTATTTATCCGGTAACACGTTTGGATGAGGCGCTGGATAAAATATAAAAATGGAATCCAGCTAGTCAATGACTTATATCACCACATACTTCAATGCAAAACTCTAAAAAAAATCCATCGCCAACGGGTATGGATGACAAACAGGCAGAAGAACTGGTACGCAACAATATTGGCTGGATGCTTGCGATTGCAGAACGACTTTTGGGTGATCGTGCGCTGGCAGAAGATGCAGTGCAAGAGGCTTTTATTTCTGCTTTCCAAGGGTTTAAAAAATTTGAAAATCGCTCAAGTTTAAAAACCTGGTTACATCGTATTACGATTAATGCGGCATTAATGAAGTTGCGTAAATTAAAACGTCTTGCCGAGCAGTCGATTGATGAATACTTACCTGAATTTGATAAAAGTGAATGTCGTCTGGAACCTGAGTGGAATTACCTTGCAAGTGCCGACAACATTGTTGCAAACGAAGAGTCTCAGGCGCGGGTACATACAGCAATTAATGCATTACCGGACGATTACCGTATCGTTTTACTGTTGCGTGACATCGAAGGTTATAGCACCGGCGAAGTGGCGCAACGTTTGGGTATTTCTGAAAGCAACGTCAAGGTGCGCTTGCATCGTGCGCGCGCGGCACTGAAAAAATTAATTGAACCATTACTTCGAGATGAGGCGTATTAATGAAACCACAAAACAAAGTATTACGAAAATTAAAAGGTTTCATGTTACGGACAATGCCGAATATGATTACCTGTCGTGAATTTGAAGGCTTTGTGGTGGATTATCTGGATAATGAACTTCCCGATAGGCAGCGTAGCAAGTTTGAGTTACACCTGCGGGTGTGCAAGGAATGCCGACAATACCTCAAGGCCTATCAACGTACCATTGAAATTAGTCGCACAGCCTATTCTTCTGTTGATGATGCTGTTCCCGATGATGTGCCTAACGATCTGGTAAAAGCAATACTCAAAGCGCGCAAGCGCTAACCCCCCCCCAACTTTCATAACTATTCTAGATTAATTCACAATATCACTGAATTCAGTGTAACCCTTTCCTGTTTGCTTGCATCCAATGGTAACTAAAACCGCTGGAGTGCATCCAGCAATAGCAGGAGGAAGATGTATGAATATTAAAGCAGGTCTTATTTCCGGGTTTGTGGCGACGGTTGTGTTGTCGATAGTGATGATTGCAAAAGCTAAAATGGGGGTTATGCCTGAACTTAATGCCATAAAAATGTTAGCCGGAATGATGGGCTCACCACTGGTGATGGGCTGGGTTGCTCACTTTGTGATTGGCACCTTTGTGTGGGGAATATTGTTTGCGGTTTTGGTGGATAAGTTACCCGGCGGCATAATAATTAGCGCTATTATTTTTTCAATCGGTGCGTGGCTGCTGATGATGGTTGGCCCAATGTCGATGGCGGGTGCAGGTATCTTTGGTTTGAATATTGGCATTATGGCCCCAATCGCAACGTTAATGCTTCATCTTATATGGGGCGTGGTACTTGGATTCACTTATAAACGTTTTACAGTGTAAAAATTCAGACAAGGGAAACAGAATATTATCAATATTCAATTTTAATTAAATTTCTAATAAATGAAAGAGGTAATCGTGATGAGAAAGATACTAGCGTTATTTATACTCGCCATATTGGTGATGGTTGGCGCAGCAAGTTGCTCCAGTACGAAACAAAGTGGCAAAATGATGAAGCCACCTTTTGGCCAGCCTGCTGATGTTACTTATGCAAAAACACTTTGGACTAAGTTGAATAAATCGGGTTTAAATCAAACACCGGCAACCTTATATATTGGTGGGCCTCCACATGGAAAAGTCAGAGAAGTTTTAGAATCCAAAATAAATGGTAAACGGGTTATCGTTAAACGAAATTACGGTGGCAAGGGTATTACTGTTAAATCGGTTGCACGAAATCGTACTAAATATTTGAAAGCGATTACAGTGATGGCTAAACGGGAAACCGGTTATGACTCGGACAACAAGGACTGGTTCTGGGTTAAATACAAACCGAATGGTAAGTTGTTTGTAAACCCCATGGGAATGAAGTTAGCCGGTCGTGTAGCAAAAGGTATGGATAAAGGATGTATTGCATGTCATAAATCTGCTTCGGGCAATGATCTTGTTTTTATCCATAATAAAGAAGCAAATGCAAAGATAACAATCTTAAAATAATTAGAAAGTATTTTTTCAAAGTATCCCCGCACTGTTTTGGCGGGGTTTTTATATTTAAAATTACAGCAGGTCGAACGATAGTGTGGTAATCATCTTTAGGCACGGTATGAACTAACGAAATTTCGCGTTATTACTCACAATGACAAACCTTAAGCAGGGTTTTTTATGCGTTGATTATTGTTTTACATTCTGTTTTAAATAATCTTCCAGTTCGCGGCCAAATTCTTCTACTTTATTTAGAATTTTTATTTTACCGCTATCCAGTTCTGTTTCAGCTCTGAGTTGTTCAAGCTCTTCGTGGAAGCATTTAAAGTTGAGATGACCTGACTCGCCGTTGATTAACCGGTCGCGACAATGTTCCATCCATTGTGCCAGTTCGCTTTCATTAAGCGTTTCAGGGTAATTACGCGCGCGATAACGCTGTAGCATTTCGGGTAGACGTTGGTCTTCGAAACGCCAGGGTTGTATGGCTAACTCTTCTGGGGTCGCGTTATGTACAGCTTCCATTTGGTTTTTATCTTTTTGCGAAAAAAATCCACCGGCGTAAATCATTAAGTCGGGATCGGTGATGGGTTCATATTCTCGTTGCTCAAATATTTTGGCAATTTTTTGCTGGATTTCTTTACGTGAGTTAAGCAGTGCCTGACGGTTTTGCATACAGTTCATTAAATCAATGTTAAGCCGCTTTGCGGTATCGCCGGTTAAGGTTGACGTGGGTGCAAGGACTGGGCATTTGTTTATGAGTAGCTGTTTTAATGCCGGGCGCTCGGCGCCTTCGGCTAAATCGGCAACTGGTGTATAAAGCAGTTCGCGTAGTTTTTTTGCGCCGAGTTCAAGCAAGATGTTGGGTGATTGACTAAGGTCAAACATAATAATACTGTTTTTATTTGTTGGGTGATTGCAAATTGGTGCAACCATACGAGTGTTGCCGTTGTCACTGCCGTACATGCCAGAGGTATGTAATAGCGGTGTCATCTCTTTAAGGTCAATGTGTTTAAGGACGGCGTTTTTTCGGCGTAACTTGTAAATAAAGTCGTAAAGTTTGGGTTGTTTGTCTTTAATGAGTTTTGCCATTGCAATGGTGGCGTAAACATCCGAGAGTGCATCGTGTGCTTGTGTATGTGCGATGCCATTGGCAACAGTGAGTTCTTCGAGTTTAAAGCTGCTGCGTTCAACGTCTTTACGCATTGGCCAGACAATGCCGTCCGGGCGCAAATCACGGCAGGCGCGAACCATGTCGATAATATCCCAGCGGCTATTGCCGTTTTGCCATTCACGGCTGTACGGTTCATACAGATTACGGTAAAGGGTGTTGCGAGTAACTTCGTCATCAAAACGTAATGAGTTATAACCCACCCCGCAGGTACCCGGTAGTGACAGTTCTTCCAGAATCTTCTCGATAAATTCGACCTCTGCCAGGCCATGTTCCAGTGCGTATTGCGGGGTGATGCCGGTGATTAAAGATGATATTGGGTGTGGTAGAGTATCGGGCGAAGGTCGGCAGAATATATTGAGTGGTTCGCCAATAATATTGAGGTCTTCATCGGTACGAATGCCGGCAAATTGTACCGGACGGTCGCGTGTCGGGTCGACGCCAAAGGTTTCGTAATCGTGCCAGTAGAGGGTATTTTGTGTCATAAACCTGTTCCAGAAAAAATAATAGTGGAACGATAACACAAAAGTTAATTTAAACCTCATTAGGCCGCATTTAAACGGAATATTTTTGAGTTATTTTAAATTTAACGTCATACTTGTTGTCATGGTTAGTCCAGAGTTTTTTATTAGAATCAATTACAGGTCATCTGCTGCAATAATTTATTAATATGTTTAATTTTTTTCGCCAATGGTTAAACCAACGTGTTATTAAGCGTTCAATAATTACCGTTAAACAATGGGAACAAGCATTTGTGTCATTGCCATTATTAATCGGCTTAACAATGGAAGAAAAAAAAGACTTACAGCAATTAGCTATATTATTTATACACTATAAAATCTTTAATGGTGCGCAGGGTTTGGTTGTTACCTTGGAAATGAAGTTAATAATCGCCCTGCAAGCTTGTCTACCTATATTGGCGCTTGGGTTGAATAGTTATTCCGGTTGGTTATCCATTATTGTTTACCCTTCGGGCTTTGCGCCGGAACGCACTGTGATGGATGAAAATGGCGTGGTGCATTATATAAAGTCCAATCTGGCGGGAGAAGCCTGGCAACGTGGTCCAGTGATTTTAGCCTGGGATGAAACTAAGTTTGCGGGTATTATTGATGGCAGCAATCTTGTTATTCATGAATTTGCGCATAAGCTTGATATGCAAAATGGTGTGGCAAATGGTTTTCCGCCTTTACATTCAACTATGAGCAAGGAGCGTTGGGTGCAGGTGTTTAGTCGTGCTTATGAAAATTTTCAGCAACAATGTGAAGCAGGGATTTTTATTGGTATTGATTGTTACGCTGCAAGCTCACCCGCAGAATTTTTTGCTGTATTAAGTGAGGTATTTTTTGAGCGACCAGATATTATTAAGCAACACTACGTCGCTGTACACGATTTATTGGAATTGTATTATAAGCAAGTACCCTTGCAGCGTTTAAATTAACCTATTCGCTTATGTTGGGCGATATTAACTCATGGTACTCTCGGTCGAGTAAGTTGTTATCACCTAAATTTAATTCAAGTAAGCGATGCAAGTGGCTGGCACTGTTAACGTCGATATGCTTTATTTGAAACCCTAGAATAGCTTCGTCAAAATGTTTTAACTCGGTCTGAATTTTTATTTCGATATTGTCTTTTGATAAAATTAAATTTATTTCAAAATGCACATGCTTACTAATCAGCCAGTCAATGGGACGTGCTATTTTTAAACCTTTTAATGAAATATCGATAAGCTCACTTTGCCATTTCTTGTGACTTTGTGAGTCATGTATCTGCACGTCTGTGTCGAGTGGAATGCGGGTAAATCGTCGATGCTCCATCAAGGTGCTCCGATAAGATTTTTCAGGGGCAAATGTTTACTTAGTTTTTATTCTAAATAAAATTGCATTTTGACATTACCTATTTGAATAATGTCATCAGGGTTAAGCTTGGTTGGGTGTTCGGTTGGTTGTGAATTGATTTGCAGTGGGTGTTTCCCTTCCAGGTGAGAAATAAAATAGCCGTTTTCCCGGTGTGCTATGACTGCGGTGGCCAGGCCAGGTTTACCCAAGTTAGTCATTGAGCGGTGTAAGCTCAGCGTTTTGCCAAGATTTTGCCCTGTCATAATTTGCAGCCAACCGTTAGTTTTCTGTGAGACTTTAGCATTGTTTTCTTTAGTCAAAGCTTCAGGCGCAGGTTCGGCAATTGAGGGTGCAGCTATGTCTTTTTCGGTGGGGTCATCGGCATTATTAATTGCCTGAAGCATATCCTCTTCGGGAAGTTCTTCGAAACTATAAGTCAGAGTGTGCTTACCAATTTGAAGAGTGTCGCCATCTTTTAATACGTGTGTATCAATTTTTGTATTTTTTATAAAAGTGCCATTTTCCTGCGATAAAGCTTTTAAGCGTGAGGATTGTTGCTCGGTATCAATTTGCAGGTGCTGTGGCTCGAGAGCGAGGCTATCGATATGGATATCGCAAGAAGGATCGTTCCCCACCAACATTGTTCCGTTGTGGATTGGAAAAAACTTAAGAATTTGCCCCTTGAATGAAAGCGTCAGTTTCGACACTATTCGACTCCTAAAATCTGGTAATTATATGATAATAATAAGTATTCTATGGATTATAGCCTGCATTTCATATTTCTGTAATAGTTTAACGGCCTTTCATCCGAATTTTTATGCAATTTATCCGACATTGGGTATATGTAAGTTAACCTGAATTCGGGATAACAAGGATTACGTCATTCCCACGCTATTTGCTAGTAACTTTGGTAACTGAACAGTATAAAATTTCTTATCCCGAACTCTGGCTAGTTAGAGTCTGCTGCCGTTTCGTTTTTATGCTTGACTGTGTCCTTCTTCTTGCTCGTTTTCCAGTTCAGGTTGATATGAACCGTTTTTACCGTATTTTTGGTGGTGTGGACAATTTCCATTGGGTGATCGGCAATAAGCATACTGGTACCGGGTTCAGGAATATGTTCAAGGTATTCAATAATTAGCCCATTAATTGTTTTGGGGCCATCGGTAGGTAGTTCCCAGTTTAAAACCTTATTTAATTCGCGGATAGAGGCGCTGCCATCCACTAGGTAAGTACCGTCTTCCATTTTAGTAACGTCTTTATTATTGGCGGCCGGGTCGCTGGTAAACTCACCAACAATTTCTTCAAGTATATCTTCCAGTGTTACCAGGCCTTGTATATCACCGTATTCATTGACCACCAGTGCAATACGGCGTTTTTCCTTCTGGAAGTTTAAGAGCTGTGTATGTAGCTGGGTAGCGATGGGTACATAATATGCCTCATTTATAATATTTCGCAGGCTATCTTTATCGTCTTTGTCCATTTGGAACAGGTTGATAGCGTTTCGTATGTGAATGATACCAATAATATGGTCAATATCGCCGGCATAAACCGGTATACGGGTATGTTGGCTGCTAGCGAGTTGTTTGCGAATGTTGTCCCAGTCGTCTTCAATATCAATGCCGCTAATTTCGCTTCGCGGCACCATAATATCTTCTACGGTAACCTTTTCTAAATCCAGGATACTTAAAAGCATGCGCTGATGTTGTTCGGGTATCATTGAACTTGCTTCATTGACAACAATTCGAATTTCGTCGCTGCTTAAACTCGTTGCTGACTGTTGTTTAGCTGATATGCCTAATAATCGAAGAATAGCCTTGGTAATTCTATTAATTAGCCAAACAAAGGGAGTAGATATTTTTAAGAGTGGCTCAAGAACATAGGCTGATGGCAGGGCGTATTTTTCAGGGTGCAGGGCAGCCAGGGTTTTAGGGGTGACTTCGGCAAAAATTAAAATAATGCCGGTTAGCACAAAGGTGGAAACCCACGGCCCGGCTTCATCTAGTAAGCGAATACCAATAATGGATGCAATCGTGGCGGCAAGGATATTAACAAAGTTATTGCCAAGCAAAATCATGCCAATGATGCGTTCTGGCTTTTCCAACAGGCGTAAGGCTTTTTTGGCGCCTTTATGGTTTTTATTCGCCATATTGCGCAAGCGGTAACGGTTTAAACTCATGAGCCCGGTTTCAGAACCCGAAAAAAAGCCCGAAGCAAGAATAAGAAAAACGAGTATGCCAAAAAGCATACTTAAGGAAAGTGTGTCCAAAGAGAGGCTGACCTATATAATTGAGATAAGGGTAAGTTTTAGGAAATTAGAGGGTGCTGTCAAGCTGAAATATATATTTTTTAACCACGAAGGCACCTAATGGTTAAAAAAAATAATTTAAAATTAAGCCCGTTGCAATATAACCTGCAACACAATGCTACTACCAAAGTAAGCCAGCATGAGTAATACAAACCCACCGAGCGTCCAGTGAATAGCGGTTTGGCCTCGCCAGCCGAATTTCCAGCGACCCCACAATAATACCGCAAAGACCAGCCAGGCGATTAAGGACAATATTATTTTATGGGTTAAATGCTGTTGATGAATGTCGTCTAAATAAGGGAAGCCGGCGGCAAGTGAAATGGTTAGCAAGATAAAACCCAGCGCAATCATTTTAAACAGTAGGTTTTCCATGGTTTCGAGTGACGGTAAGGCACCAATAAAGCCGCCAGGGTGTTTTTTATGTAAATGGTAGTCCTGTATATAAAGCAAAATACTTTGCACGGCCGCAATGCTTAAAATACTATAAGCAATAATTGAAAGTAAAATATGGGTTTCCAGGCCACCTGATATTTCACTGAGGTAGTGGTGCTGGTTGCTAATGGCTCGAAGCAGCAGGGTAATGATGGCAAAGGGATAAACCACAATGGCTAAACATTCAACGGGCTGGCGTATTGCCGCTATCAATAGAAAACTGGCGGTAATCCAGCTGACTAAAGAGAGTACGGTAAAAACGCTTAAATCAAGGCCGTTGCCGCTGTATATATTGTATTTAAATAAAATAAAAGCGTGCAATAAAACAGCCGCAAATCCAGGCAGTAAAAGCGTTATTTTGGATTGTGTAGTGGATCCACTTTTTGGTGCTTTGCTGTGTTTAAGCAGTAAAGCCAAAGCAATGGCATAAAAAGTGATGGCCACAATACTTAGAATCATTTTAAAATCTTTTTTGTGTCTTCGTTGAGTTATTCGACTAATCATCGCATAGCTTGTAGAGCAAATGAAAGTAGATTGTGGGTCACTTTTATGAAAGATTGAGTTTAGGGCGTATGGGTAGGCCGGTTTAAACGTGTGTTGGGCAAAAGCTAGCCGTATATTTATGAAAATGGCTGATAAAGTGCTGTATTATCTGACGCTTAGAGCTAAATTAGGTGCTGTAATGCACAATTATTGTACAAATTCAGTTTGAATGCTGACATCACCTAAATTTGTTTTATACTGAAAAGAAATTAAAAAATAGCTTTAGAACAATGCGGTAGGGTTTAAATGGAAATTAAGGGGTTTAAATGGAAATTAAGGAAATAAGATGGAGCTAAGATGGACTTAAGGGTATTGGGGTGCAGTGGTGGTGTTGGTATCGATTTACGTACCACGACATTGCTCATTGATACAGATATTTTAATCGATGCCGGAACCGGTTTGGGTGACTTAAGTCTGGACGAAATGGCGCAAATTAAACATATTTTTGTAACCCATTCTCATTTAGATCATATTACTGGCATCCCTCTGTTAGTCGATACCATTTTTGAACGCATTAGCCAGCCGGTGGTGATTCATGCCCAGGCAGAAACGTTGAATGCCCTGCAAACCCATATCTTTAATAATACGATTTGGCCTGACTTTTCACGCCTGCCGACCGAGGCGCCTGTTTTAAAATATCAGGTGATGATACCGGGTGATACCACCAGCATCGATGGCCGACAATTTGAAATGATTGAAGTCAACCATGCGGTTGCCGGGGTGGGCTATCGGGTACAGGGTAATAAAGGCAGTTTCGCTTTTAGTGGTGACACCACCACCAATGATACTTTTTGGGATGCGCTGAACAAACATGAGCAGTTAGATTTATTAATTGTTGAAGCGGCTTTTTCCAACGCCGATAAAGAGCTCTGTAAAATAGCTGGCCATTATTGTGCCGAATTACTCGGCAGTGATATTGCCAAGTTAAGGCATCGGCCCGAGGTTTATATCACGCATAACAAGCCTGGTCTTGAATCAGTCATTATGGAAGAGTGTAAGCAGGCCATTAGTGGGCAAAATGTTTATCCTCTGCAAGGGCATAAAACGTTCACTTTATAGTTTTTTTGCCACTCTTCTAATTCACGTCAAGCACGTCATTAGGTTATACTTCCCCTTCCAGATTATTCTTTAATAGATCGAGTTAATAAATTATGTTTGATGGTTTAACAGAACGCTTAGGCCAAACGCTGCGTAATGTACGTGGTGTTGGCCGAATCACAGAAGACAATATTCAGGACACCTTGCGTGAAGTGCGCATGGCCTTACTTGAAGCCGACGTTGCTTTGCCTGTAGTAAAAGATTTTATCTCACATGTACGTGAAAGTGCATTGGGTGATACCGTTCTTAAAAGTCTTACCCCAGGGCAAGCTTTTGTAAAAGCCGTTAATGATGAACTTATCCATATGATGGGTGAAGTCAGTTCGGGACTGGAACTGAATGTTCAGCCACCGGCAGTTATTCTTATGGCGGGTTTACAGGGTGCAGGTAAAACCACCACGGTGGCCAAACTGGCGCGCTGGTTAAAAGAGAATCAGAATAAATCATCCCTTGTTGTCAGTGCTGATATTTATCGCCCCGCGGCGATTAAGCAGTTAGAAACCGTTGCCACCGAAGTGGGCGCAACGTTTTTCCCCAGTAACGTAAAACAAAAGCCGGTTGATATTGTAAACGGGGCCATTAAAGAGGCTTCCGTTAAACAGCTCGATGTGGTGATTATTGATACTGCGGGTCGCCTACATGTTGATGCTGAAATGATGGATGAAATTAAAGCCATCCATAAGGCCGCCAACCCCGCCGAAACCTTATTTGTTGTCGACAGCATGACCGGCCAGGATGCCGCCAACACAGCCAAAGCCTTTGATGAAGCCTTACCGTTAACCGGTGTGGTTTTAACCAAAACTGACGGTGATGCGCGCGGCGGTGCGGCCTTATCCATTCGCCAAATTACCGGTAAACCTATTAAATTTATGGGCGTGGGCGAGAAAATGTCTGCCCTGGAAGTTTTTCACCCTGACAGGGTTGCTTCGCGTATTCTCGATATGGGCGATGTAGTTAGCCTGGTGGAAGACGTTCAAAAGAATATTGATGTCGCCAAAGCTGAAAAACTAGCGAAAAAGATTAAAAAAGGCAAGGGCTTCGATTTAGAAGATTTTAAAGACCAGTTTGAACAAATGAATAAGATGGGTGGTATTGCAGGCTTAATGGATAAAATGCCCGGCATGGGAAAGCTACCTGCCGCTGCAAAAAGCCAGGTCGACCCAAAAAATATCAACCGCATGATAGCCATTGTTAATTCCATGACGCCACAGGAACGGCATTTTCCCGCTGTGATTAAAGGCTCGCGCAAGCGCCGCATTGCTACCGGTTCAGGTGTGCAAGTGCAGGACGTGAATCGTTTATTAAAGCAATTTGCCCAAATGCAGAAAATGATGAAGAAAATGGGCAAAGGTGGTATGGCGAAGATGATGCGCGGCATGAAAGGGCAGATGCCGCCAGGTGGGATGTTTTAACTCACGAGCCTCTCGCTATCCGTGCGGATAGGTAGGTTGAGAATATACTCTGTCATTCCCACCCCGATTCAACAGCTTGGGGGCAGGCTGCGGTGGGAATCCAGCTTGGTGATTTTCGTCGTGTCCGTTGTGGTTATAGTCTTTTTAGGTTTTAAGAACTTTTCATTATTCAAACTTAAATTGACTCACTAGCGAAGACAGATCGCTGGCCATTTGTCGCAACTGTTCATTGGCTGCGGCAATATTGGCGGACGATTCATCGCCTCGTTGCGCAAGGTTGTCTACGGAAACCACATTCTGATTGATGTCTTCGGCGACTGCACTTTGCTCCTCGATGGCGCTGGCAATTTGTGCATTGATATCAGAAATATTGCTCACTGCTTCGGTAATCGACCTTAAGCTCTCGCCTGTTTCGGTGGCCTGCTTGACGCTTTTACCAACCGTTTCAATTCCGTTGTCCATTACTGTCACGGCGCTATCGGCGCCTTGTTGTAGTCGCTCGATCATTTCCTGTATTTCAACGGTTGAATCCTGTGTACGACTGGCAAGGGTGCGCACTTCGTCGGCAACCACCGCAAACCCTCGGCCATGCTCACCGGCGCGAGCAGCTTCAATGGCGGCATTTAATGCCAGTAAGTTGGTTTGTTCTGATATGCCTCGAATAACATCGAGCACGCTGCCAATGCTTTCACTGTCACTCTTAAGCGATTGAATCACCTCAGCGGCTTTTTCCATTTCACTGGAAAGTGTGTTGGTGATGTTAATGTTATTTTCGACAACCTGTAGCCCGGAGGTGGTTTCATCTTTCGCACTACGGGCGGATTCCTCTGCCGTTGTTGTGCTTGATGCGACTTCCTGAATGCTGGCAGCCATTTCGTTAACGGCGGTTGCTACTAAAGCTATTTGGCTTTTTTGCTCGGCTGAATCGTTTTTTGCCTGAATAGTAGCGTTAGCCATTTCCGTTGACGAATCTGATAACTGTTGTGCTGAATCCGCTATTTTCTTAATAAAGACGCTGTGATTTTCAATGAATTGATTAAAGCCACTGGCGAGGCTGGAAATTTCATCATTGCCGCTATCATCCAGGCGTTGGGTTAAGTCGCTACTGCCACTGGCGAGATCCTGGATACTGCTATTCAGAGCGGCCAGTTTTTTTGCAATGACCGTTTTGTATATAAAGTAGATGGTTAAGACGATAAATAATAGTGTGCCAATCAATGCTAGTGTAATTTTGGTTCCGGCTGTTGAGCTTGCGATTACCTGTTTGGTAATGTCATTGTTTATTTCCAGAATGCCGCGCACGTCACCGAGTTTCCAGCCAGTACGAGGGGTGTCGGGGTGAGAATTGTGGCAGTTAACACAGCCCTGGGCGACCATGGTATCGGCAACTGCGACGCGAACAATGGAACGACCTTCTTTTTCTATTTCCTGTACAAATACTTTTTTCGGATTTTTAACCAGGTAATCCCAGGCATCGGTTTGAAATTTATCTAACACTCTGGATTTACGGTTAGGAAAGGGGTAGGTACTGTATAAATTAACCGTTGTACCCTCATTTTTGAGTAGTACACTTAAATCATGAATCATGGTAGCCGGTAACGGAAAAGCTTTGGGGTCGTTTTTGTGGTTAATTTTAGGCCGCATATCCGAGCCCGCTTTTACTTTTTTCAGAATATTTTGCACGTAATATTTACGTAGCACTTTGAATTGTTTAGCTGTTTGTTTGGCTGCCGATGTTGCACCTTCGATAGCCTGGTGTTCTAACTGGCTCGGGATATAAAAATTTAGTACGATAATTGAAACGATAAACAGTGCGATAACAGGCAGAACCAGCTTGCTGAACAGGCCACCTAGATTAATTTGTTTTAGCATATTGCTTCCTTAACAATGTATGTTTTAGGTGGCTAAGTTGCCTAACCTCGAAATTGTATAAATCCATTTACAATAAAGTGGAATATCCGTTTGAATAAAAAACCAATCAAATTGGACATGTTTTATTAACGACCCAAAACATCGGTAACTTTAGGTGTTAATGGTTATAAATAGGCTTGTTTAAGGTTTTTCAGTCAAAAATACTTCACTTTTCGCCAATTTCAAGTACAATGCGCCCCTGTTCGAGATTCTATTGTGTAGAGATGTGGTCTGCGCAAGGTTTCTCATTTCTTGTTTTAAATCGAGGTAGAAGAATGGTAGTCATTCGTTTAGCACGTGGCGGTCAAAAGAAACGTCCTTTTTATCATATTGTTGTTACTGACAGCCGTAACAAGCGTGATGGTCGTTATATTGAACGTCTTGGGTTTTTTAACCCTAGCGCAACAGGTCAGGAAGTTCGTTTAAATTTAAACAGTGATCGTATAGAACACTGGGTTAAATTAGGTGCAAAAGCCAGTGACCGCGTTAATACACTTATTAAAGAAAGTGCAGCTGCGTAAGTAGTTTTGCTTTTTTCATGTGTCTGGTTTTAATGTTTTGCCCGGTACTAAAGGCGGCGTGAAACATGTCTAAGCAATCAGACCAAAGCTCAATCGATAACGATAAGTTGGTATTGGGCAGTATTTCCGGGGTATTTGGTGTTAAGGGTTGGGTTAAGATTTATTCTGAAACTGATCCCCGCGAGAATATTTTAAGTTATTCGCCATGGTTTATTGAAATAAATAAACAATGGCAAGCGATAAAGCTTGTTAGTGGTAAAAAACACGGTAAAGCGGTGATTGCTCAGTTAGAAGGGGTCAACGACCGTGATCAGGCTGAAACATTAAAACGCGCCCGTATTGCGATTAACCCCTCGCAATTACCGCAAACCAGTGAAAGTGAATTTTATTGGCGGGATTTAAAAGGTTTAACGGTTTTAAATTCGGCGGGTTTTGAATTTGGCACGGTTATCGAAATATTAGAAACCGGTGCCAATGATGTTCTGGTTATTCGTAGCCAGCAAAAAGATGCTAAAGGTAAAAACGAGGAATATTTAATCCCGTATATCTGGCAGCAAGTTATTTTAAAGGTCGATTTAAACGCAGGTTTGATTGAAGTTGACTGGGAACCTGACTACTTAAATGATTAAGTACTTATCTAGGTTTAGAAAACGTTTTACAGGTTTGGCTCGTGCATATTGAGGCCATTACCTTATTCCCGCAAATGTTTGCGGCTTTGAGTGACTACGGTATAACTGGCCGGGCCATTCAAAAGAAAATTGCCACATTGGCAACCGTGAATCCAAGAGATTTTACGGAAGATAGAAATAAAACAGTGGATGACCGGCCGTATGGTGGGGGTCCTGGCATGGTGATGATGCACCAGCCTTTGAAAAAAGCGATTCAAGCGGCACGCAGTCGGTGTTGTAACGACGTAAAGGTCGCTTACTTGTCGCCGCAGGGGCGCAAACTGGATCAACAGGGTTTGCAGCAACTGGCGGCAAGAGAAGATTTAATTTTAGTATGTGGTCGGTATGAAGGTGTGGATGAACGCCTGATACAAACCGAAGTCGATGAAGAATGGTCGGTGGGAGACTACGTACTAAGCGGTGGTGAATTGGCCGCAATGGTAATGATAGATAGCATGATACGTTTATTACCGGGTGCTCTCGGGCATGCCGATTCAGCACAACAGGATTCGTTTGTGGATGGTTTATTAGATTATCCGCATTACACTCGTCCAGATTGCATTGAAGTTGCAATGGATAAGGATGGGTTAGCCGTGCCGGCTGTTTTGTTAAGTGGTGATCATAAAAAAATTGATCGCTGGCGAAAAAAACAGGCATTAGGACGAACTTGGTTAAGACGTTCGGATTTATTAGAAAAGATAAATTTGGACAAAGAACAACAGTATTTGCTCGATGAATTTATTCGCGAACAGAATACTGATTAAATGAGACTTTAAGCGTTGGAGCTAGTGTTATGAGTAACATCATTAATGAATTAGAAGCAGAACAGTTAAAAGAAATCCCTGAGTTTAGCCCGGGTGATACAGTGATTGTTCAGGTAAAAGTAAAAGAAGGCAGTCGTGAGCGTTTACAGGCTTATGAAGGTGTGGTTATTGCCAAATCAAATGCAGGACTCAATTCTTCGTTTACTGTTCGCAAAATTTCACACGGTGAAGGTGTTGAACGTGTATTTCAATCACATAGCACAATGATTGAATCAATCGCGGTGAAACGTCGTGGTGATGTGCGTCGTGCCAAGTTGTATTACTTACGTGAATTATCTGGTAGGTCTGCACGTATTAAGGAAAAATTATCCAGATAATGGTTCGGTTGCAACGGATGGCAACGAAATACCCCGGTTTGTTTTTGGCTGCTTGTTTAAAAGCTGTTATGGGTGTTATTTCAGGTAACTTATTATTGTTAAAAGAACGAGTAACATCGGTGGGTGTTGCTCGTTTTTGTTTTTCAGGTTTTTTATTTTTATCGGCGTCAGCGCTTTATGCGGTTGAGCCTTCTGCTTCCACGCCTTTAAAACAGGTGACACAAAATAGCTTACAACAATTGAATGCTAGCACTAGTACTAAACCTAAGCAGCCAACTTCTAACGCCTCAAGTAAAGATTCCGATTCAAGCCAGGCTGTTATAGCCAATAATATTGAAAAAAATAGCGTAGAGAATAAACCTGTTTTTGCTGATAAGTCGTTGGCAGCTATTCAATCCATTGCGCAAACTGGTGCGGTACGACTTGCGCTATTCAATTTAGCTGCGCAGCAACCAACATTTAAAGATGCACCAAATCGCTGGTTATCGTGGGAACGAGAACGGATTAGTTTATTGAATATAAGTGGCCAGAATGCGGTGTTAGTTGAGCGCTTAAATAATTTACCGGATGGGGTGAACCTTTCTTTTGAATATTGGGCTAAAACGCAGCAGGCATCGGCCTATCTCAAACTACAGGCATATTCAAAAGCACGTCAAACATTAAGCGTTATTATCTGGCGGCAGAGAAATATAGATTTTGAATTTAATAATAAATGGTTACCGCATTGGCGAAGACTAATTATTTATAGTTATTTAGATGAGGGGCGAATTAAAGATGCTCATATCGCAATAACACGTTTCAGGCAGGATTATGATCAAGGTGATTTTAGCGATATTATTTTGTATGCACGTGTTTTATTAATGAATAATTTAGTTGATGAAGCCTTATCGCTATTATCCAAATATACCGATAACCCGGAAGCGGGTATGCTGCATTTGCTTGCACAACTAAGGAAAGGAGTGCGTTCACCACGTATTGTTTTACAAGCGGGTTTACGCCAGATGCAAGGTGATTGGGTAAAGCCTGAATTAAAAACATACCTATGGGCTATTGTGGCCGAAGCGGCCAAACGAAGCGAAGACAGGTTAGCGGGTATTAAAGCCATGGAGTTTATTTTTTCTGATGTGGCTAAGAGGAATCTACCAAAGGGTTTGTTTCATTTATCCATTGATGACCTATGGAATGCTTATATTGAGAATGCGAGATACATTGGTAATAAAGCACAGTATTTAATGGGGGATGATCCTGTTTGGTTGAAAGCAGCTGAAGCATTTGATGTTACTCAGGTTGTTAACGCTCGTTCACTGTATGCGTTTTTAATTTTACGTGGACAGGATAAAGAAATAAAACGACAGGCGACAAAATTATTTTTAAAATCACTAATGGCAAATACCAGTGGTAAGGAATTAGTTAATCAGTTGTTTTTAAATTCGAATCAATTTAAAACAAAACAATCCACGCCGGTTGTTATTCGTCATTTCTTAGTGGATTATGCTTTGGCAAATGCAAATATTCGTCTGGCTTCAGAGTTAATGGCCAGTATTAAAACCTCTCCTCAGGGCGCAGATAAATTTATGTGGGCGCTGCGTCGAGCGCGTGTTCTGGTGATGGGTGGAAAGGCTACGCAAAGTGCTAATGCGCTTGTTGATATTTTAAGTGAGCAAAAAAATATTGCGGTTGAGGATATCGATAAATTGATGCAAGTTGTTTTTGACCTGCAAACAGTTAAAGCGGACGAACAGGCATATCGTGTTTTAAAAAAAATTCTTTTACATACGAATGATTTGAAACGTAAACGTGAAATATATTACTGGATGGCTGATTCCAGAAAAGCACAAAAGAAATATGCCGATGCTGCAAACTTGTATCTTAAGTCTGCTATGTTGCCGAATAGTGATGAATTTAATACCTCGGCAGAACATAATTTGGATTCTGCATTAGCTCCCAATTTAGATTCCAGCTTAGACCCGTGGGGGCAAACTGCTCGATATCAGGCCGCGAGTAATCTAGCAAAAGCCGGATTAATTAGTGACGCACGGGCTTTGTATACAACACTGCTTAAAGCGACCCAGGATGAAGGTCGCCTTAAGGTTCTGAAACATGAATTGCAACAGCTCTGGCTTCTAGAGAACCAGATTACTGAATAACAAAGGTTGTAAAATAAACTGCATTTATTGTTGGTTTACCGAGATCTTCGGTGAGTAATTTTTTTAATGCTTTTGTTGCATCTGCGCGTAGCTTTTCTTTTCCTTTGACTGAGCGTATGTCTTTTGCTTCCCGACCACTTAATAGCATAACCAGTTCATGTTGAATGGCTGGCTTATGTTCCTGAACCGTTGCTGAATCTGCCGGATCGTCAAGCCTAAGTTGTATATCAATTTGCAAATGGCGAACTTTTCCATTGTCTGAAACATTAACAACCATTGGCGGAGAAAGTGAAAAATATTTTGAGGCTGAGCCACCACCGCCCGAGGCTGAGGCAAGAACGATATTTACAGGTGTGAAAAGCAATAAAAGAAGTAATACTTTGAGCATTGATATTGTTTTCATTTTAGATCCTTAAAAATTATATGAAAATATCTGGAAGTCTACGTTGTTCGCGTTTTAGCTTTTCAATATATCGGTTTTTAGCTGAAAATCTTTAATCTTATGCTTCGTTGAACTGCTATAGTGACAAACAGAATATTTTCGTGTTTAGGAGGCAGTTTCATGCAAATTGAGTCTTTTAAAGTGCATACACCAATCGGTTTACTTTATGTATTTTGTAGTGAAAACAAAGTATTAGAGATTAATATAGGAATGGATTCTAAGAAAAAATTGCCAGCTTGTCTGAATGAGCCAGAAACTTTGAACCAGTTTGCAAAACAGGTAAAAAATCAACTGGAATACTATTTTGTTGATTCTAATGCTAGCCTGGCTATTGAAACTTATGCACAAGGAACGGATTTTCAGAAATCTGTTTGGCAGATCCTTCGCTCTATTAAAAAGGGTAAAACGCTGACATATTCCGCTGTTGCAGAAAAACTAGGGAGTTCGCCACGTGCGGTGGGGAATGCATGTCGAGCAAATCCGGTTCCTATTATTGTGCCCTGTCATCGTGTTGTTGCGAAGTCAGGCCTGGGTGGTTTTGCTGGACAGAGTACGGGCTTTAATATTGATATGAAAACCTGGTTGCTTACACATGAACAGGTTATTTCGGTGTAGTGGTTGAATTAATCCTCTTTTAAGATGTCTGCTATTTTGTTCGAAGTTCTTTGTCCATATAATGTAGAATATGTTTTTTCAGTTTAATGTATATGTAGGTTTTAGATGAATTTTAATAAAATATTTTTGTTGCTGAGTTTTTTAACCGGCCTGTTTTTTAGTTTCAATAGTTTTGCTGATAATGGCTCTGCCGGTAATGTTTCTTCGACTCAGGAAGAACAAAATTCAGCCAAAATTAAAAATCTGGAAAAAATTAAAAGTGTTATCCGTAAGCGAATGAAGGGTATTGGAAAGTTTGAAGTCCAACCATCACCTATTAAAGGGCTTTACCTTGTCATTGCACCACCGCAAGTGCTTTATATATCTGAAGATGCGAACTATGTCATTGAAGGTGATATATCTGATATTCGAACAGGCGCAAATTATACTGACACTTACCGGAATGCTGCACGTTTTGCAGCTGTTGATGCGCAAAAAGATTCAATGATTATCTTTTCTCCTGTCAAAGGTAAAACGAAACATACTATTTCTGTCTTCACTGATATGGATTGCTATTACTGCCAAAAATTACATAAAGAAATCAGTGAGTTTAATCGTTTAGGTATTGAGGTGCGTTATCTGGCTTATCCTCGACAGGGTTTAAACTCGCCGTCATATGATAAGTCAGTTTCTGTCTGGTGTTCCAAAGATAAAAAAGCGGCTTTAACGAAGGCCAAGAACGGTGAAAAAATCACGCCTAAAACATGTGATAACCCGGTGGCAGGACACTTTAAGTTAGGTAATGAGTTAGGTGTGCGTGGTACCCCTGCCATCGTGCTGGAAAATGGGCAGATATATCCGGGGTATATTCCTGCTGCACGTTTGAGCCAGGCTTTAGATCGTGCTAAAGGGAAAGCTAAAAAATAAATTTTTAATAGATATTTTTAGTTAAGCGCCAACGCAAGCTTACGTCGATAATCGCTGACAATTTTGACGCCTTGCTCACCTTGTGTATTGACGATGTCGAAGAGTTTTAATAGTTCTTTGCGACCAAGCTCATCTTCAAATTTACGGTCACGTTTAATTATTTCTAATAACTGATCCATCGCGGCGGTAATATCACCTTGCAATACTAAATGCTGGCTTAACTGGAAACGCGCAGTTAAGTCTGCAGGTGTTTTATCGAGAATTGTAATTAAATTATCGGCATCGGGTAAATCTTTGGCTGATTCTGCAATGCCTATTTGAGCGCTGATACTTTTGATTTCATCCTGTTCCTGTAATAGCTCAGGCAGTTGCGCTATAAATTCTTTTGCGGTATCAAATTGTTGGGTTTGTGCCAGAATGCTGGCAAAGTGAATCGATATTTTCTGATTATCCGGATCACTTAAACAAATCTGTTGCATTTCGGTGATAGCATTATTATCACCTTGTTGTAGTTTTTCCATTGCCTGCTGATATAGAGGATCGGAATCACGTTCAATAAAATTACTCAGTTTTGCTTTTATTTCAGATTCGGATAAAACACCAGCAAACTCATCAACCATTTGGCCATTGCGAATAAACTTGACCGTTGGAACACTGCGTACCTGAAAATGCTCGGCCAGTTCTTTATTTTGATCAATATCGACCTTAGCTAATAAAAATTGACCAGCATACTCATCGGCAAGCTTAACCAGGGTTGGAACAAGTTGTTTGCAGGGGTTGCACCAGGGTGCCCAGAAATCGAGTAGTACGAGTTTCTGCATAGAAGCTTCGATTACCTGAGCCTGGAAGGTTTCGGCAGTTACATCAAGCACGGTATCGGTCATATTTAAATCCTGATTATTTTATATAATTTGTCACTGCTGTCCCATTAACTTGATCTAATGTTGTCGAAATGCGAAGCAGTGTCTA
>CAZDEC010000030.1:0-13926 GCA_964504295.1 uncultured Thioalkalispiraceae bacterium
AACTACCCGAACTACCCGAACTACCCGAACTACCCGAACTACCCGAACTACCCGAGGTACCTTTACTCCCTGACGTTCCCTTGTTACCCGAACTTCCTGATGTTCCTTTGCTACCCGAACTCCCAGTACAACCTGACGTACCCGAGCCTCCTGAGAAACCAGATGACCCATTTGAGTATGAGCTACCACTAGAAGCCTGAACAGGCGTTACATTTAATATATTAATCGATGCGCTCGCTAAAACAAACACAAGCAGTGCTTTATAAAAATACCCCATTGTTTCACCCTTTTTATATACCCTTGTAGAGACGCGAACTCTAGCATATTTTAGTAAAAGCAAAAAGGCTGAAACCAAAAAATAGCGAATAAAAACAATCGGTTAAAAAACAATCAACCAACATGGGTTAACCCATCTACTTAACAAAAAATTTAGCTGAAACAAACAGATAACGCCCTAGGTTAACCCTACCGATTCAATTCTACTGTCGAATAAATATATATTGCTTAAACTCAAAAACGAGTAAAAGCAATTTAAGAAATGAACCAGGAAGCTGCTGCACTTTTCATCGTAACGATAGCTATTGTCGCTATGACAAGAAATCTTTCTACAATAATCATTTGATCGGTTGGCTAAAAAAACTGTCTGCAATGTCGTCACATTACAGACAGTCTATAACCAATCTATAATGACACGACGAGCTGATGGCCTTCACCCCGAACCATGATTTTACCAATAAGCTTTAATCGTTTTGCATCTACAACCCAGATAAAAGGTTTTTTGCGACTAGAGACATAGAGTTTGCCCGTGTTTCCAATCACGCTGACGTGATAAGGGGCGGGTGCTAGTTTAAGTGTTTTCACCTTGCCCGTTTGGGTATTAATAGCAATTAACTTATTATCCTTTTTAGTACTGGCATACAAGGTTGTTCCATCAGCCGAAATATCGACGCCATGAGGATTGTTGCCAATGGTATAGGTTTTCACCACTTTAAGTTTTTCCAGAGAAACTTTTGAAATAGTTCCGCCACGCGCATTGCTGGTATAAATGAATTTTTCATCTGGCGAAATCACCACATGCTCAGGCCCCTTACCCACTAGAATATTCCGGCTAACAATCCAGTTTTTTGTATCGATAACACTGATAGTATTATTGCCCGCATTGCTCACGTACATTTGCTCACCGTCTTGAGCAAAGACAACGTAATTAGGTTGAGGGCCGGTATAAATATTGCGAAATATTTTTTTACTCGCCAGGTCAATCAAACTGATAGTGCCTGCAGTAGTATGCGTTGAAACTGCATACTTACCATTAGGCGTTACAAAAGTATGATGCGCCATGCCTCTAACTTTAATGCTTTTTTCCAGTTTATTGTCTGCCACACGGATTAAAGACACCGTGCTAAGTCCCACCGCCGGAAGTAAACCACCTGACTGCGCTGCATGGTGTTTTTTATGATCAGCATCGGACATGCCTTTGTGGTTTACAGCTCCTGAATGACCCGATTTATCTTTGCTACCATGTTGTTTCATTACCGGTTTGGTTTTGCTATTCGGCATAGAATGACCTTGCGACTTGTTAACAGCTTTACTTCGTGGATGATGTTTCTTATGTTCTGCTTCCGAGACACCTGCAGGCCGAGGCATAACAGCGGGTAGCGATTTTGTCTTAGCATTTTTATCGGACATCATTCCATGACCTGACATTTTTGAGCTATTTGCGCTGCTCTCTTCGTTGGATCCTGCGATGAGATATTCGCCATTGGGTGTTAATGACAGGCCATGAATATTTTTAAAACCGCTTATTTTGCCGATTTTCTTGTCTGTTGCACCATCTATTATCAGTATCTCATTTGCTGAGCCTAGTGGTATATAAACCGTTGGAGCCGCTAGTAATAATGTTAATGGTACTAACGCAGCAACTCCCCCTATAATAAATTTTAGAATGTTCATAATTAGTCACCTTTCCTGGTTAATATAAAAATACAGACACGGATCACTCTGCTGTCTTAAAGGAAAGTGTAGAACCTATGTGCTGATAACAGGTCAAGTAAAATATTAAAAAAAAGCAGATTAAAAATGGAAATTATAGTCCCTAATAAATTTATTTACTAAAAGAGAAATATTTATCATACTTGACCCTGACGCATCCCCGCAAAATTAATGCTAAAAGTGGTCAATAACGATAAATTAGAAAAAAACATTAATATAAATGAAAAAAGCATGTCATTGTGAGTAAAACATGGCAGTCGTGAGTGCGGCAATCTGAAAGATAAGAGGGTTTAACAAGAAGATTGCCGCGTCAGTCCTGAAAAACACTTGTTTTTCAGGACTTCCTCGCAATGACAGAGAATATAAAATTTCGTGGGGATCCGTCAGTACTTGACCCTTGAATTATATGGAGATAAACAATGAACAATAATTTAATGGTATTACCGGCAAAACTACCTGAAAATATTCGCTTACTGCGTATTCCTGACGATTTCGAGCAACATGAAGCTTATCGTTACGCCACTGGCCTTATCGCTAAAGTAGAAGAAAGCTCAGATTATGACTGGGATGATATTGCCGATGAGCTGGAACAAAAAGGTTTTGAAATTATTGAGTTTATTTTGGGGCCACTGCTGGAGTAATATACCATTATATTACGCCCGACTTATTGTAAAGACGTTGATAACAATGACTTGTTAAGTTTTTCATACGTAAAATCAATTTATCTACATCACCCGCGTTAGCATCGAGCATATCCCTAAAATTTCTAGAGTATTGCTTTAAAAGAGATACGCCGTCTATGACAACATCATAAACTTTCCATGCAGCCCCTCTAACACAACGTATTCTATATACAATGACATAAGTCTCATTCGTATATACTCTTGTTTTTATTATTGAGTTGCACTTACTAGTTGAATTCACCTACTTAATATACCATTTTAGACTAAGACTAAAATAAATATACCAGGTTTCTTATTAATTATTACCGCCACAGCTCAAGGACAAGAGTGTCTTAAATTTCAGGACAAACCCGCAAACAACGTAATGTATTATCCATAATTGCAATCTTCCGTGGTTTGTTCTTTTAAGGCTTGCTAACGTTACTCAAATAACATTTTAACCTCATAGATCCATCATTCGGTTAACTCTCAAGTGTAAAGCCAGCTGCGTTTACGCTACAGCCATCGCCTTACCTTTTTTCTATAAAGAATATATTCTTCAGCGAATAATTCCTCAAGTATTCTTTCTTCTGGTTTAATTTGAAATTTTGTTATATACCCAATAAATACAATCAAAAATAAAATATTAAAAACATTCCCTAACCAGAATGTAAGCGCTAAAAGTAAGGTGAGTGTTCCTAAATACATTGGATTTCGACTGTAGCTATAAATACCACTGCTAATAATTCGGCTCGCTGTATTGGGCTTCATAGGGTTAACGGTTGTTTTAGCCAGGCGAAACGGAATAATCGCCGCCAGTTCGATGCTCAGCCCGATAAACAATGTAACGAGTGACAAGGCATTTAAATATTCGAATTCGACTGCTCCATAACTTACCTGTTTAGCAAAACTCCACATCAGATAGCCAAGAAATAAAGCCAACAATGGTGGTGGTATTTTTAATTCCATATTATCTCCTAAGCATATCGGTAACTTCTATCCATTCTGGTTATAATTCCAGCCAGATTATACTCCGTTACTGGAATATCCACTTTTCTTATTTAAGGTAACAGTAAAAGAGTACGGTCATTAAAACGACTGGAGTATCCAGCGATAATCATAACAAGAGGTGACTTTATGTCTCAATCATCAAATCTAACCGTTAAAAATAAACACACAGAAAAATCAAACAATTACAGCTCTTTAAAATCTGTTGCATGGGTACCGGTTGCCTGCGCTTGTATGCTTTACGGCCAGCATGCACATTCAGCTGGAGGGTGTGGTTCAGTATGCCTACCATTAGAGTCACTCGATCTGGATAAGGCGCATATTCCCGAAAACCAGTATCGTATTGCTTTTATTTCTGAATATGCAAAATTCGATAATTTTCGAGAAGGCAGTGAGTCGGTAACCAACCCGGGGGGCAATTCAGCAATCATAACCCAACAGACGTTACAGGTTGATTATGGTTTTACACAGAACTGGACAGCATCAATCCTAATTCCATATATAGAAAAAAAGCAACAAACGAATCGTTTTGGCAAACGAGTTGCAAGCGGAATAAGTGATGTTTCGTTGTTTGGGCGTTATGAACTTTCATCCAACGCTGCTCGTCGACAAGGCAAATCCACAACCATTGGCTTAGGTATAAAACTCCCAACAGGGAGTATTGATGAACCCAATACTAGCACCCTATTACCACCCGCTTTTCAGACCGGTTCGGGAGCTTACGATCTAATTCCAACAGCATCATTCTTCAGAGCCTGGGGCCGTGGCGCTATTTTTGGTGGACTGGTCTGGCGTATACCACTTGAGGAAAATAAACGCGGTTATAAATTTGGGCAAGAGTTCGCAGCCAATCTTGGCATTGATTACCCCGCACCCTTTATAAGCAAAAATATTTCCTTACAAATTTCAACAAGCTATTTATATGCCAATAACGACAATGATTCCAACCGCATACTCCCGGCACGTTTACGTGATGGTTCAAAAGTATTAAATACCGGTGGCAGCTTTCTCGACATCGTTCCCGGTATTCGTTATAAGCTTTCTGATGAGTTCACCATACAGGCACGATTTTCAATTCCTGTTTATCAAAACTGGAATGGTAATCGAGCAACCAATGTCGGACAGGTTGCACCTGACATCACCTATCAATTTACTTTAATTTATACTGCAATTTAACCTGCTGCTTGCACTTCCCCCTTAACCTGGGAGTGCAAGATAATAATTACTTGCTATTAAATAACCTTAACTCATAACCAAAGAGTTAAAATGTTATGAAATAAAATAGGCTGTTCTTGCATTAAGAGCCACATCGTACATCGCAGCCACACCACAAATATCGACAGGCACAATCCATTCATCGTCATCGAAACCCATCATACCAAGCGAAGGCGAGCAAACCTGAAATTTAACGCCCGCCTCTACAGCAATTTCTATTTGCTCTTCGAGTGAAGCCATTTCACCCTTCATCATATAGTTAAACATTTTACGACCTATACCACCAAATGACATTTGTGATGGCGCTAAATCCTTGCTACTACCTGGAAGCATCAGGTTAATTAACTTATGAGTGAATTTTTTACCTTTTAATCGTCGGCCTTTTTTAATAACCGAACAGCCCCAAAAGGTAAAAAACATCGTTACCTCCATGCCCATTCCTATCGCACCGTTAGCCATCATAAATGCGGCCATTGCTTTATCAAATTCACCAGACAATACAATAATAGATACCTGGTTCTCAGGTACCTGCTTTTTTAATTCTATGAGTTGATTTTCAAGATTTTCAATTCGATCTTCAAAACTAACATCGGTTGCCGGACATCTGTCTATTACGCTGTTCATCGTTACTCTCCTGAATGGTTTAAATACTGTTGCTTTGTTTGAATACTCTCTACTTTGTGACACAATCTAACAACAGAATATGCAAATAAAGTTATATAGTGAATAACTTTTTTGATTGTTAGTTGAACTAACTATTTATATGGGGAATGTTAATGGACTCGCTTCAGGTAATAGAGCTAATAGAAGCAACACAACAATTTGAAAAAAAATTAAACTTAGCGTTAATGTATTCTGGGCTGCGTATACCACAATTTAGAATAATGGTGTTTCTTGCCAAATCCGGTAAAATTACCGTTTCTGATCTCAGTCGTTATATGAACGTGACTCGAGCAACCATGAGTGTTCTGGTTAGCCAGCTGCTTAGCGCTAGTATTGCAGAGAGTTTTCCAAATCTAAAAGACAAACGCTCATTTTATATCCGGCTAACTGAATCAGGTTCACGACGCTTACAGCTAGCACAGCATGAAGTGAAGCTTGTCGAAGAAACAATATCTAAAGCATTCAATGCAAACACAATCGCCTCTCTCAATGAATTTTCAAAAGAAATGTTACACAAAATATAATATGTAAAATAGCGTCGGCTCATTACACGACTAGTGAACAAAATAAATACTTTTCCTAGCACCATTACTATAACAATAGCTTTATGTAACTAAAAACACATAACAAGATGGTTTCAACTCATGTAACACTGAAATGGCTATATAATAGCTAATTCTTGTGGCATACACACACAAACTCTGCTATTTTTTTATATTCTTTAATTTTATTACTTCCATACCGCTAAAAACTAATAGTACCATGATAAACTGACAGATCATCAGTAAAAGCCCTTGAAAAAAGCAAGTCTATAAAACTATATATGAATATTATCAACCGTTTATCCATAAAAAATAAAACTTATCTTTTAGTCTTACTCAGCGTATTAGTTGCCCTGGTCTTATCACTTGTATCTAATAATGGCTTAAACACTATTCGCAGTGAACTCAATAATTTAATTTTTGCAACTAAAATTGAACGCTATACCAATAAATTGATACTCGAAGAACAAAAGTACCGTTTAAATGCCAATGGTTCAATTTCAGATTTTACAGCGGCTAATAAGTCATACGATGAGTCTATGTTATATGTTGGTAAAATTTACCAGACTATTGATGAAATTAACGCGTTAGAAAAGAATGATATACCCTTATCAGCTTTAGAGAAAACGAAAAAATCAATTGACTTATATAAAAGTTATTACATAAATGGTGTTTCAATACTCACCAATTTGAATGTTCAAGCTAAAATCATGGAAAAAGAAGGCGAACTATTAACAAAGCATATCCAGGAATATGTTCAGGCAAAACGAGTTGATTTAAAGACTAATTTAGAACAACACACTATCGACAAAATCAATAATGGCTCGAATATATGGCAGTATACATATGTTACCCGCTTACATGAAAAAAAATACCGTTTAAGCCCTGATGATGAAGTTTATGATTTATTTGAAAAAGATTTTGCATTTATGATGAGTGAGTTAACTCGTCTTAAAAAAATGTCAACACACAAATTTGAACTCGAAAAAATCAGAAAATTTCAAGTTTCATCAAGCAATTATCATACTGCCATGCTCACCTGGATCGACCTGAATTACCAACTTTTAATCAAAGTATTACCTAACATGAAACAACTTGGTAAAAGTATTATACGCACAACCATCAACTCTGCTGAAAGCTCAGTCGAACAAATGTCCATCAAGCAAACTAATGTTACACTAACCTTATTCGCTGTAACAGTAGCAACGATATTAATTGGCATTTTATTTGGCGCAGGGATTGCGCGTTCTATTTCTTCTGTTGTTGAGTCATTCCAAAGTGGATTATTAGATTTTTTTCAGTACCTTAACCAGGAAAAAAGAAAAGCTCAACCTATTCTTATAGAGGGTGACAACGAAATATCAATTATGGCTGATATCGTTAATCAAAATATAGAAAAAATACAAGCTGTAATTAATCGGAAAGCCATTTATCAAAAAGCGCTACTGGAATGGACAAAGGTCGATTACCAAGATGAAAATAGAACCATTCAAAAAGCTACTGAATTATCAGCAAAAGCTTTACATGTTGAGCGTGTCAGTATTTGGTTGTTTAATGAAGACCGAAGTTTACTTTGTTGCTCTGATTTATATCTAAGCGCTAATGACCAGCATGATACCGGCGCAGTATTAAAAACAGCAGCTCACCCTGAATACATACAGACAATAGAAAACAATGAGACTATCAACATAGACTACACAACAGAAAGTTCTTTAGCACGCGAATTTAAAGAGAGCTATCTTAAACAATTAAACATCCATTCCATATTGTACTTGCCAATTAGTTATGACAATGAAGTCATTGGAGTTATTTGCCATGAAAAGATTTCTGAGAAAAAATCATGGACAGCTGATGAGATTGATTTTGCAAATTCCGTCGTAAAGGCTATATCATTATCGATTGAAATCAAAAAAAGAAGGTTAATTCAGGATGAATTACGTGATCAAAAGGAAATGCTTCATCACCACGCACACCATGACTCCTTAACAAAATTACCTAATCGATTTTTATTTAATGACCGCTTGAACCAGGCCATTAAACAGGCAAAACGCAGCCATTCTAAAATAGCCGTACTATTTATCGACCTTGATCATTTTAAAGGCATCAATGACTCAATGGGACATAAAATTGGTGATGAACTACTTGTTGAAGTCGCCGCCCGCTTAAAAAGTAAAATTCGCCAAACCGATACTTTAGCCCGTTTAGGCGGAGACGAATTCACCATCGTTCTAGACCAGATAAATAATGAAGATGATATTGTCAATGTCACGCAAAGCTTGCTTAAAGTTATGGCTACGCCTTTTAACTTATCGTCACAGCATTTATATATCACCTTAAGTGTTGGCGCTGCTATTTATCCTGATGATGGGGAAACCGCTGATGAATTAGTAAAAAATGCCGATGCTGCCATGTATCATGCAAAAGATGACGGCCGCAATACGTATCAATTTTATACCGAGAGTATGACTGAAAAAGCTTTTGAACGAATTGCGATGGAAACAAGTTTTCGTAATGCACTAAAGAAAAATGAATTTATCGTTTACTATCAACCACAAATTGACGCAAAAACTGAAAATTTAATTGGTATGGAAGCATTAGTTAGATGGCAACATCCCGACATGGGATTAATTTCACCTTCTAAATTTTTAGGTTTTGCAGTTGAGACCGGTTTAATTATCCCTCTGAATTTATGGGTAATGAAAATGGCTATGCTACAGACAACCCAATGGAATAGAAAACATTTACAACCTGGTGTATTAGCTTTAAATTTGTCCATATTGCAACTAGAAAAAGATGACTTTATAGACACAATAAAAAATCTAATCGAAGAAACAGGTTGCGAACCTAGCAACCTTGAATTTGAAGTGACTGAAGGCCAAATAATGAAGGATACAAAAAAATCCATTCGTATACTTCAACAACTTAAAGATATGGGGGTAAGCCTTGCTATCGATGATTTTGGCACTGGCTACTCATCTTTGTCACACCTGAAACGTTTTCCCATTAATAAATTAAAAATAGACCAATCCTTTATTCGCGATCTACCTTTCGATGAAGAAGACGTAATTTTATCTAAATCAGTTATATCATTAGCAAAAAACATGGGAATGGACGTGATAGCTGAAGGGGTTGAAACCCAACAACAAAAAGATTTTCTGCTGGAAAACGGTTGCCACTATATACAGGGCTACTATTATAGTAAACCCATACCAGCAAATGAAATGCAGGAATTTCTTGAAAAAAATAAAATTAACCAGCTCTGATCATACTCTATTTTCAAATAGAGTATAGATTATTTACCCCCTTAATCCTATGATGATTAAGTTTAACAAGATCAATTTATAACCGAATGTACATTGTTTTTGGTTGCAATATAATTATGGAATGCCTTAAACCCCTGCTCCATAAGTACACTTTCAAATAACTGTATTACTTCTGACCAACTCTGCTTTGTGGCATATTTACTTGCATTCATTCTTATGTCTTCCAAAAATGCATTGTTGCTAGAATATTCACAAGCAGCCAATATAAACTCATTTGCATTATTAAACTTAGCTAACATACCCGTGATGCCATAACGAATATGCATATTTGCAGCCGCATAATCATAAGCAATGACAGCCAGACCGCTTGCCATGGCTTCAAGTACAACATTTCCAAATGTTTCAGTTATGCTTGGAAAAACAAAGATATCACTTGATGCATAATATTTTGCAAGTTCATCGCCTGTTTTCATCCCCGCAAAAATAAAACCAGGGTTTTCTTTCATCAATTTATTTAACAATGGGCCATCACCTACTAGCACAAATTTTAATGCCTGGTTTTGTTTTTTCATGGCATGGTAAGTTTTTATTGCTAAATCCATATTCTTTTCAGCGGCTATCCGACCAACATACAATAAAACAGGTTCATGGTCATCACCGACCCCCCAACTGAGCCTCAAGCTGATGCTTCGCTTCGTTGGTGAAAATAAAGTAGTATCAACACCCCGACTAAGAACCGCGACATCTTTTATTCCCATTGCCAGTAGTTTTTCTTTCTGCCCATGTGTCGGAGTTAAAGTTATCGCACTTTTGTTGTGTAATCTAACAAGGTATTTCTCGACTATCCATTTTGGCATACCAAAACCATAGTGCTGACTATATGACTGAAAATTTGTATGAAAACCACTAACAGATGGTACCCCTAGTTTACGAGCAAGATTAATTGCTGACCAACCCAATGGACCTTCTGTTGCTACATAGATCGCATCAGGTCGTTCAGTACCCCAAAGTTGTTTTAGAAAGTTTTTTGAAGGTAATCCAAAGCGTGCTTCAGAATAATTCGGAATAGCAATACCTTTGACAGGATAATAATCAACACCATGAGGAATGTCTGCAAGACTGCGTTGCTCTGAAGCAGTACAAACTAATTGAAGCTTATGTCCCGCAGCAGCAAGACCGGAAACCAATTTACCCAAGGTCATTGCAACGCCATTTATATCAGGATAAAAAGTTTCTGTTACGATTGAGATTATCATCATCTATACCTGCTAAATGTTATTTAAAATATCAGTAATGTAATATATTAAAAAATATTATAGAGATTTTTTTTGATGTTTTTATGTCCAGAATATGACAGTTTTGTGAAATAAACCTTAGCTATTAACTATTTTGTATACATATCACCTCTTTATAGTAACGCTACACTGGTATTTAATGAAACTGTCACAATAGGCATGCACTATAACAAATAACATTTTCATAAATATTCTTTATACAGGAACAATACCCAGTGAGTACATTACTATACATAACTTATGTTGTTTTATTTTTATATTTATTACGCAAAATTCTAATCCGACTTCGCTTATCAAAGGCAAAACATCCATCACTGGCAGGACATTCTAAAATGTTTCGAAGAATCTCCAGGATCATTCCGTCTTACCATATTGAAGAAGATAAATTCTTTTCTGTCGATAATCCGCCATTGAGTATTAAAAATAGACGTCAGGCAGGATTTCAACAACTGGCAAACCATTTTAAAGAAACGATGCAGGAAACACTTGCTGCGGGCAATCAACTTCAAGATGCCATATCAGATATTGATTTCACGCGAACTTATCGCGTTCCTTTTCAATTTAGCCAGTATGTTAAACGTAACCTTAAAACAGGTAACTTTGTAATAGAAACCAATGGCAATAAAAGAAAAGACCTTGATGGAAACTGGACACATGATTTAACTGGCTCTTATGGCGTTAATCTTTTTGGTTATGACTTTTATAAGCAATGTATGACGAACGCTATGAAAACTATAGAAAATCTTGGGCCGGTACTCGGTGCTTATCATCCGGTTATGATTGACAATATAAAACAGCTAAAAGATATTTCAGGTCTGGATGAGGTATCGTTTCATATGTCCGGTACCGAGGCCGTTATGCAGGCCGTACGCTTAGCTCGTTACCATACGGGTAAATCACAGTTAGTCCGATTCTGTGGTGCATATCATGGTTGGTGGGATGGTGTTCAACCTGGTATCGGTAACCAACGCAGCAGTAATGATATTTACACCCTAAAAGAAATGGATAATGATACTTTAAAAGTACTGAGTAGCCGTAACGATATAGCTTGTGTATTAATAAACCCCTTACAGGCAATGCATCCCAATACTAACCCGCCAGGCGATGCAATGCTGATTGCTAGTAGCCGGCATGCTCATTACGACCGCCAGGCCTATACCAATTGGTTGCAACAACTTCGTGATGTCTGCAGCGAACACGGTATCGTATTAATTATGGATGAAATTTTTGTTGGGTTTCGTTTAGCCTATCGCGGAGCACAGGAATATTTTTCGGTTAAAGCTGATATGGTCACCTATGGTAAAACCCTCGGAGGCGGCTTACCCATCGGCGTGGTCTGCGGAAAAAGCGAACTAATGAAACGCTACAAAGATGACCGACCTATACATGTCAGTTTTGCACGTGGCACATTTAATGCGCATCCACTTGTTATGGCCAGTATGAATGAATTCCTGACGAATATAAAAAAATCCAATATTCAATCTGCCTACAAGGACATTGATACATTCTGGAATAACCGCGTTGAGATGCTTAACCAACAGTTGTCCGACAAAGAATTACCAGTGAAAATCGTGAATATGGTTTCAGTCTGGACGGTACTGTTTACAGTCCCTAGTCGATACAACTGGATGTTCCAGTTTTATCTTCGTGCTCAAGCGCTGTCTATTAGTTGGATTGGCAGCGGACGAATTATCATGAGTCATGATTTTAGCGAAGAAGAATATAATATTATTGTAGGAAAAATTGTGGCTGCAGCAGAACAAATGCAAAAGGATGGCTGGTGGTGGCAGGCAGAAAAAACCTCAAACAAATCGATTAAACGTCAAATAGCGATTGAATTTGTACAGAGCTTATTTCGTCGAAAAGTTTAATAACACCGAGAGATAATTTTTTCTCTCGGTGTTATTTAGAGCTAAGGTCGCTCTGCCACATGATGCATAGGATCCAGCATTTCACCACGTAATAAGTACAAGGGGGATTTATGATATATTTTTATATCATGATATGGATCAGTAATTATTTTAGTAAACCATACCAGACCAGAACGTACGCCTTTAATAAAAAACAAATGAATCGTTCTGAAAAGCAAACCTGATGCACCAATTGTAATCCATAAAATACTTACGTTATAGATAAAACTATAACTATCGGTGTAAGCCTCAGCGAAGCCAAATAAATCTTGGCTAACAAACACCAGCAGTGGACTACTTAACCAGATAGAAATGAGTATGATTTTTCGTTTAAGATTAAATCCGACCTTGATGGCTTCCTTGTATTCATTAGAAACTTGATTTACTTCGTCGTAATCCAGAGGCTCAAAGAAAAAATGCCCAGATTGACGTAAGCCCATAGCCAACACCCAGCCAAACAAAGCAGCCAGGACCGGATTAATAAATAAAAACACATAAGCACATAGAAAACAGATAGCACTTAAGAAATGTAAAGTCTGATTAATTCGACTTTGATGGTAGTAGCGATGGTCATTCCAACGCTGTTCTTGCAGTTCTTCCAGAAAATTCATAATTATCACCTTATATTATACATGAATAATTAGAATGATAATCTGTGGTTATTTCAATTCAATGACAATAGATATTTAGCTATAGAAATTAAACAGAGACTCTCCCATTTGTATCCGTTTATCATTCACAATATTGTCACAAATTTTAAAATCATCACTCGCAAAAACAATGATCGTTGAGCCGTGTTGAAAATAACCAAGCTCGCCACCCTTACTAAAAGAAGCTTCACAAGGTATATTATTTGGCCCCTTGTATTTTAAATCCAGAGTTTCCGAGAGGCAATTAAAACGCAGGCTTGCCACAAGAATAGCGGCAACCTGCACCAGAGTAATAGCAGCGTCTAAACTATCTAGTTTTATATCGACAATCGCACGTTCATTTTTACAGAATAAATTCTCCACTCTTTTAAGTGCGATTGAATTTACATTCCATGTATCACCCGATATATACGTTATTTCTGAAATACTTCCTGAACAGGGGGCGTGAAAATGGTGGTACATCGTTGATGTTAATCTTAACGTAACATACAAGCCATTTCGATAACGCTCTATTAATTCATTATTGTTTAATAAGTCTTCAATTGTGTACGGGAATCCTTTCGCCTGAAATAGCAATGTGTCCTTAACTCTGCCGTGCATACCAACAATCGCATCACAAGGACTAGTTATAATATTTCGCCCTTGATTTATTCTTCGTGCCCCTGGCTTTAACTCCCGAATAAAACAATCATGCAAGCTTTTAAAATTCTGTTTTTTTGCTTCACTAAG
>CAZDEC010000030.1:14026-34937 GCA_964504295.1 uncultured Thioalkalispiraceae bacterium
TTTAAATACAGGTCGATATGGATATCTGACACACACCTGGGCACTAAATATTGCCACGCTGATGCGCTTATTGATTTCCTGAGCAATACCGAGTCAGAGTATTTATATCTTGTTGGTGACATCATTGACTTATGGGCCATGAAAAAAAATGTTTATTGGCCTGAACAACATACACAGATATTACGCATCATTCAGGACAAAGCAAATGCAGGCACCAAGGTCATATACACACCAGGCAATCATGATAGTCCGTTACGTTCATTCAGCGGAAAGAAAATAGGTAATATCCAGGTAAATACACACACTAAGCATACAACATTAAATGGCCAGTCATTACTTGTGATACACGGCGATCAGGTTGACCCAATGATGCATACACATGTTGGTCGATGGCTACACTTAGCAGGCGACATAGGTTATGACTTTATTTTGTTTATTAACCGTCACCTTGGGCGCATCAGAAAACTATTAGGATTAAAGTACTGGTCATTGGCAAGCTTCATAAAAAATAATCTGAAAAATGCCATGCGACATATTTCTACGTATGAGCATCTATTGGTTAGCCTGGCAAAAGAACACCACGTAAATGGTGTTGTGTGTGGTCATATTCACTATCCAAACTATCAGTCCATAAATGAAATAAAGTACTTTAATACCGGCGACTGGGTTGAACATTGCACAGCGCTAATAGAAACAGAAACAGGTGATATTGAGTTAGTTAAGTGGTCTGACATGTTAGAAAAGATACTGTCTCGTGCTAACACAATAAAATCTATTGCAGCTTAATAATACTTCCATAAGGAATAAAGACATGTATGAAAAAGTATTTAATGCAGATATGAAATTATGCGGGTTTTTTAATCGTGCATGTCACTACAATTTTATTCAGATGCTGTTTGCTATTATTTCTCGCTTAGGGAATGGGGTTTTTTGGTATGCTTTAATGCTGTCCTTGCCTTTTATATATGACTACTCAGCCATTCCTGTGGTATTACAGATGTTCTTATCAGGCTTAGTCGGTGTATTAGTTTATAAATATATAAAAAGCAATACCGTAAGGCTGCGCCCCTATATGGTAAATGAATCAATCAAGCTCGGTGCAAAGCCGCTTGACCAATTTAGCTTTCCTTCTGGCCATACCTTACATGCCCTTAGTTTTAGCAATGTAATTTGTTTCCATTACCCTGAATTTACTTTTTTCCTTATGCCAGTAACGGTACTGATTGCAGCCTCACGAATGATTCTTGGCCTGCATTTCCCTTCTGATGTATTAGTCGGAGCTTTTATTGGTTTGGCTACATCGTATAGTGTACTAGCAATATTTAATTAATCTTTTACAAAACACCGCTGCTAAATGGAGAAGAACAAAAAACTGCAATACCATTCAACGTTTCTACTCAACCATGAATGGCATACAAAAATTATAGGCTTTCTGGTCGGCATTTTAATAACCACTATCTACTTCTGGATTATTGGAGGAATTGGTAATTTATTATTACTTCTCTATAACCAGATTATAACCGACTGGGCTCATGCGGCAGAAAGGATGATTAAAGAAGTTGTTGTTATTCTCGCTGCTCTAGAATTAATACGTACACTGCAATCTTATCTTACCCTAGGACGTGTAAAAGTTACCTTTATTCTAGATGCCGCCTTGGTTGTATTAATTGGTGTATTAATTAACCTGTGGTATTGCGAATACAGTACAACGGAGGTTATTGTTAATATATCAGTTATTTCTGTATTAACTGTTCTCAGAATAATAACGACCCTGTATTCGCCTGATGATAATTAATAAAAATGTAATAAATACGTCATTCCCACGTCACTCGATAAACCTAAATTACGCCCAGTAATCTAATTTTTTGGAGAGTAACAATGGCAATCCCAGCTTATGATGTCGTTAATTTATTAAGCAAACAGAATAAATATACTGTTTTTCTTGCTGATGACGAACACACCAAACAACTGTGCTATCAATTACGCTATGACGTCTTCGCAAATGAACTCGGTGCTGATATATCAATTTCTAAGAGTGGCGTCGATAAGGATAGATTCGATGACCATTGTCAGCACTTAGTTGTATTTGATAACAGAATCAACGAAATCGTTGCGACAACACGACTGTTAGATAACAGCGGCAGACAACATACCGGGGTATTTTATTCTGAAACAGAATTTGACTTAACTAACATTATTAACCCTGATGTTAATTTTATAGAAGTTGGCCGAACTTGTATTCACCCTGCTTACCGACGTGGCTCAGTTCTAGCAATGTTGTGGAGAGGTATCGCCGATATTGTAGTAAGTAATAAAATTGATTACCTTATTGGTTGTGCAAGCATTCCACTCTCTAATGGTGATAAATACATTAATAGCGTCATGAGTCATATCCATCAACATCATTACGCACCAGAAAGCTTACGTGTACAACCACTCGTACCTCTACGTCTGGATGATGAACTGCCTCATGCTGATGATGCTATTTTACCTGTTTTATTAAAAGCATATGTTAGACAAGGTGCGTTAATTTGTGGCCAACCCTATTGGGATGCCGCTTTTGGTGTTGCTGATGTTTTTGTCTTATTAGAATCAAGTAAAATAACCAGTCGTTATACAAAGCATTTTATCGAACGTAAAAAATCGTAATATGCTTAAACGGATTGTACGTGCGTCATATCGGGCAGCTTTTTTTTCTGCTCACCTGGGCACGGCACTTATCATCGGCTTTATTTTACCCTTAATATACGGTCGTCAATGGTTTGCTACTTTCAAAGGCCAGAGAATAATTCAATGGTGGGCAAAACGTGCCAGCAGTATTCTTGGTTTATCAATTAGCCTGCAGGGAAAGTCTTGCACATCAACCAGCCTGATTGTCTCTAACCATATTTCATTTTTAGATATTGTCGTTATTGCATCCATCTCACCGGTTACTTTTTTAGCTAAATCCACGTTGCGTTACTGGCCAATTATAGGCTTTATAGCAAATAGATTCGGCACTATATTTATCAAGCGTAATAGTTCCAGTGTCATGCATAACCTGACTAAATCATTAACAAACGCACTTCAACAAAAGCAAACTATCGCTGTGTTCCCAGAAGGCACAACTACAAATGGTTTAAGTGTTAAACGATTTCACCCGGCACTTTTCCAGGCTTCGATTAATGCGAACAAACCCGTGCAACCCATTGCGTTATGCTATCGTCGAAATGGTAAAGTTAATCGAAGCGCAGCTTATATAGATAACGATATTTTTATAATTACACTTATAAAGATAATGTCACAAACTAAAACCGATGTTAATCTAACTTTTTGCAATACTATTGAAACACTTAATTCTAATCGAACTGAACTTGCATTAAAAAGTCACAAGTTAATAAGTAATGCTATATTGTGCTAACTAATCTAAAACTTTCTTCGATTAAAATAACATTCAACTGTCACTGCCGCTTAATTTGTTTGTCATAACTTCCTCTTACACTCGATATAAATAAATTATCCTGGAGGATCAGTCTATGAAAGTTACACGTCGTCGTTTTGTCCAAACTGTTGGTGCAGGCCTCGTTATAAGCCCGATCAATCTTTATGCATCAAAAGGTAAGCAAAAAAAACTAAAAATATCTCCCTTTAAACATGGTGTAGCCAGTGGCGACCCATTACAGGATAGGGTCATCCTATGGACAAGGATTACAATCGACAATCCCGTTACAGGTGTTGTACCCGTACAATGGCGTATCGCCAGCGACCCTGAGTTTGAGACCATTATCAGCGAAGGCATTTCCAATACCGCAGCTGAGTTGGACTTTACCGTCAAAATTGATGCCTTGGATTTACATTCAGCAACCACTTATTACTATCAATTTCATGTCTTCGGCCATGCCTCACCCATTGGTCGAACTAGGACATTGCCGGAACATCATATCGATCGCTTGCGCATTGCCTTTACGTCTTGCTCAAACTATCCTTATGGCTACTTCAATGTTTATAAAATGATTGCGCAACGTAACGACCTGGATGCAGTATTACATTTAGGCGATTATATTTATGAATATGCCAATGGCACCTATGGAGATGGTACGAACCTTAACCGTATACCTCAACCAGATGCTGAACTGTTGAGCCTAAGTGACTACCGTACTCGTTATGCGCAGTACCGAAGTGACCCTGATTTACAGGAAGCACATCGACAACATCCTTTTATTACTATCTGGGACGATCACGAAGTTGCTAACGATGCCTGGAATGGTGGTGCAGAAAATCATAATCCTGAACTAGGAGAAGGTAACTGGCTAGACCGTCGTGCAGCGGCAATCAAAGCCTATTATGAATGGATACCCATTCGACAAGTAGACCCAGGCAACCCGTTAAAATCCTATCGTAAATTTCGTTTTGGTAACTTAATTGATTTAATCATGCTTGATACCCGTTTATATGGACGAGATCAACAAGTACCGAATGCACAGGATCCCGCGCTTAATGATCCTAACCGTAAATTACTCGGTAACGAACAAGCTCAATGGTTTCTCGATAGCCTTGATGAGTCGAAGCAAGAAGATATTCGCTGGCGTATAGTCGGTCAACAAGTTATGTTTGGGCAACTCGTTATTAGCGGACAAATTTTTAATGTTGATCAATGGGATGGCTATCCAGCCAGTCGTAAACGCGTGCTCAATCATTTACGGGATAATAATATTGATAATACAATTATCCTCACTGGAGACATTCACTCTTCATGGGCAATGGATATAACGGACAACCCGTATGATACGACACTCTACGATAAACAAACCGGTCAGGGTTCTGTTGCAGTAGAATTTGTTACCCCTGCCGTTACATCTCCGGCTCTGCAGGATGAAGCACGAGCCGATCAAACATCATTATACTTACAGGCCACAAACCCACATATGAAATATGTCGACCTTTTTCACCGCGGTTATGTCTTACTTGATATTACCCATGAACGTACACAGGCAGAGTGGTATCATGCCGAATCAATTGTACAAAAGGATAATACTAACGAAGTATATGCCGCTGCTTTCAAAACGTATGACACAACTAATCGTCTGGTTAAAGCCGATATACAAACTCTTGCAAAATCGGATGCACCTGCATTAGCACCGCAGTTAAGTGAATTAGATCGAAATGAAAATGAACAAAGCATAAAATACAAAGAAGATTAAATTCTTCAAAACAACAGGGCTGGCGACATATTTTTTGATATATGTCACCAGCCTTTTTTTATCACTGATATTTTAAAATAGAATATAAGGCATTCTTTCAACCAGAGAATAACATGCCGACAACCGGAACAATTATCCTCTGGCTATTTTTACATATTGCCTAGTAAATTCTTTTCGTCATTCGTACTGCTTGCTTCGTATATTAAATATACTGGCGTATCAGATATCAGGTATTGCCCTGCTTTGATGTTTATCCCATTACTACTTTTCCCAAAATAGGCTTTACCTGGATTATTCCCATTGGCAGTACATGTTTGCGTATCAACAATACTACCATTGTCATAAAGATTAATAATTGCAGTTTGCTTACAGGCAACCGCAACATACTGGGTATTTATCGGAAAACCATAGCGGCGACCAAAATACATCGGTTCCCAGAATGCGGTTGCCTCGATACCATCGCTATCCGCTACCTGGATAGCGGCAATGGGTTTATCTGCCACTATACGCACAGCCACTCCTTGTCCTTGTGAGCTTGTATTGTCGGCAGAAATTATATATCGACCTGACGAATTCAGTAATAGACTTTGCTTGCTGCCATCACTCTTATATATAGTAATATTAGTATCATCTTGCAGAGCGCCAAGCACTACATAGCGGGAAAGAATACCAAATATTTCTTTACTTACTGGAGGAACGGTATAACTATCGAAAACCGAGCCAGAAGAAGAGTTTGCAACATGAAACACCATCACCGGGAACTCTGAATGAATAACCGCTGAAATATTATTTAAATTTCCGCCTGATACAGTTATAAATTTAAATCGGGGAATAGTAACCGTTTGAGTCACATCCGTTTTGATTGTGACTTTAGTTTTACCTATAGCACTATAAATGTAATAAGTATGATTTTGTCTGAAATGTGGTATCACAAAATCATATCCAGCCATCCAGTTATTCACTGGCATATCAGTTCCATTTACATTACTTGCCATTGAAACAGGAGTAAGAGAATAGAATGTCTTACCCTGGCTAAATGTTGTCATATCAGTACTTTTTGATTCAAACTGATTTAATCGTGTAAATACTCCACCCCAGATAAAATTATTATCCTTTAAGGACATTGCTTGCAAACTTCCTCTAAAATCATTGGGATTAAGGAATATATAATTCAGCAGGTTTTTTGACAATTTATTACCTGGCAGTGTACCGATTTTGTATTCGATTCCATTAACAAGGCCATCACCATCGAGATCTAATGTGTTATCAACCATAGATGGATTTAATCCCATTGCGTTCTCCCAGCCGTCTGGCATGCCATCATTATCGCTATCTAACGCAATAGCTGCTTCGGCAGTGTTACCATAAAACCCCATATTTAAACGATGGCCAACAGGTTCCTTATCCGCTTTATAATATATTCCGCCTGTATCAATTGCTGGAGAACTCGGCAATAAGTGGTAGTTACCATTTACAGCATCCACGAACATAGACTTGCCACCAATGTTATTGGTAAATTTAGTAAACTGTCCATCACTAAGCAGTGAGCTACTTACATTAAACGAATAAGCTCCTTGTAAATTAATAGTATTATCTAAAATAGAATTTGTAATATTTAAATAACTTGTTTTATCCCAATTAACACCAATAGGAAATCCGCTAATCGTGCTGTTAGTGATAACGAGTTCTGTACGAGTAGCAGCCGATAGACTTATTGACGTTATCGCAGTAGCAGTACCTTTATTTGTTACTAAAACATGGTCGAGTATTAGCCGGGTATCTTTATTCAATAACAATGGTGCGCTTAAGGCCAACTCAACATTGTGCAACAACATGTTTCGTCCAATAATAAAGTTAAAAACATTATTAATATTCAACTGGATACCATTAAAGCCACCCCACTTAATCTGATAAACATATAAGCGGTCCAAATTTAATGTAACTTTGCGGTTAGCTGTTCCTTGAATTTTTACCATTTTAGAAAAAACAAACAAACCAGGCTCGTTATAATTACCTTCAGCTAGTTGAATCGTATCTCCCGCTTTAGCAACTTGCATAGCACTGTATAATGATGCATAGGGATTATTCAAGCTTCCATCACCAGTAGCATCACTACCCTGTAGCGAATTTGTATAAATGGTCTTTACAACAGGCGTCGATGTTTTATCTTGCGGCAAGGTTAAATAATGATATTCAATATAATTTGAAACCCCATCGCCATCGGGGTCATCACGCGAATCATCGCGATAGTATTTTGTACCCCGTATTTTTTCCCAATCATCACTCATACCATCTAAATCGCGATCCTTGTTTTGTATTGGATTGGTTTTGTTTGCAACTTCTTCGCCGTCATTAATACCGTCCTTATCCGTGTCGGGTAGTCCAGGATTGGTGCTATATTTAAATTCTTGCAGATTCGTTAGACCATCATTGTCAAAGTCCAAAGCGGCATCATTGATTAATGGATCCAGAACTCTTGAAGTAACTTCCCAGCCATCGGGCATACCATCTCTATCCGTATCGTCACTTAATGGATCGGTACCGAGTCTCAATTCTGTACCATCATTCAATCCATCGCCATCGGTATCAACAACCAGCGGGTTCGTTCCCAATGCAAGTTCATCTGCGTCACTAACACCATCACCATCAGTATCACTCTTAGTGGGGTTCATACCTTTCTGTAGTTCGACAACATCACTTACCCCATCAGAATCAAAATCAGATATTTGATTTGCTACAACAATGGGATAGTAGTCATAAAAAGTCTGAGTCATAGCCGTATTAACATTGTTACTAGTAACAGCCAAGCGCAAAGTTATTTGCCCGGCAACAAATGATGTCGTATCAAGAGTACCTAAGGAAATATTACGTTTCCCACCCGTCCCCGTCATGTTTGCTGACTGCCAACTCGTATTCTTGTCACAAATGATGAAATCGCCACCACTGCAATAATCGACAGCATAAGTTGTTGAAACAATGCTGCTGTTATTTCCATTGACTGCATCAGCTGACAACCCAACGCTATTAAGCACAAAGTCGTATTTATTTTCGGTGATATAATTAAACTTTACCGCAATAGGTGAGTACAACGGGTCACCATACAATACACCACTATTATATTTTTCAGCGAACCAGACAGCATCGCCTAAAGGTAAGCCACGCATAAAATAAAGCATCGTTTCTAGAGGATGCTTATCAAATGAATGACCATTAGATTGATGGTGACTCATACTGCCCCAAAATGCCGTACCATTCAGACGGCTTAAGAAATTTGCCGCATGGTCACCGGCAGCAACCTGCTCATGGCCTTGAGTAAAAGAGGGATTTGTTAAAGCAAGCTGTGTGCCTGAATTAACTTCCTGTATTTGAACATCATCAATACCAATCGCACCGGAAAATTTCCCACTGGTTTGTAGCCGAATCTTTATGCCATCATATGAACCATTCCATGCTGCTGATAAAAATGCAGCATTAACCCTTTTTGTACAACCAGCACGAGACTGACAATTACTACGTGCCGCTGCATGTTTTAATGGATCAAGAGTAAAAAATGTTTCGACCTCAACCCAGTTTGTACTTCCTTCGGGAAGAACATGACTTGCCACATCAGCAACAAGGTTGAAGTATTTAAGACCATAATTAACCTGGAAATTCTTATCAGCCGTCTCTTTTACAAATAGTCTTACATTAAATCTCAATTGACTTACTGGGACTGACTTAACGTTAGTTAATTTATACTTAAAAGAAATACGATATTTCTGTGGCTGTAAAGTGGAATATGTTTTTTCTGGAAATACTGTGCTATTAACAAAAGACTTTATTTGTCGTGCGCTAGTGCAGTTATTTAGCGTTGTTAAAGTTATATCCGACACACATTGTGGGTTACTAACTTCATCTGTATTCTTAAACCAGAGGCTCATACCATCTCCATCCGCACTATCACCTGAGACTACATCTGGGAATGCCATATTGTTGATATCTCCCCCGCCAGCATGCCGCCAGTTCTCCTCTGTATCAGCGGTTGTTTGATACCAGCCGGTTGGCCACACGGCTAAAAAAGAAACCGGGAAGGACTGAAAGTTATAACCAATAAACCCATCCGCCACACCTGCGCACTGGGTATTTATTTCTTTATAAACATCACTTGAATTTTGCTTGCAAGTAGCAGGATCAACAGTATTTTTACAAAGAGTTTCTGAACATGAGGTATTGCGCCGCCAGTTCATAAGTCCAGTAAAACTACCATTTGTGGCCTGGCCGTCTAATGATCCAAGATAAACAAGCGCATTATCAACAAGAGGTTGACGAGACCATGATGCACCAGGAGGAGCATCGGCACCACGCGTTAATTTAACCACGCATTGCTGGGGAGATTTCCCAGCTGTAGAACCAGCTGCGCTATCAATGTGCGTAAGGCAACTTAGATTCTGTTCAAGACGTACGGCATTCTCTGCAGGATTTATTACGTTATCAATATTTCCAAATATTCCGTGTTGATATTGCCAGCCTGTAGAAACATCACCATAAACGTATTTCCCCGGTTGAGCATAATTATTCCACACGGCTCGACCATCAGTACTGCCAAACTTAGAACCATAAAGCTTGCCATAAATACCATTTTCCTCAGCAAACATCGCACGATCAACCAAGGCTTTTGCGCTTGCTATATCGAGCCCATCAATACGACCAATAATTAACTCATCATCAATTGCCGGATTAACCGTTCGCATACCTCGACCATCAGAAAATGCTTTCGCTCGTTTAAGAGAACTAAAACTAACATCACGAGAATAATAATTAACAAGCCAATGACGTAAATAATTATCGATTGACGTAGGGCCATTCTTTGCAAGAAGAGTAGAACCATCAACAACAACCCGTGATGGTACACCACGCGTAGTGACTAGATATTTAATTTTAGTCTGTACACGAATCTGATCCATACTTTGTTGACAGTATCTTGGTGACTCACTCGAAGTCGGACAGTTTACAGGTGTTACCGTTGGGTCGTTAAATGTATTTTTTTGCATAAAGGCGATAATTTGGTCGCGCATTATTTTGAATTCAGTCCAGCTTAAATAGTAAGAGGCGGGCGACTTTATATGGACAATATTATTTTTACCTAAACCCCGTTTTAATGCGTAATAACTGCCTACTGCACAGGAATCAAGCGAATTATCATTGACGACAATTAGAACATCATCTCTTGTTCCAACCGCGGGTAAACTAGAGTCACATGCTGCATACACATTGGCAAAAAACAGAGTGTAAATTGAAACTAAACTCAGGAAAAAACCTTTAACATACATTCTTCTCATTGCCAATCTCCCATTATTTTGTAATAAATTTCCAAATATAAAGCAAACGTAACTAGGCGTTAGTAATTCATCATCAGTAATAACCTTAAGTTTTTACACCTAAATTACAACATAGCTACATGACAACAACATTACGTGTAAATATTTACTTCTCATTTTGTAGACTTAGTTCACAAATAATATTTTTATTTTCAAACTTACTTGTAATATTTTATTCATTCCCATGAAATAATGTTGTCATATCCCTTAAGTATATTAACGGCTCTCTAAATAAAATAAACACCGTTTGTTTGTTGGCTTATTTTCAATGTCAAAAACAAAACTAAAAAAATTATACTTATTTATATACAGGATTAATGAAATGAAAATATCTTTAAAAAATTCTGCCACACCAGAATCTCAACTAAACCGGATTATCCATATATCACGTTTGGCAAGCTATGCAGCGGTTGTGTTAGCACTAACATCTACTCACGCCTTTGCTTCAGGTTCCAAACATCATGCATCAAGACTAAAATCACAAGTATTTTCTAGACCTCTGGACATCGTAAATTTTTCGGATGGAATTAATTACAATACGACACTGACATTCAGTACTGGAATAGGCAGCGGTGCATTCCATTATCCAGGTGACGACAGTAATACCGTTTATACGGTTGGTGACCGTGGCGTTAATGTAAAATGCAAAGATGATATAAGTGTTTTTGGTGGCGATGTTTGTAAAAAGGGTAAAATATTTCCCGTTTTAAACTATGCTCCTTCCATTTTTAAATTGCAGAAGCAACACAAAAAGGGCTGGGTAGTTACACAGGTAATCCAGTTAAAAGATTCAAATGGAAAACAAATTTCAGGATTACCTAATCCATTCACTTCAATGGCGACAGAAAATGCATATGACAACAAAGGTAATACGCTTGGCTTTGATGCAAGTGGATTAGATACTGAAGCCATGGTACGACTATCTGATGGTAGCTTCTGGATAAGTGACGAGTATGCACCAAGCCTGGTACATGTTTCAGCAACAGGTGAAATTTTAGAACGACTGGTTCCCGCTGGTATCGAAGATGAACTGAGCAAAGCAAATTACCCTGTTACAGGCCTACTCCCAGAAATATTAAGCAAACGAAAACTTAACAGAGGCATTGAGTCGATTGCTGTATCACCAAATGAGGACTTTATTTATTTCATTATGCAAAGTCCACTCGCAAATCCTGGTAAATCGGCTTATAAAAAATCACGTAATGTTCGATTATTTAAAATGGATCTGAAAAATAAAGAAGTCATTGCTGAATATGTATATGTTATAGACACGCCTGATTCTTTCCTTGCTGACAATACGAGCAAACAAAGCAAGGTAAAAGTTAGCGAAATGGTTGCCTATGGTGATAACAAATTAATCATTCTTGAACGTATCAGTAAAACAACCAAACTATTCAAGGTAACACTTGACGATGCCAGCAATATTCTTAATACCCAATGGGATAATGTTGTAACTTCGCCATCATTAGAAGAAGTTGATTTAAACACTGCAGATATCACACCAATGGAAAAAGAACTGGCTCTGGATTCTGCCACTGACTTAAAGCCAGGGGCTTTACCATCAAAAGTTGAAGGCGTTGCTATTCTGAATGACCACGAACTATTTTTGGTAAATGATAACGACTTTGGTATCGAAGGTGCATCTACTTACCTTATCAATCTTAAAGTTGCTGAAGACTTTTTTGAATAAAAATATTCCAACCAATAATCGGATTTCAAAATAGATTTCTTTCTATCTTCATAATCCTATATTAAGCACCGGATCCCGGTGCTTTTTTTGTTTCTCTATAAAATATTAAGTAGCACTCTATACAAATACAGAGAGAATAAATAATTTTAGTTCGGTTTATAAATAGTTCGGCAGTTAGATGTAATAACGGGAGCATGAGGTAAAGCAAGGCTAATCCATGCGGCCACAGAAAAATATAATGTCATCCAGGGAATTTCTTCGCGCCATATTGTCCAGTCAAAATTTACAATACAACTTTTTCCTGTATCCAGTAAACCATCAAAAATAGAAAGGTACTCAACGCCCATCGCTGTATCTAGTTGCCAACGTGAATAATACATTGGCACATCTACAGTCATCATAAAAATGATAAAACCGATTCCCTAGGCAAGCATTACATATATGAAATTACGTTGTTTATATTGAACGCGTGGTAACATAGTAAAGAGGAATTGTAAATATTCAAGGCTAGGCCAAGGATAAAAACTAATCCTTGCCACTATTTCATCTCATTAACGAATATTGATTTCTAGGCAATAAATGCGAAACCCAGCGAAAGTTTCAGATGCTGTAGTACATCATCGTCTGCTAGGTTATAGTTGAGTAAATAAAAGAACAGAAGCAACCTGAATACGCCAGCCTCATGAAAATAACAGTGTTCTAACACCTAAAATAAAAAAATACACACATTACAACCATCAATTTTCGATTCGTGCTACTATTACTACTTATATAAATTTCAATAACACTTGGAAAGTAAAAGATGGTAAATCCTAGAAAATACAGTTATCGAGTCGCCAAGAACAGAAAAAACTGGAAAGTTGAAATTGTCAGGCAAGCAACCGCAAGGAAAACCATTGTATCTAAACGAAAAACTGGCTTTGAAACTGAATTAGAGGCAACCCAATGGGCGGAAAAAGAATTAAAGGCTTTTATTGAAAATCAACAAGAACGAAATAAGCGCCGAGCAAAACAACGTGAGTTAAGAGATGATGATAAAAGTAAATAAACTTCAAGTCTCTTTTAATGGCTCTCCCTCTATTAGCAACTACAATTCTTTAACCCAAAGTTAAACAGGCAACATAAATGACTAATAACGACATTATACGCCGTATCCGTTATATCTTTGATTTTGATGATACTAAAATGATTACCATATTCGGTGCAGCAGGCTATGAAGCGACACGCGAGCAAATTAGTAACCTACTAAAGAAGGAAGACGACTCATCGTACAAAGAATGTACGGATACTGTACTCGCTATTTTCTTAAATGGCTTTATTAATGATAAACGTGGTAAAAAAGAAGGCGGGCAACCTGAACCCGAAAAAAAGTTAACTAATAATATTATCTTCACTAAATTAAAAATTGCACTAAATTTAAAAGCAGATGAAACTCTAGATATTTTGAATGCGGTAGAATTTGATCTTAGCAAACACGAGCTAAGCGCATTCTTTCGTAAGCCATCACATAAAAACTTTCGTGTCTGCCAAGATCAGGTCTTACGTAATTTTTTAAAAGGCTTACAACTTAAATACCGAGATTGAAAAAATAAATTCTGACAAGTATTAATCATCCAGGTTTGCAACTACCCACTTTATAAGAATAGCTAACATCAACACATGGTTATTCTTTTACCGAAGCGAAACCTGAGATTACCCTCTATTCTCGTTAAATCGTAATAAGCATAATGATAGGTTGTCACCGAATTGTGCTATAAAAAATATTTGATTGAATGCAATTCGGAGACAAAAAATCAAGCTTTACAAGATCAAGATACTTTACAATAAATAAAATTTATCATTGCTGTCCCGTTAACTTATGAATAAGATGTTTTCATGAGGTATATTTAAGCAGTAAAAGCAAACATTAACACTTGGACATGAAATGGGTGTGAATTTGTCATTGCGCGCTATCGGTCGCAATGACCAGACTTTCTATATTCAAAGCAGGGGTTTAAAGTTAATGGGACAGCAATGAAAATTTATTTTAAATAATAGTCATTATTTATTCTACTTTTATTCAATCAATAAATTCCGCCCTATCTTAACTTTTAATTTTTGAGGTGGGATCTATTTTAATTATTATCCTGTTTGGCGCCTCAGGAATATCTGATGGTTCCATTTTAGTTTTAATATTAGAGTAAAATTCCTGTAACGAATCTTTAATTTCTTCAGCTGCAGATTTCGTAATGGGACTATAATAAATAATCTCTGAACGATTTGAATGAAGATTTAGTACTTGCTCTGGGCTAAGTACAAAACCACGTTTAAATAGCGATGATGATATATTTTCAAGATCTTTTGAGCTAGCTGAAAAATCTTTTGTTTTATAGTGTAATGTTAATTTTATAACTGAACGTGAAATGCTTTTTAGAGAGTTCTTTAGCGTTGATAATTCATCAATTGAATCTTGTATTTTTTTAATAGCTGCAAGATTTTCTTTTGCGTTTAATTCCTTGACCAAATCTTTAGCATTTTTAACTTGATCATTTAAATCTTCATTAAACTTTTTAAGTTTTTCTTGAGTTTCTTTAATCTTACTATTTACGAGTTCAGATGCTATATCAAGCTTTGATTCAAAATTCACATAACGCGTATCAAGCTTGCTTGTAATCTCATCGTATTTCCAATAACCACCAAGCCCCATTGCTGTAAGAGCAACAAGCACAATAGATACTGCCATTTTGAGTATTTTTAATTGACTATCAGCCCACTTAAGCACTTTTTCCTGGATTTCATGTATCGCTTTAAAAGCTTCTCTCTCTGATTTTTGCTTTAAGTCAGCCTGCATTATATTATGTAACTCATCAAATCGATCTTCCAACCTGCGACGTGGTTCGTTTATACCAGTAATTTGTTCTTTTGCTTCAGCTGTTTTTTGTTTGTCCTTTGCATTACTCATATTGCTCCCCCTGTGATCCGGCTTCGCGTGGCTTTTCAAATTCACGAACCATATCATCATAATTATTTTTAATAACAGCGAGCCCATTAAAGTCAATTAATTTCGCACCTGCATAACGACTGTCAAAGTAAAGAGAACTTATTCGTTGTAATTTATTATTAGAATTATTAAGAGGACGGTGCAGGAGCATTTCATGCGTAGCAGAATAATCAATTGCGTATACTTTCTGTTCTTTAAATTTATTATTGAATTTAATATTATAGACAATATTAGTCTTATGGTAACTTGTATTACGTTTTGGTATACGTGTTATATAGAACATCAATTTAAGTTTAATTAATCCTTCTTCAAAATCTGTCAATGGATAATAATCAGGAATAATACGCGCATCTCCCGATAATAAAATATCTCCTGTTTCTCTATGAATTATAAAAAAACGACCAAAACCTTCAATAAGAACACGCTCATGCTCTTTAACCGGGTCAAGGTAAAAAGTATTTATCATATGTCCCTTCATAACAATTTTTTTGTCTAAAAAATCATTTACAAGTTGGGCGCTTCCATACAAATCTTTAAGATGTTGCCAGTTATTAGTACCTAAAAGGTCGATTAATACACTATCAAGTTCTGCAACTCTTAAACGATGCTTTTTATTATCGCTAATAGTACTGTCATCTGCCGTTTCAATATCGATGTCAAAGGTTTGAGTGTACGACTCCATTTGAGAAATACGAGCCAATTGAATAGGTACAACCTTAATTAGTGTACACCCAGCGACTAATGTGTAGAGACTAGCAACTACAGTTATAAAAATAGCGGTACTGAAACGGTGTTTGAATCTATCCATAGTTATATTCCTTATTACACCAGGAGAGCCCTACAAAATAAGGGCTAAGTTATATATACTCATTACAACCTAATACTAAATGAACCCTTTTGCAATAGGGTAATAGGTTTAGATATTAACTAATATGATTCTATTCGGTCTATTAATCAATCATGTTTTAAAAAACTGGCTATATTAGTTGATACATTTATAAGATGCTACTTTTTCCTTATGTCAGCTTTGTACTGCAATCTCTATATATTAACTTCAAGTTTGATCAGGTTCTTCACAAACTGCCAATGCCAGGCAATACCGGCAAGCACCGCGATATGAAACAATTCATGTGGACCGATAATTCCATAAATAAGAATAGGGAATTGCAAAAATTCAAAACTAGCTCCCACTGTATAAGCTAGACCGCCAAAAATAAGTGGCCGTATAATTTTATAGCCATGTAACCGATGGGTAAGGTAGGCCGAAAAAACTGCTCCCCAACCTAAACCAAGATAAAAAAGTAGGCCTAACCACTCTGCCATCTCATTAAAAAATATCAACTTCCAGGTAATACCTACAATGGCCAATGTCCAGATAATAAACAAGAACCCCCAGCGCCAGAAACCTTTAAATAAAATACAGTGTACCGGTGTAAAAGTACCGGCAATCAAGGCAAAAATTGCAGCATGATCCAGACGCTGTAAAACATTACGTCCTGCTGAGTTATGCTCGAGTAAATGAAATACGCCACTCATCGATAGTAAAAAAACAACAGTAAAGACAAAAATACTAATTGAAATAACCTGGATACAGCGACCTCGAGAAAATTGTATTAGCCTAATACCCAATATAAAAAATACAAAGGCCGCCAATAAGTGGGTTATTGAACTAAACGGATCACTAAAACCTGAAATTGATATTATATTCATAATTTTATACAAAAACTCTATGCTGCATTTACTTATAAACGAATACTAACCAACATTCTCCTTCCAGGTAATTCAGTATCACACCCTTGTATTACTGGGCTAGCATATCTTATTCTACCACTCTTTAATATATTACTGTTTAAATTTACAATATCATGACTAGACAAAGTAGCTTACAGCCTTTAATCTGTACTCGATAATGATAAAAAATACTCATCTATGCTAAACATTGAACAGGTATTATCTTCAACTGAACACTATAAACAGGCTTTTGAAGATGGGCTAATAAATATACTGCAATATAAAACATCCGGCACTTTTATTTTAGCCTGCGCCAATATTCTTCAATACCCTGAATTTTTCAATAAAAACAAAGTACTTCTCACTAACTCTTTTAGCTACATTGAAGAACATTACCTACAATGCATCAATAAAGGTCAACAGCCCAATGATGCCGCCGATGACATTATGGTGATGAAAAAAATAATGGCCATCGGTTTTAATAATCTACAAGCCACACAAATAAAAAAACTCTGTAACAAAACGGCAACTTATCTTATTAACTACAATCAACTACGCTCTTTCCGCCCAGCACGAATGAGCTCCATTAAAAATATAGTCCTAAATACAGCATTTAACCCCGACGGCTTTCATTTTGATAAAGCTTTTTTAAAAAAGGAAATGTTTGCCGAAGGCAATATTAACGGCCGCACGCTGTCACTTTTATATAATAAGTTTCCCTTTGTGGAATATCATACTTTACTGGTTTTAGACAAAACTCAGCATCTTAATCAATACTTAACAAGTGACACATTAAGCTATATTTTCGACTTACAACAAACTTATGCCATAAAAATACCCGAACTCGTTATAACCTATAATTCAATTGGTGCAGGGGCATCGGTAAATCACTTACACTTCCAGTTATTTTTAGAAACAATTCCCGTTGCTATTTTTTCAACAAATGCGATACACAATGGCGGAAAGGAACCTTACCCTGTCTATTGTAGAGTATTTAACGAGTGGGGAAAATGCTGGGCTTATCTGCATCAACTGCACAATACAAATATGCCTTACAACTTATTATTCAAAAATAAAAAAATATTCTGTTTGCCCCGAAAAATAACAGAAAAAACATTCACTGAATTTAATGTAGCCTCCTATGGTTGGGCAGAAATGGCCGGGGTGTTTACATTAAATGATATTAAACTTTTTAACGAAGTTTCTCTGCAAGACCTTCTTAAAACAGTAGCATCGGTTAGTGCCTTAACCAAGTTAAAGTAATCTGTAATTATATTAACCTGTAAATATTACTGGTATTATTTTATTCTTTATTCAAGCCTTGAGATATTCCTGCTATACCGCTAGGATCAGCACAGTTTTTAAATCCCAAATTATCATTAATAATAGTAAGGAATATAACATGAGCGTACTCGTAGGCCGTGAAGCACCCGATTTTACAGCACCCGCCGTTTTAGGCAGTGGTGAAATTGTCGATAGCTATAACTTTAAAAACACAATCAAAGGCAAATATGCCGTTGTGTTTTTCTACCCACTGGATTTTACCTTTGTCTGCCCGTCTGAATTGATTGCATTTGATCACCGTCTTGAAGAATTTAAAAAACGTAACGTTGAAGTTATCGGTGTTTCTATCGATAGTCACTTTACCCATAACGCATGGCGCAACACCGATGTTAAAGATGGCGGAATCGGCCAGCTTGGCTACACACTGGTTGCCGATATGACGCATGCAATCTGTAAAGCCTATGACGTTGAAACACCCGACGGTGCCGTCGCATTCCGTGGCTCATTCCTTATCGATACCAACGGTATGGTACGTCATCAAGTAGTTAACGATCTTCCTTTAGGTCGAAACGTCGACGAAATGATCCGTATGGTCGACGCACTGCAGTTTACCGAAGAACACGGTGAAGTTTGCCCAGCAGGCTGGAACCAGGGAGATAAAGGCATGACCGCCACGCCGGATGGTGTTGCTGCTTACTTAAGTAACGAAGCGGATAAGTTGTAATATCCAAAAAGTAAAAGGGGCGAATACAATAAAGAGGCATTTGTATTCTGCCCCCACTTACCTATTGAATACAACAGCCGCTTCCCATCATGAAATAAGTCTGCTTTTTCACCGCTTCCATTCTACCGTCGCTTCGCCATTGACGATGATGTTGATAATATCCATCCTGTGAACGTCATTACAAACACAAAGGTTTTTATCCAGATTCTTCTTGAGAAGAAGTGGAAGTTTGTCGAGGGGATTGGTATCAGGATCCGTTTTCAAAATATCAATGCACTTTTATAAATATTTTTTAAATTGAATTTAAGTATGCCATCAGTATGCAAGACTTTATTCGTTTGTTTAGTAACTAAACCAGCTGAAGTTGCTGTTTCTGGCTTATACCATAATCGCATGCAACAAGTAATACCATTGCAGTTAAATATAGAAACATATTACGTGTATTAGTCATGGAAAAATACTCTAGTTAAACTGTAAATGAAAATGTTCAGGCGAGCCATCAACCGGCCCCTTTTATTTTTTATTCAAAATCTCCTTTCGAGGCGATGAATAAATTGTTGCGCTAGAAGTTAGGATCCAAGTTTTATTTCCCTTCACGGCATATGGAACTTGTTTGTATTGGCAGGTATTGTAACCCTCTACTTTACGATCATGTATTACGTACTTTAAAAATAAAAAAGCCCCGCGATATATCACGGGGCTTCAGTAAAACATAAACTAAAAAACAATTAGATCTTAATGTTTGTAGCCTGTGGTCCCTTTGGGCCAGACTCAGTATCAAATGTTACTTGTTGCCCTTCTGCCAGCGAACGAAAACCTTCACTTGCAATAGCCGAAAAGTGAGCAAAAACATCAGCACTACCATCTTCTGGAGTGATAAAGCCAAAACCTTTTGCATCGTTAAACCATTTAACAGTTCCTGTTGCCATAATAATAATTACCTCAATAATGTATAAAATATAAATAATGTGTTACAAATCTTGCGAGATAATTAACAGGAGAAAACAATGAATGCTACTGACAAGAACCTAGGATGAAATGTATTTTTGTGTAGTATAAGCTATTTAACCTAAAGTACTACACTAGCTATTATATATGGTTGAATGCAAGTATTACAAGGCTTATAAACATAGAGATGTTTTATCGAATAGTTATTTAGGCTGGCAAACCCTATTCTCTGCCGCTGATTTATTAACACGTAGAGAAATAAATGAATACGCGGGAGATTTATGAGGAAATTCGTGGAGATCCGTAAGGGTCTGGACTTCCCCCAACTTCCCGGACACCATAATTAAGCAACAGCCATCATTTCTTCATACACAAAAGGTGTTTTTTTTAGAAATAGCATTTCTCAATGGTTTGGCTTATTTTTATCGGTATATTGGATTAATGATGAGAAATGCAACGTATTGTCAGGTTCAGTTTCAAGATTATTCGCCATGTAAATTAAATATGCTCCTGTTTCAACAAACACCTTACCCCGCATTGCTTTACCATCATCCCAATAACGTGCTTCAAGTTTACCAGTATCTAAATTGAGTTCTTTTAACACTGTAAACTTTACTTTTGGCATAAGCATTTCAGTATCACCTTCATTTTCAACATGCAGATAAAACCATGTTCCATTGGGTGCTTTAATCGCCAGTTCGCATGGATGAGGAATAGGTAAGATAATAGATAAAGTATCACTTTTATAAAGATTTTTTGAATTGAACTTAAGTATTCCATCATCATGCAATACTTTATTCATTGGTTTAGAAACCAAACCACCTGAAGCTGCTGTTTCTGGTTTGTAACCAGAGTTGCATGCAATGAGTAACATAATTGCAGTTAAATATAGAAACATATTGCGTGTATTAGTCATGGTAGAATACTCTTATTTAAACTGTAAATGGAAATGTTCAGGCGTACCCTCAACCAAACATTTTTTCGCTGTAACTTTACAAGCTTTCAAAAATTCTTTTT